>SVMA01000035.1 GCA_015067635.1 Oscillospiraceae bacterium | reverse complement strand
AGCCCCTTTAGGGGCAGCCCGTGAAATCTGCGCGGTTGGCAGACTTTTCGATGAGCCTATAGGCTCAGCAAAGGGCATGCCCCAAGGGGGCTAGTGCATACCACCGGCACGGCCGGTGGTTATGATTGTAAGAAAACCTTAACTGGACATTTTACGACAAATGTGGTATGCTATTTTATAAGAAAAGTACTTTTAAATGGAGTCTTTGCCTTGAAAAAGTCTAATTTCCACCGCACCGGCAAGTACTTGCTGCCGTTGCTGCTTTATACTGTCGCCTGGTTTTTGCCGGATGCTTTTGTCGCATTGGTATCCCGGCCGGATACCGTTGTCGGCTTTGTGCTTACGGCATTGTGGGCGCTTATTTTTGCGCTGATCACCATGATGCTGCCGAAATTGGCAGGCCGGATCTTTTTCGGCGTGTTTTACGCGATCTGTCTGACCTGGAGTCTGATCCAGTCCGGCTACCATTGTGTCTTTGGAAAGCTGATGTGGATCCGGGACTTCTTTTATGTCAGTGAGGGCGTTGGCTTTTTGGGAGATACCTTGCGGACGCTGCCGCCGCATTGGTGGATCGGGGGCATTTTGCTGATCGGTCTGTGGGTCTTGCTGATCTGGAAGTTTCCACGAAAGCAGATCCCGGTCCTGCCCGGAGTGCTGACCTCAGTCGTGGCAGCCGCACTTGTATTTGTGCTGCCCAATTTGGTTTACAGCAGCGCGTACAAGACGGTTTACCGCACCTTGCCAAATGCGAAAAGCGCTTACAGTGTAACCGGATTGTATCAGTTAACGTGCCGGGACATTTGGGATCATGTGATCCGCAGCGAAACACAAGAGGAAGAAGAGGTAGAGGTCAAGCCGGATGAACTGGAGACCTATTTCGCAGGCCGGGAAAGCCATAAAGATAATGCCATGACCGGCCGGTATGTTGGTAAAAATGTCGTGCTGGTTTTGATGGAATCCATGGATGATTTCCTCATTACCGAGGAGGATACGCCGACTTTGTGCCGCTTGATGGATGAGGGGATTGATTTCACCCAATTCTATACGCCCGGCTACGGCACTGCCCGTACCCTCAATACAGAGTTTTGTATGAATACGGGCATTTACCTGCCTACAGAGGGCGGCTATGTATTCGATTATTTGGGGAATAGCTTTGACCAGTCCCTGGCATCCCAGCTGATAAAACAGGGCTACAGCGCAGAAGTATTCCACTACAACACACCCGATTTTTACAGCAGGGGAGAGCTTGAGCCTGCCGTTGGCTACGGTGCTTATCACAGCTACGGCGATTACCTTGACCCTGAAAACGAGTCGCAGATCTATTCTGACTGTATGCTCTTTGACGTGCAGGCCCTTCGTGACCGATTTTTCCGGGAGGGCAAGACCCTCAATACCATCATAACCCGCTCTGCCCACCTAGGCTATAGCTACGATGAGGAACTGAGTGCTTACGCACTGTCCGTCTATCCGGAGTATCAAGGGAAATACAGCACGGAGGAGGAAGACTGCATCCGGGCAAAGGCAAGACTTGTGGACGATATGTTTGCAAGATTGCTGACTGAACTGGAAGCCAATGATCTGCTGGACGACACAGTTATCATCGGCATTACCGACCACTATGCGTATGGCATGGAGGATGACGAGCTTCTCATGCAGCTGTCCGGCGTGGAGGAATCCCTTTTGCTGGAACGTACTCCTTGCTTTGTCTGGTCGGCTGATGGGGCGGGTATGGCTGTGGACAAGACGCTTTGTACAGTCGATTTCCTGCCAACGGTGCTGAATCTTTTGGGCGTTGACAGTCCCTATCAATATTTGGGGCATGATGCATTCGATGATTCCTATCCGGGGTATGTGCTGTTCCCGGATGGCAGCTGGTTTAAGGATGGAATTGCTTGCCGCATAAAGGTAAGCGGCGAGCCGGAGATCATCGTAAATCTCTCCGGCAAGGAACTGTCCGCCGAGGAAGCGCAAACCATGGCACAAACCGCCCAAACGTTTATCCGTGCCAATAATCTGCTTTTGGAAACGGATTACTACAAATGAGAAAATCGGCAAGCTTAAAATAGCTTGCCGATTTTTTGGTGGACTCGAAGGGGATCGTTTGCATTTTGCTCTGATAGAGCAAAATAGATGTATTGCCGCCGTTTGTCCGGCGGCAAGCAACAGTCCACCGGACTGTTGCATTTGGGTGATTCGATCCCCTCTAATCAAAGCAATCGTCACCACCGGATAGGTGGTGACGATTACTTTGGTGGACTCGAAGGGGATCGAACCCTCGACCTTACGGATGCGAACCGTACGCTCTCCCAGCTGAGCTACGAGCCCATATAGCGAATTATATCTCCGCAAAAGCTGCTTGTCAAGAATGGATTTGCCATAATCAAACGCCGTCTTGCGATAATTTATGCTTATGAAAAAACATAGATTCTTCGTATTATTCATGTAGTATTTACCGTGCTATAATGTGACCGATGAAGTTTTTGGAGGTCAATATGCAGATTCTTGTGATCAATACGGGCAGTTCTTCCGTAAAGTTTAAGATGGTAACTATGCCGGAAAAAGTTACTGTGGTGCAAGGGCAGATCGAGCGTATCGGCGGTGATGGTGTCATGGAATACCGCTTTGCCGACGGACACAAGGAGCAGGTGTGTGCACCTATCCCGGATTATCCGACTGCTTTCCGGATGTTGCTGGGTGTTGTGGACGGGTTGGGCGAGATCAGCGCCATCGGTCACCGTGTTGCTCACGGCGGAAGCCGTCTTACGAAGCCCACTTTCATCACTGAAGATGTGATCCGTGAGATCGAGGAAAACTCCCAATTTGCACCGCTGCATAACCGTGCAAATGTTATGGGCATCCGTGCCTGCATCGATGCCTTTGGCGAGAAGGTGCCGCAGGTGGCGGCTTTTGATACCGGTTTCCATGCAACTATGCCGGAGCATGCATATTTGTACTCCATTCCCTATGAATATTATGAGAAATACGGCATCCGGCGCTTCGGTTTCCACGGCCTGTCCCATCGCTATATCAGCCGGCGCTGCGGCGAATTGATGGAGAAGAAGGACTTGAAGATCATAACCTGCCACCTGGGCAACGGTTGCTCCGTGGCGGCAGTCAGGGATGGTGTCAGCATCGATACCTCCATGGGTCTTACCCCCAACGAAGGCTGTATGATGGGTACGCGCAGCGGCAATATTGATCCTGCAGTTCTGCATTACATTGCCAGACAGGAAAACTGCTCTTATGAGGATATCCTGGATGTCTGCAACCAAAAATCCGGTCTGCTGGGCGTTTCCGGCATTTCCAATGACTACCGTGATCTGCTGGATTCCGACCATGAGCGAGCAGCGCTTGCCCTTGAAATGCAAAAATACCAACTGGTGAAGATCATCGGCTCGTACATGGCTGCCATGGACGGAGTGGATGCCATCGTGTTTTCCGGCGGTATCGGCACCCATGCGGTCAAGCTCCGCCAGGGGATCTGCAACAGTCTTGGATATGTCGGTGTTGTGCTGGATGCGGATGCTAACAATGCCGCCCATTCTGAAATGTTGATCTCCGTACCGGAATCCAAAGTCGCTGTCTATGTGATCCCCACCGACGAAGAAATGACCATCGCCATGGATACATACGATCTGTTTACAGCATAAAACCATCCCCCGGAAGCCAAATGGCCTCCGGGGGATATCACGTTATTTCAGATTCAGAACCATCAGCAGTTCATCATAGTATGCGCCGCTTTTCAGCTTTAGGGAAAGGGAACGCGTACCGTAGACAACAAACCCCAGCTTTTTGTAAAGATCCACGGCGGTCGTGTTATCGGCGGCGACTTCCAATTCAAGCAGCTCATATCCTGCCTGTTTCGCAAAGGCGATCAGTTCCGTAAGGATCTTTTTGCCCAGACCCTGTCCCCAATCGCTTTTACGGATGGCAATGCCGAATGTGGCTCTGTGCCACGTTTTCTTTCGGTCCATCACACAGCACAGGCTTGCGTTGCCGGCCAATCGGTCACCGTCGAAGGCAGAGATCATGATGCTGCCGTTATCCTGTGCGTAATTGGTGATAAAATCTTCCTCGTCCTTAACGGTAAAATCCATTTCCTCCGGGTAGCTCAGACCGAATTCCGTTTCCTCCGCGGTGGCTTTCAGATATGCAATCATTTTCTCCGCATCACTTAGCTCTGGGCTTCTCAACGTATAACAGATTCCATTCTTACCGAAAAATTCTTCCTTCTTATACAGCATATAGTTCACCATCCATTAGACAAATTGTGTTTTGTCATGCTGTTGCACTCTCCAGCAAAGTGAGCATTTTGTTATCGCAATCAATTTCGTATCGTAAACCCAGCGGAAAAACTCCAATGGGGTAAGCATGGCCAACATTCACATTGTATAGGATGGGCAGGTCCGGTAAATTTGCCTCAAACCCAACGACCTGCCGGTACACATCCTTATATCTTTCCAGCTTTTCTTCCACAGCAGGCTTGCCCACAATAATACCGTTGATGGCATGCAGGATACCTTGGGCATGCAAATTCCGCAAAAGCCAGGATAGCACCATTTCGTGCATATCAACTTCGCTTGTTTCAATCAGCAAAATCTTGCCTTCCCACTGGTCTAGTGTAGGCCATAAAGAAGTTCCAAGCAACTCTGGGAATACATCGACGCACCCGCCCAGCAGTTCACCAGTTACTTTTCCGCTGCCTTGTATAACCTCATAGCCTGTGTTGGGGTAACGAGGGGTAGCCTGGTTCATATTTTCCTCTTTCCACCAGACCTTGTCCTTTTCATAGCTGCAAAAAACGCTGTAGGGAATCGGTAAGGTATTCTGTGGAGTAAACAATGTCATTTCCATGGCGTGCCTGGTGTATTCATTGATTTCCACATACTCTGCAATGTTGTTCATTACCGATAATCCGTAGTAAGAAACCAAGCCAGCCTTGTACATCATAAAATGGTTTGTTGTGGAATCAGAAAAGCCTGTGAAGATTTTGGGATTATTTCGCAAAACATCGAAGTCTATATATGGCAGAAGTCTGATTGTGTCATCACCGCCAATGGCATTAAAGACCGCTTTGATTTCGGGATCCCTAAATGCATCCATTAAATCCTGTGCCCTTGCTTCTGGGTGGCGATACAGATAATCAATCCCTTTCAGAGCATTGGGCATAGCAACAACTTCTAATCCGTATTCTCCCAATCGATTCTTTGCAAGTTCATATTTATGAATGAAGTTTTTCTCGCCAATCATTCCTCTTGACAAGGAAACGATTGCTACCTTATCACCTTTGTGCAATCTTTTAGGCTTGATCATAATGACACCTCCCTCCACGCTTAAACATCTCGTCAAATTCAAGTTGCCGCTGCGTATGATTTTAGCAAATTATGGGGCAGATTGCAACACCGATTCCACCGCATAAAGAAAGAGCCACCCAAACGGGTGGCTCTTTGAAAATCGCAATACAGAATCAGCGCTTGCTGAGAAGAACAAGTACGTGATAATCTTTGAAAAACGTGATTATCGTGTGGTTTTGTGAGTATCATTACGCAAAAAATAAGGGAAATGAGCAAAATAACAGGGTTTCCAGCGTGAGAACCGT
>SVMA01000015.1 GCA_015067635.1 Oscillospiraceae bacterium | reverse complement strand
GAGCGGAACCCTGGATAACAGGGATGTCGTCGCCGGGGAACTCGTAGAAGGACAGAGTCTCACGGATCTCCATCTCAACCAGCTCCAGCAGCTCAGCGTCGTCAACCAGGTCAGCCTTGTTCATGAAGACAACGATTGCGGGCACGCCAACCTGACGAGCCAGCAGCAGGTGCTCCTTGGTCTGAGCCATGGGGCCGTCGGTAGAAGCGATAACCAGGATAGCACCGTCCATCTGAGCAGCACCGGTGATCATGTTCTTGATATAGTCGGCGTGGCCGGGGCAGTCAACGTGAGCATAGTGACGAGCGTCAGTCTGATACTCAACGTGTGCGGTGTTGATCGTGATACCACGAGCCTTCTCTTCGGGAGCCTTATCGATGGAAGCGTAGTCCTCGAAATCAGCGTAGCCCTTCATGGACAGGTACTTAGTGATTGCAGCGGTCAGAGTGGTCTTGCCGTGGTCAACGTGGCCGATAGTACCAATGTTGACGTGAGGCTTGGTTCTTTCAAATTTCTGCTTTGCCATTTTGAAATATCCTCCTAGTATAAATGTTATAAAGTTTTTTAATGACGTTTTTTATGTGTTGGTACGCATCACAGTTATCATACTACAATCTACGCAGAAACACAAGAAAAATTTTTGCAAATTAGCCCTTGGAACGAATCTTAATGATTTCTTCGGTCTTGGACTTGGGCAATTCGGTGTTGTGACTGGGTTCCATTGCGTAGTTGCCGCGGCCCTGAGTCTTGGAACGCAAGTCCGTAGCGTAGCCGAACATCTCAGCCAGAGGCACATTGGCATCCACCTGCACCGCACCGGTACGGGTGATCTGACCCAGAATATTACCGCGACGAGCAGTAATATCACCGATAACCGTACCCATATATTCATCGGGCACAGTGACGGAAACCTTCATGATGGGCTCCAGAATTGCGGGGTCAGCCTTCCGGCAGGCATCCTTGAAGGCCATAGAACCGGCGATCTTAAATGCCATTTCAGAGGAGTCGACCTCGTGGTAGGAACCGTCGAACAGAGTAACCTTCACGTCCACAACGGGGTAGCCGGCCAAAACACCGGCGCTCATCGCGCCCTGAATACCGGCGTCAACAGCGGGGATATATTCCTTGGGAATTGCACCGCCGACAACGGCATTGATGAATTCGTAGCCCTTACCGGGTTCGTTGGGTTCGACACGGATCTTAACGTGACCGTACTGACCCTTACCACCGGACTGACGTGCATACTTGGTATCCTGCTCCACGCTCTTGCGGATGGTTTCCTTATAGGCAACCTGGGGAGCGCCAACATTGGCTTCCACCTTGAACTCACGCAGCAAGCGGTCAACAATGATTTCCAAGTGCAATTCGCCCATGCCGGCGATGATGGTCTGACCGGTTTCCTGATCAGTGTAAGTCCGGAAGGTGGGGTCCTCTTCTGCCAGCTTTGCCAGCGCAATACCCATTTTTTCCTGACCGGCCTTGGTTTTCGGCTCGATTGCAACGGAAATAACAGGCTCGGGGAACACCATGGACTCCAGAATGATGGGATGTTCTTCGTCACACAGGGTATCGCCGGTGGTGGTGTTCTTCACACCAACAGCAGCAGCGATGTCGCCGGCGTAAACGATGTCAATATCCTCACGGTGGTTGGCGTGCATCTGCAGAATACGGCCCAAACGCTCCTTGCTGCCCTTTGTGCAGTTAAGAACGGATGTGCCCTTCTCCAGTGTACCGGAGTACACACGGAAGAAGCAGAGCTTGCCAACATAGGGGTCGGTGGCAATCTTAAATGCCAAAGCAGAGAAAGGAGCCTCGTCGGAAGCCTCACGGAAGTCCTCTTCCTCGGTGTCAGGATTGACACCCTTGATTCCCTTCTTATCCAGGGGGCTGGGCATGTAATCCACCACAGCATCCAGGACCTGCTGAACACCTTTGTTCTTATAGGAAGTACCGCAGACAACAGGAACCATCTCGTTTGCAATGGTAGCATTACGGATGACTTCCTTGATCTTCTCGACGGGAACTTCCTCTTCCATCAGAATCATTTCCATAACCTCGTCATCGAAGTTGGAAATGGCGTCCATCAGCTTTTCGCGGTACTCTTCTGCCTTTTCCACCATATCCTCGGGGATTTCCTCTGTCCGGACATCAGTACCCTTGTCATCATAGAAGACATTTGCCTTCATGGTAACCAGGTCGATATTGCCCTTAAAGAAAGCCTCAGAGCCGATGGGCAGCTGAATAGCTACTGCGTTACACTTCAAACGCTCTTCAATCATTTCCAGAACACGATAAAAGTCCGCACCCATGATATCCATCTTGTTGACGTAAATCATACGGGGGACCTTATACTCGTCAGCCTGACGCCAAACAGTTTCGGTCTGGGGTTCGACACCACCCTTTGCACACAAAACGGTAACTGCACCGTCCAGCACACGCAGAGAACGTTCCACTTCCACAGTGAAGTCCACGTGGCCCGGGGTGTCAATAATATTCAGCCGGCAACCCTTCCAAAAACAGGTGGTTGCAGCGGAAGTAATGGTAATACCACGTTCCTGCTCCTGAGCCATCCAGTCCATGGTAGCAGAGCCGTCATGGGTCTCACCGATCTTGTAATTCTTACCGGTGTAGAACAAAATACGCTCGGAAGTAGTGGTCTTACCGGCATCAATGTGCGCCATGATGCCAAAGTTTCTGGTATTCTCCAAAGAATACTGTCTTGCCATTGTCTGGTTTCTCCTTCATTACCAACGGAAATGGGCGAATGCCTTGTTGGCATCGGCCATTTTGTGGACATCTTCACGCTTCTTAACAGATGCGCCGGTATTGTTTGCTGCGTCCATAATTTCAGCAGCCAGACGCTCACGCATGGTATTTTCGCTGCGGTTGCGGCTGTACAGGGTGATCCAACGCAGACCCAGGGTCTGACGGCGGTCGGAACGAACCTCGATGGGCACCTGATAGGTAGCACCACCAACACGGCGAGCCTTCAGCTCCACAGCGGGCATAATGTTTTCCATAGCCTGCTGGAATACTTCCAGGCCATTCTTGCCGGTCTTGGTTTCAACAATTTCAAACGCACCATAGACGACCTTCTGGGCAACACCCTTCTTGCCATCCAGCATGATGCTGTTTACGAGCTTGGTAACCAGAACGGAGTTATACTGAGGATCCGGAAGGACCTCTCTCTTGGGAACATTACCTCTTCTGGGCACTTTGCTTCCCTCCTTCATAAAATAATGATTTCATCGGTACTCGAAAGTACAACTTTCGTTGTGCCTGGCCAGAGGTTTTCATATACTATATAAAAACGCTTTGGCAAGGCCTTGCCTTGCGAACGGGCGTAGGGAAAATTCAAATTGTTTTTGCAGAAGTATTACTTCTTGCCGGCCTTGGGCCGCTTTGCACCGTACTTGGAGCGGGACTGCATCCGGTTCTGTACGCCCTGGGTATCCAGAGTGCCGCGGATGATATGGTAACGCACACCGGGAAGGTCCTTAACACGACCGCCGCGGATCAGTACCACAGAGTGCTCCTGCAGGTTATGGCCAACACCGGGAATGTAAGCAGAAACTTCCATGCCATTGGTCAGACGCACACGGGCGATCTTACGCAAAGCGGAGTTCGGCTTCTTGGGAGTGGTGGTACGAACAGCAGTGCAAACGCCACGCTTCTGGGGGGAAGGCAAAGTAGTTGCTCTGTTCTCCAGAGTGTTCAAGCCTCTCTGCAATGCAGGAGCGGTGGACTTGTAGGTTGCCTGCTGACGGCCATTTTTAACGAGCTGGTTAAAAGTAGGCATTAAATGATCTCCTTTCTTCAATTCTCGCCTTTCGGCGGTTGTATATTCTACGGTAAAACCGGTAGAAACAGTTTAGTCGACGACTGCCGCAGCAGCCGCGCCCACATCAATGCCGCAAATATCGCCCAATTCCCGCATACTGGCTACCCAGTAACAGGAAAGGCCGCGCGCTTTACATTGCTGTGCCAAAGGTTCGGTGATGGCCGGATCGGCATTTTTCGCCAGACAGACACATTTTACTGTGCCCTTTTCCATGGCTTTTCGCAGTTGTTTTGCCCCCACAACCACCTTATTTTTGTCGATTTTCGGCAAAATCCCACATTGGGGGATTTTACTATCTTTTTTAGTGTCCATACAGATACCTATTATACGCATATTTTCAGAAAAGTCAACAAAATTTATTGGTTTTTTTCTACTTTTCCTATATCAAAACCGGCGAAAACCAACGTTTTTGCGGCGCGGATAACCGTTCATCCGGTGTGAACAAAAAGAAAAGGGACAGCTCACGCCATCCCTTAAAATTGAAATAAATTACAGTGAAGTGTCAGGTGTGGTTTCTCCGGTCTCACGGTTATAAAAAAACTGCGCATAGGGTGAATCTGTTTCCTTGTGCTTTCCCTCAAACCATATCCAGTTCGCAAAGAGACTTCCATCCTCGCCCGGACTAATATAAGCATGCCCAATATAATATTGCTCCATAAAAACTGTGCTTTCACCGGTGGTCATATCCAAGAGAACAAATTTCTTTTCATCTGCCACAAATTGCAGGTAGTTCTCGATTCCCGTAGTGTAGTAATATAGATTGGACATGTAGGTGACTGTTCCGTAGGGAGATTCATATAAGAGTTGATGATTTGCAAAATCTCCAATAGGTGCTGCATAAATTTTTGTTGGTTCAGACTCTTTGACAAAGTAAATATGCGTGTCCGTTGTTGCATATGCGCGAGAGTAGATTGGCTCGTCACATATCAAAATGCACTCTTTGGTCGACTTAACAACCCAGTACAAGTGGTTCACAAGGCAATCAGAAGGGGGAATCCAATCGGGCGACAGCTCAACACTGGGATGATCATGAGTGACAAATGCACGACCGTCATTTACATCAAATTCCGGTGTGCTGGTGGGTGGCGGTGTGGTTACAGACATGCTGCTTGGCGGAGGTTTGATACTACTGGAAGGGGGTGTACTGCCTGCCGGTTTTGTTTCACTGTCCGTAACCGTCTGGCAGGCGGTTAGCAAAAGCAAAAGAAGCACCGGGAAAATCAGCCATTTCTTCATGATACATACCTCCTTGTCTGACAAAATGATACCGGGAATATCCCTCAGAATTATTTTATCAGGAAAATATTTTCCAGTCAATGATAACTTTGACTATTTTTATACACCTCACAAAAATTCTTATGTTTTTTGTAAAAATTGCTGCCAATGACGCAATTATAGAAACAAGGGGCGTGCCGGTTGGCACGCCCCTTAAAATTATTCTTCTGTCACAGCAGCCTCTTCTGCACATTCCTCAGCTGTCACACCGGGCTGATAATCCCGATATGCCATCAAGCCGGAACCGGCAGGAATCAGCTTACCAATGATCACGTTTTCCTTCAGACCAACCAGATGGTCGACCTTGCCCTTGATAGCCGCGTCGGTCAGAACCTTGGTGGTTTCCTGGAAGGATGCCGCAGACAGGAAGGAGTCTGTTGCCAGAGATGCCTTGGTAATACCCAGCAACACCGCACAGGAAGTCGCCAGCTGCAGATCCTCTTCACCGGCATCGATCCGGGCCTGCACGGCAGCATTGGCATCCTCAAACTCAAAGACATCGATGACCGTACCGGTGAGCAACGAGGTATCGCCGGGATCTTCCACGCGAACCTTGCGCATCATCTGACGGATAATGACTTCGATGTGCTTATCGTTGATTTCAACACCCTGCTGACGGTACACTGCCTGAACGGACTGCACCAGATAATCCTGAACAGCCTCCACGCCGGAAATCCGCAGAACATCCTGAGGATAGAGCGCACCGTCGGTGATGGGCTCGCCCTTTTGGATCGTCTTTCCGTGTACGACCTTCAGTCCCACAGAGTAGGGAATCTGATATTCCTTCACCTCGCCATCCTCTGCGGTAACCGTAACGCTGCGCAGGGCGCTGCGATGGGTATCGTCAATGGATACGACGCCGGTGATTTCGGAAATCTGTGCCATCTTCTTGGGACGGCGGGATTCAAACAATTCTTCAACTCTGGGCAGACCTTGAGTAATATCGTCACCTGCAACACCACCGGAGTGGAAGGTACGCATGGTCAACTGCGTACCGGGCTCACCGATGGACTGTGCGGCAATGATACCAACAGCCTCACCCAAATCAACCTGCTTGGAGGTGGCCAGGTTCATACCATAGCACTTGGAGCAGACACCGCTTCTTGCGCGGCAGCCCAGAATCGTACGGATATAAATCTTCTCGATACCGGCATTTTCAAACTTCTCAGCATCCTCGGGCATCATCATTTCGTCCTTGGAGTGGAGAAGCTCTCCGGTTACCGGATGCAACACATCCTGCACAGGGAAACGACCGCGAATACGGTTGCCGAAGGAATCCACCACGTCACCGTTCTTGTCGTACACTGCACCAACCCAAATACCGTTGGTAGTGCCGCAGTTGTGCTCCCGGATGATAACATCCTGAGAAACGTCAACCATACGACGGGTCAGGTAACCGGAGTCAGCGGTACGAAGTGCGGTATCGGTCATACCCTTACGGGCACCTCTGGAGGAGATGAAGTATTCCAGAACACTCAGACCCTCACGGAAGTTTGCCTTAACGGGAATTTCGATGGTACGGCCTGCAGTATCGGCCATCAAGCCACGCATACCGGCCAGCTGACGGATCTGTGCCATACTACCACGGGCGCCGGAGTCAGACATCATGTAGATGGGGTTGAACTCATCCATGGTGCCCTGCAAGGCGTTGGTCACATCCGATGTGGTCTTTTCCCACTGCTGAACCACCAAGCGATAACGTTCCTCGTTGGTGATAAAGCCCTGACGGTAGAACTGTTCAATTTCCAGAACCTTGTCCTCAGATGCACGAATCAACTGATGCTTGATTTCGGGAACTACCATGTCCGCAATGGAGATGGAAATTGCACCCTTGGTTGCATACTTGTAGCCCAGCGCCTTGATGCGGTCCAGCATCTCGGTGGCAATGGTAAAACCATGGCGGCGGATACACTTGTCGATAATCTTACCCAGTTGCTTCTTGCCCACCAGGAAGTCCACTTCCAGATCAAAGGCATGCTCAGGATCATTACGCTTGACAAATCCCAAATCCTGAGGAATGGGCTCGTTGTAAATCAAGCGACCGACAGTTGCCTTGATCAGACGGTACTGCATGACACCGTCCACTTCCTTGCCCATACGGACCAGGATGGGAGCGTGCAGACCGATATTACCGTCAGCATAAGAGGCAATCGCCTCTTCTACACTGGAGAAGGCGTATTTGGGACGGAAGGTAGCTTCCTGCTTGCCTTCAGCTTTCAAAGCCTTGTTGGCAGCCAGGAATTCATCCGCATCCACCAACTGACCGTTTTCCCATGCAGAGTCGCCGGGGTTGGCAATAACCACTTCCTCAGCGCCCTTTTCTGCCTTGCCCAGACGGACGTAGGTCAGATAGTAGGCACCCAGAATCATATCCTGAGAAGGAACGGTAACCGGTTTACCGTCCTGAGGACGGAGCAGGTTGTTTGCAGACAGCATCAGCATTCTTGCTTCTGCCTGTGCCTCTGCGGACAGGGGCACGTGGATTGCCATCTGGTCACCGTCAAAGTCCGCATTAAATGCGGTACAGCACAGGGGGTGCAGCTTCAATGCACGGCCTTCCACCAGCACCGGCTCAAAGGCCTGAATACCCAGACGGTGCAAGGTAGGTGCACGGTTCAGCATCACAGGACGATCCTTGATGATCTCATCCAAAGCATCCCAAACCTCTGCCTTACCCTTGTCGATCATCTTCTTGGCAGACTTGATGTTGTTTGCCAGACCGTCGGACACCAGCTTCTTCATAACGAAGGGGCGGAACAGCTCAATAGCCATTTCCTTGGGCACGCCGCACTGATACAGCTTCAGCTCAGGACCGACCACGATAACGCTACGACCGGAGTAGTCAACACGCTTACCCAGAAGGTTCTGACGGAAACGGCCCTGCTTGCCCTTGAGCATATCGGACAGGGACTTCAGTGCGCGGTTGTTGGCACCGGTAACGGCACGACCGCGGCGGCCATTGTCGATCAATGCGTCAACCGCTTCCTGCAGCATCCGCTTCTCGTTACGAACAATGATGTCAGGAGCGTTCAGCTGAATGAGCCGCTTCAGACGGTTGTTCCGGTTGATCACACGGCGATACAGGTCATTCAAATCGGAGGTGGCAAAACGGCCGCCGTCCAACTGGATCATAGGACGAATATCCGGAGGAATGACGGGAAGTACATCCATCACCATCCACGCAGGATTGTTGCCGGATTCCCGGAAAGCCTCCACGACCTCCAAACGCTTGACAAGACGGAGCTTCTTCTGGGAAGAGGCATTTTTCAGTTCTTCCCGCAGCTGAACAGACAGAGTGTCCAGGTCAATTTGCTCCAGCAGTGCCTTGACTGCCTCTGCGCCCATGCCGGCCTTGAAGTCGTCCTCGTACTTTTCCCGCATATCCCGATATTCCTTCTCGGTGAGCACCTGATTGGTCATCAGCGGTGTATCACCGGGATCGGTAACGATATAGGCAGCAAAATACAGAACCTTCTCCAAAATCTTGGGAGAAACATCCAAAATCAGACCCATACGGGAAGGAATGCCCTTAAAGTACCAAATGTGGCTGCAGGGTGCGGCCAGTTCGATATGGCCCATCCGTTCCCGACGCACCTTGGCTTTGGTCACTTCCACGCCGCAGCGGTCACAAACCTTGCCCTTATACTTAATCTTCTTATATTTACCGCAGTGACATTCCCAGTCCTTGGTGGGTCCGAAAATCTTTTCGCAGTACAGACCGTCCCGTTCGGGCTTCAGGGTGCGGTAATTGATGGTCTCCGGCTTCTTAACCTCACCGAAGGACCAATTCCGGATCATTTCCGGGGATGCAATGCCAATTTTAATGGCATCAAAGGTGGCATCAGCCATAACTTCCCCTCCTTAATCTTCGTAAATGTCCGCGTCGGAATCATCCGCATCGTCGAACACATCCATAATATCTTCCGGGCTGTCCTCGTCGATGACGAAGCCGGCATCCAGCACTTCGTTTGCGCTGCCAACGATCAGCTCACTCTCATGCTCGCTGATGTAACCCAGCTCTTCGTCCTCATCCTCGTCCTTCAGCTCAATTTCGTTGCCCATCTCGTCCAGTACGCGAACATCCAGACACAGAGCCTGCAATTCCTTCACCAAAACCTTGAAGGATTCCGGCACGCCGGGCTTGGGAATATTCGCACCCTTTACGATAGCCTCGTAGGTCTTGACACGGCCGGTAACGTCGTCAGACTTGACCGTCAGAATTTCCTGCAGGGTATAAGCAGCGCCGTAAGCTTCCAGCGCCCAAACTTCCATTTCGCCGAAACGCTGACCGCCGAACTGGGCCTTACCGCCCAAGGGCTGCTGGGTAACCAGTGCGTAAGGACCGGTGGAACGGGCATGGATCTTATCATCAACCAGATGGTGGAGTTTCAGATAGTAGGGATAACCAACGGTAACCATGTTATCGAAGGGTTCGCCGGTACGTCCGTCATACAGCACAGTTTTGCCGTCCTCACGCAGACCTGCCAGCTTCAGAGTGTCCCGAATGTCCTTCTCGTTGGCACCGTCAAACACAGGTGTTGCAACCTTCCAGCCCAGGGCCTTTGCGGCATAACCCAGGTGGACCTCCAAAACCTGACCGATGTTCATACGGGAAGGAACGCCCAGGGGATTCAGCACCACATCCAGAGAAGTGCCGTCCGGCAGGAAGGGCATATCCTCTTCCGGCAGAACGCGGGATACAACACCCTTATTACCGTGACGACCGGCCATCTTATCGCCCACAGAAATCTTACGCTTCTGGGCAATATAAACACGGACGGACTTAGTCACGCCGGGAGCCAATTCATCGGAATTCTCCTTGGTGAACACCTTGACATCCACAACGATGCCGCTTTCACCGTGGGGCACCTTCAAGGAAGTATCACGAACCTCTCTTGCCTTCTCGCCGAAGATGGCGCGCAGCAAGCGTTCCTCGGGGGTCAGCTCCGTTTCACCCTTGGGGGTAACCTTGCCCACCAGGTAATCACCGGAACGAACCTCAGCACCAATGCGAATGATGCCGTCCTCGTCAAGATCCTTCAGAGTATCTTCACCCACGTTGGGGATATCCCGGGTGATTTCTTCCGGTCCCAGCTTGGTATCCCGGGCTTCGGTTTCATGCTCTTCAATATGAATGGAAGTGAATACGTCTTCCTTTACCAGCCGTTCATTGAGCAAAATGGCGTCTTCGTAGTTGTAGCCTTCCCAGTTGACGAAGCCGATAAGCACATTCTTGCCCAAAGCCACTTCGCCGCCAGCGCAAGAAGGACCGTCTGCAATGATCTGCTCATTTTCAACGCGTTCTCCCACAGTCACAATGGGTCTTTGATTGATGCAGGTGCCTGCATTGCTGCGAGCAAACTTGGTCAAATGGTAGGTTTCCACAGCGCCGTCGTCATAGGCAACGGTAATTTCTGTGGCAGATACTGCCGTAACAGTACCATTACCCTCAGCCTTTACACAAACCTCAGAATCCACAGCCGCCTTATGCTCGATACCGGTGGCAACGATGGGAGGCTCCGTGGTCAGCAGGGGCACTGCCTGACGCTGCATGTTCGCACCCATCAAGGCACGGTTTGCGTCGTCATTCTGCAGGAAAGGAATGAAGGAAGTGGCAATGGATATCATCATTCTGGGAGAAACGTCGATATAATCGATCATTTCCCGATCCACAGCGATGATTTCATTGCGGTGACGGCAGGTAATACGGGCATTGACCAGACAGCCGTTTTCATCCAGCGGCTCACTGGCCTGACCGATGTAGAAATCGTCTTCCACATCTGCGGTCATATAGTCGATCTGATCCGTCACGCGGCCGGTGGTCTTGTCCACCTTCCGGTAAGGAGCTTCCACAAAGCCGTACTCGTTGATCTTGGCAAAGGTAGCCAGATAGTTGATCAAGCCGATGTTGGGACCTTCGGGGGTCTCAATGGGGCACATACGACCGTAGTGTGTATAGTGAATATCACGCACGTCGAAGGATGCACGCTCCCGGCTCAGACCGCCGGGGCCCAGTGCAGACAGACGGCGCTTGTGGGTAAGCTCTGCCAGGGGGTTATTCTGATCCATAAACTGGGACAAGGGAGAAGAACCGAAGAACTCCTTGATCACAGCCGTCACAGGACGGATGTTGATCAGGCTCTGGGGTGTAACCGCATCCAGATCCTGCACAGTCATCCGTTCCCGAATCACCCGATCCAAACGGGAGAAGCCGATACGGAACTGATTCTGCAACAGCTCGCCCACGCAACGCAGACGGCGGTTGCCCAGGTGGTCGATATCATCGGCCACACCAATACCCATAGCAACACAGTTGAGGTAGTTGATGGATGCCATAATGTCGTCTGCAATAATGTGCTTGGGAACCAAATCGTCCATGCGCTCGGCAATGGCCTCTTTCCAACCGTCAGCAGGAACTGTTTCCAGCATTTCCTTCAGCACAGAGAAGCGCACCTTCTCCTTGACACCGTACTGGACGGGGTCAAAGTCCACAAAGGTAGCCATATCCACCATGTCATTGGAGAACACCTTGACGGCGCTGTCGCCAACCTTGACCGTTGCCTCGTTTACACCGCGTCTGGACAGCTCATGTGCCAGATCACGGGTGATGAACTCGCCGGGCATGACCAGAATTTCGCCGGTCATGGGGTCAGCAATGGGCTCCACTACCTCCTGTCCGGACAGGCGGCTCCAAATATCCATTTTCTTGTTGAACTTGTAGCGACCCACCTTGCTCACATCATAGCGGTGCGCATCAAACAGCAGTCCCTCCAAATAGGAAATAGCTGTTTCCACCGTGGGAGGCTCACCGGGACGAAGCCGGCGATAGATTTCCAGCAAGGATTCCTCTTTGGTCTTGCAGGGATCCTTTTCCAGCGTGGCCATGATCCGGACATCTTCGCCAAACAGAGCCTTGATTTGCTCATCGGTGCTGACACCCAGCGCACGAATCAGGCTGGTGATGGGCAATTTGCGGTTCTTGTCGATCCTCACCCAGAAAACATCGGAATTATCGGTTTCATATTCCAGCCATGCACCGCGGTAAGGAATCACCGTAGCGGTGTAGGTATGCTGGTCCGCCTTGTCCACCTCGTGGCCGTAGTACATGCCGGGGCTGCGGACAATTTGGGAAACGATGACACGCTCAGCACCGTTGATAACAAAGGTGCCTCCGTTCGTCATTATGGGGAAATCACCCAGGAAAATATCCTGCTCCTTGATTTCATCCGTTTCTGTGTTGCGCAGACGCACCCGCACCTTAATAGGCTTTGCATAGGTAGCATCCCGCTCCTTGCACTCCTCGATGGTATACTTGGGCTTCTCATCCATGGAGTAATCCAGGAAGCTCAGCTCCAGTTTACCGGAGAAGTCAGTGATGGTGCCGACATCCTTGAATACCTCCCGCAGGCCCTCTTCCAGGAACCATTGGTAGGAATCCTTCTGGATCTTCAGCATGTTGGGGATTTCAAGAATCTCCTCGTACTTTGCGTAGGACTTACGCATGGTCTTGCCGAACATTGCGTCCTTGACCATTGCCATATGGATCATCACAGCCTTTCTTTCGGCTTTCGCCGGAATGATGTGTTACTCACAATTTTGATACGCTCGGAGCCGTTGGCACTTTTATTCGTTTTCCCTCTTGACAGGCTCCACATTCTGTGGTACTATGTCCATGCTGGGGTGAATTGCACACTTGGGCATAATAACACATTATGGAAGTCCATTGTACACTATCTGTTGGTGTTTGTCAATGGTCTTTTTTCATTTTCTCGGAATAAATTCCCAGCGTTCTCTCAGAAACGAAAGACACGGCACCCGCTAAGTGTGCCGTGTCTTTTTCTATTCAAACAGAATCGCCCAATAGTCGTAATCCAGTATTCGCATGGACACCGCAAAGCGGTTGGTCATGTCTCGCTGGACACCCTCTACATATTCCTCCGTCACCTCATAGGACGTGCGGTTTTCCACCTTGCCGGTGCCGGCATTATAGCTGGCATAATCCGTGATCCAGCTGTAATTGGGGAACACGACCAAACCGGCCGCTTCGGAGAATACGTCCCGTCCCATATACAGCCGGGAATCAAATTCCAAACCAAACAAATTGGAAAGCGTGGGCAGAATATCAAAGTGACTTGCCGGCTTGTCGATAGTTTCCGGTGTCATGCCCGGCTTGTAAATAATACAGGCGTTCTTATGTCGCTCAAAATTGGTCTCTACCGGATGTCCCAGTAATTCACTGTACTGGGCATCCGTTAAGCCGTAGGGATAATGGTCTGCTGTCAGCACGATAACCGTGTTTTCCAGCTGTCCCGCCTCTTCCAGCCGTTCCATCAGCAGCGTCAGAGAAAACTCCAGCTCCAGTTGGCAGGCAATATATGCCTTGACCTCTTCGCTGTATGGCTCATTTTTCACATATTCCAAATTTTTGCGGCTGATCTGGTTTCCGTCAAAGGCAAAATTCCGGTGCCCGGAGATGGACATATAGTATGCAACGAAGGGGCTTTTCCCAACGAAGTCTCCGGTGGTAACATCCACTACCTCCAAATCGGATTCCGGCCATGTGTACTGGATTGGCAGGCCGTTTACCTTTTTCCCGTCGGAGCTTCCGCCATAGCCTCTGTAATAGAAGCCCAGATTGGTAAGATATTCGTTTCGTTTATAATAGGTATAAGTATGACCGTGATACGCAAAGGCATTGTAGCCCCGCTCTTTCAGCTGCATGCTCATCGTCAGGGGCATTGCATTGTCCGCTGACTCCCGGAAGCTCCACACATTCGGCTTGGGAATGGTTCCGGTAAGGAAGCAATACTCCCCGTCCGTTGTGGAAGCACCCCAGGTGGGAACGTAGTAGTTGGTAAAATTGAAGCCCTCATGCATCAGTTTGTACAGCGTAGGCGTTCTTTCCTCGGTAACAAAAACCGGGCTGAAAGCCTCTGCGGTGATCATGATCAGATTGCAGCCCTCAAACATTCCTGTTTTTTCGTTTTTATTGGACGGCTGCCGGCTTTGGAAAAACTGATGTACTTCCCTGATCGCGTCATTGGATTCCCCGGCAATCAAAGCATCAAAATCAATATCCAGCACATTGGGACTGGTATCCACAGTCGGTTTTTCCGGTTCTGTTCCCGGCTGCGTCGGCTGCGTCTCAGCAGGCTGCGTGGGAATGGGCGGCATGGTCGGTGTCGGATTGCCCAGACTGATAGAACCCTGAACCTGCTTGCCACCCAGCAAATGGGTAATGTCCAGCCGCATAGCCGTATTCAGTCCCAGACGGTTTACGCTCAGATAGGAGTCCATATTATTATGGTAAAGATCATAGGGCGTGGTGACAGCTGTACCGCCAAACCAGGAAAGATTCCAAATCAGCAGCAGTTGCAGCATCACACTTGCCGCCACAGAAAGGAGTCCCCGTTGCCATTGACTTCCTGCCGGTGCGGCATAAAAGCGTTTTTTCAAGACGCAAAGGGAGATCAGCGGTGTCGCCTGCAGTAAAATCCAGAAGAAGTTTTTACCGATGGCCTGGAGTGCAATTTTCCAGAATTCCAGCACCTGTCCGCCATTGGCCATGGAAAAGGCGGAAAAGAAGGTGTCAAACAAGCTGTAATAAACCAGCTGTGCCCCGCAAAAAAGAAATGGCAGAAGCGCCCCCGCAAAAGAAATCCAGTAGCGGAGCTTTTGCCTGGGAATCGCCAAACAGATGCCAAACAGGAAGCCGCCGTTCACCACGCTGAACAAAAAGCTCAGCGGCACACCGCCGTTCCAAACGTCCGTCGGTCCTTTTGCAGTTAAAAAATGCAGCAGCAGTTCCGGAATGGCTCCTGCCAAAATCAAAATCGGCAGCATCCACCAAAGAGACAGGGGACGAATCTTCCGGTTTCTTTTTCTTAGATTGCGCTTTGTATATCTCGACATGGCATCTCTTTCCTTTTCTTTTTCTACGGACATTATATCCTGTCCACCGACAAAAAGCTACACAAATTTAATGAATCGGCCCACCTGCCTGAGGTGGGCCAAAAAACTCATAATGCTGAATATCCGTAGCTGTTGACCAAAGCATCCAGCTTCACGCCCTGCTTGCAGTAGGGACAGTCCCGGGAGTCATAGCTTTCGTAATCCGGAATGTCGCTGACACTGTAAACAGATCTGACGGGATATCCCTCCACCTCGTCCACTGCCCGGTAAACAGCCGCAATGCCGGCCACATAGCCGCCATAATATGTAATGGCCTCAATGGCCCGTTTTGCCGTAAATCCGGTGGTGCAGGATGCCATCATCACCAAAACGTGCTTTCCCCGGACCATCTGCTGTACATTGTCCCGCAGGAGGATCATGGAGTTGTTGCTGTGCTCCGGCTCCACCACGTAAATGGTCTGGTGGGCATTGATGGTACGGAAGCCCGTTTTGGTCAGTTCCTCTGCCACCCAGGTGCCGATCATCGATGTGCCGTCCAGACACAAAACGGTATCCACCGGCGTATTATTGATAAAATGCGCCACCAATTCCCGGGCCGTATCCTTTGCCTCACTCAAACGGGTCTTATTGAAGGTGATATCAATATAGTAGTTGATATGGCTGTGGTTGGTGGCAAAATGACCTCTGGCCACCCGCAGGGGTACCTTACCATAGCGCACGGGCAACTGGGATAATTGAATCATAATAAAATCCTCCTACTTTTCGTATTAAAAGAAAAAGCATTTTCACACCCGGCGCAGCAGCGTTTTTCCGGGCACATGAAAACGCTTTTTTTCATTATACCTTGAAAGCGCATCCTTTTTCAAGAGAAAATCGCTCGTTAAGCTTTCCAAATTTTCTCCGTCATTCTTGTGCAGTTTGCCTTTTGCGCAGCTCAGACTCCGCCTCCAGAAACTGCTTTGCGATAATGCTGCAGATTTTTCGCTGTGCAATCATCTCATGCACCTGCTGGAAGGTCACCCACTTGGCGCCGTCGGTTTCACCGGGCAGCAGAGAAATGTCCTGCAACGGCACATCTGCCTTCAGGCAGTAATGGTCATAGAAGAAATGGTGCTCCCGTGCCGTACTTAGAAATTCAAATTCCTCTGCCGGTGCCAAAATGCCGGTTTCCTCGTACAGCTCCCGCACAATAGCCTGAATGCTTGTCTCCCCTGCCTTGGCCGCACCGCCGGAATTTTCCCAGGTTCCGGCAAAGCTCTTTTGCCGGGCACGGCGCGTCAGCAGCAGTTTTCCCTTTCCGTCGTACACCCAGACGCAGACCACCAGTCCGTATTCTCCGGGGCCCCATTTACTGTTGCGACGGTGCAATCGGCCTGTTCGGTTTCTGTCCTTGTCGTAAATATCATTCAGTTCCAATGTTACCCCTCCTTTTTTAGACTTTTTCCGGATACCGCACCATACGTCTGCGATACAATATCCGAAACAAAATAAACTGTGCTACAAAGGTTATTATCCAGGAAATCAGATAAGAAATAAACAACGTCTGCGGTGTGTGATATGCTTTAAAAACCGTATAAATCCAAACAATGCGGATTCCGCAGATTCCCAGCACCGAAATCAGCATGGGAGAAACGGACGATCCCAATCCGCGAAGCATGCCGGTGGTTACATCCATGAGGCCCAGCACAAAATACGGCAGGGCAACGTATGCCATACGGGTCACACCGTACGCAATTGCCTGGGGAGAATCGGTAATATAAATGGACAGCAGTTGGGGCGCGAAAAGATAGGTCAATACACCGGCAACTGCACCCACTACGGTCACGCTTCCCAGGCAAGTCCACAGGACTCTGCCCACGCGCTTATACTGACCTGCACCCACATTCTGACCGGTAAAATTCATCGCCGTTTGATGGAAGGCATTCATGCAGACATAGATAAAGCCCTCGATATTGGAAGCCGCCGCATTGCCGGACATAAACACCTTACCAAAGGAATTGATAGAGGACTGAATCAGCACATTGGAAATGGAAAACATGGAGCTTTGAATTCCTGCAGGCAGACCCTGACCGATAATTTTGATCAGCTGCTTCCGATAAAACCGAATTTTTTTCAAATACAGCTTACAGGCATCGGTGCGGCGCATCAGCGCCCATACCACCAGCAATGCCGAAATTCCCTGGGAGCTGATGGTCGCCAAAGCAACCCCATCCACATTCATTCGGAACCCCATGACTAAAATCAGATTCAGCACCACATTGATGACACCGGCAATGGTCAGGAAAATCAACGGACTCTTAGTATCTCCTGCCGCACGCAAAATCGCCGCGCAGAAATTATATACCATATTAAAGGTCATGCCGCCGAAATATATCTGCATATACAAGGTAGCCAAATCCAACACTTCCGGGTCTGTCCCCATCCATGTCAAAAAGGATCTTGATAACAGCACACCGACAACACTCAGAATGACGCCGCTGATCAGTGCAATCGGCAATGCTGTGTGTACGGTGCGGTGTATCGTTTTTTCGTCCCGGCTGCCTATGGCATGTGCCATGGTTACGCCTGCACCCACAGAAAGACCCAGGAATAAATTGATGATCAGGTTGGTAATAGCGCCGGTGGCACCCACCGCCGCAAGATAAATACTTCCCCGCTGCCCCACCACGATAAGGTCCGCCGCATTAAACAGCAGCTGAAGCAGGCTGGTTAAGATAATTGGAATGGTATATGTAACGATGTTCAGAAAAAGCGGCCCTTCCAGCATGCTTTTTTGGTAACGTTTCATCGTCTTGTCCCCCAAAGCTTCCTTTAATAGTGTTATTATAGCCCATATTTTTGAAAGCGCAAGCCTTTTGGACCTTTTCCCCGAAAAATAATGAGGCCTGCCGAAAGGCAGGCCGGATTCTTATGTGGGCTTGCAGCATTGCCCATCGGCGTTTTCTCTGTCACAGCCGTTGGGTGCGAACTGGGTAGCCGGGAATGGGATTCGGGAGAACATCTCACAGGGGTCCTCCGCACAGCCGGGCGCGTCACAGCATTCCTTGGTGGGAATGGCGTAGTCCAGAACCGGCACGATCAGCTGGGCATCCCGTTCCAGGCGGATGATGGAGAACTGCCCCAGGGTGACATACAGACGTTTCCGGTCCCCCGTAAGCACCAGCTCATCATCGAACATGCCGCAAATGGCTCCCGGCAGCTGCAAGCTGCTGTCCTCACGGCACTTGCATTCACAGACATCCCGCACCTTGGAGCTAAGCACCATAGGATCCAACACCTCCACGACTGCGGTAGGACGGTTTGCAGAGATCCGTGTGGGACCGTCTGCCTCACAAAGACGGGTATCGGAACGGTAAATGTGGGCATGGCTGTCCTCACCGCACAGCACAGCACGCTTGGTGAATACGGCAACACCGTAAAGTGCCGCCGGACGTGCCGCACCGATGGTGGCATCTGCCAAAATGCGGTAATAGAAGGTCACGTCAATGCAGTAGTGATTCCGGTCAAAGGCTACCGGCTCCACATCAATATAGGTATACAGCAATTCTGCACAGCGCACTCTTGCGCAGGTGGCTGTATCCAGCAGAGCCTGTGAGCCCTTGGTCAAATAGACCCGTAAGTCCTCAATACAATCTTTATCCCGGCAGCTGTCCGTGATTTTTCGGGTGTGGATGGACATGGCCTGCTGCAGATCGTTGGGGTTGCAGCGCAGGGTGTCCTGACATTGTTCAGACATATAGATACCTCCCGATAGATGATAGGAAAAGCAAAATGCTTACAGGACAGTTTATGCACAGATGCCGCGGAAGTGCAAACAGAGCAGTTCTTCTCATCGAAAAAGCACCCCCCGACTGTTTTGCAAACAGTCGGGGGATTGTATATCTGTCAGTGGCGCAGGAATCTTACAGATTGTCCTTGCGTGTTCTCCCACACGCGCAGGAGATTTCATATTTTTTATGTGTCTGTCCGCAGAAGCAGATCCAGTCACCCGGTTCTACTCTTCTCCCATTAGAAGCCTTTTCTACCCGGCATTTCTCCCACTCAATATCTCCCATCAATGTTTTATACTTTATAAGCATCGTAGCGACCATAAAAGTGCTTATGCAGGATATCAAACCGGACGCAGTGAATGCAAAAAGCACCGTCAATGCAACAATTCCTCCGGCAATACCAAGCCCTCAGCGAACAGCTGGACGACCGCACCGTCTGCCTGGTGGCCACGCATTATGCCATCAACGGCACAAAGGATTTTTGCAACACCGGTGAAGTTTAAACGACCCCCTCTGACGAGGGGGCCTTTTCTCTTAGAGCTTCATCACAAATGCAAAGTGAATTTCCTTCTCATGGAGGGTGTATTCCTTTTTAATTTGCGGTCCGCAGGATGCAGAACCGATACCGCTGCACTTATAGTCAATACGGACATGGGTCTTTCCATCCTTCTCCAGCTCTGCCGCATGTGCCTTTTGGAACAGTTCCCGGATGCTATACTGGGAAACGTTACATTCAAAGGGCGTATCCGCCACAAAGGTCAAGCCGTTATCCAGTCCCAAATAGCGGACACCGTAATGGTTGCCATGCTCCTGGGGCTTGATGTAAGGCACATACTCCTTGGAAGCCTTTGACTCCCACATGCCGTAATTGGCATGGTGATGCATGTCGATATAGCTTTCGCCGGGACCCATACCGAAATACCGGAAACCGGCATCCGCTTCCTTCAGCGTCAGCTCATAGCCAAAGCGGGGCAGCCAGAAGGCATGGTCTCGCACCTTTGCATCCACAGTAAAGCTGACTGCGCCATCCGCCGCAATACGGATTCTCTGGGTGTAATGCAGATAGGGCATTCTGGCAACACCTGCCAAAGCACCCTTTACCACGATCTCGCCATCGGTCAGCTCGCAGGAATAAACCTTATCGAAGCAGCTTTCCATATTTTCGCCGTAAATGACGATATTGCGAACCCAACGGCGCTTAACCGCACGCTCATTGTCCAGCGGTGCGCGGAGGGTCGTCAAATGCATGGGGCCGTCGATCAGATGTTTCCCCTTCACCTCGATATCCACAAACGCGCCGTAGTGCTTGGAGAATACATAACGGAAGCCCTCGCCGGAAGCAATGATTTCGTACTGCTTTTCCTCCAGCTTTGCTCCGGACTCCACAGCCGGCAGCTTCTTTACAGGCACCTGCAGATCCAGCTGTTCCTGTGCCACTTCATATCCGGTGGCATCCAACAGCTGCATATTCACATAACAGCCATAGCCGCATTCTGCCGGCGCAGTACCGGGCAGCTCCAGCCAGGCAGTTGCCATGGGTGCCAGATCCAAAACGGTTTCCTTGGCACAGACCACCTGATTGTCCACCACCAGCTGGTATTTCAGGGTGTATTCCTTCAGATTGCGGAAGGAATTCCGGTTGCGGATTTTAATCTTTCCGTCTTCCAATGCAGCACGCATGGGCTGGTAAGCATATTTTGCCTCATAAGAACCGGCCTTAAAGGAACGGTCGTAATTTACCAGACCATCTGCACAGAAGTTGACATCATTGGTCAGCTCGGACTCCCAGTCACCGCCGTATTTTGCCATACCGTCCTCTACGACAGTATGATCCGCCCATTCCCAAATACAGCCGCCGATAAACTTATCATTGGCATCCACACATTGCCAGTATTCCACCACGTCTCCGGGACTGTTGCCCATGGCGTGGGAATACTCACACAGGAAGAAGGGCTGGCGGTTATATTCGTTCTTACACTGCGCCCAGCAAGTGGGAATATCCGTATACATCCGGGAGAAAATGTCCGCTTTCCTTGCCTTTGCATACATTTCCTCTTTTTCCTCGTGGGTATACGGTCTTTCCAGTGTCCCCTCTGCCTCTGCCCAAAGTTCCTTCTGCAGAACATCGTATCTTCTGGAGCAGTCCTCACAGTGAACCAGTCTGGTCTTATCCCGTTCATGGCAGTAGTCGATCATTGCCTCATGGTTCACGCCGTAGCCGCTTTCATTGCCGGTGGACCATATAATAATGGAAGCATGGTTTTTATCCCGTTCCACCGCACGGGCCATACGCTCCACATATTCCTTTTTCCATTCCGGACGCTGACAGGGCCAATCATCGGAATCAACATCGTATCCCTTTTGATCCTCCGGATTGCCGTAACGGACAACAAAGCCATGGCTTTCCAGATCCGCTTCCAAGACCACGTAGAAGCCCATTTCGTCACAGAAATCCAGAAAACGGGACGTGGGCGGATAGTGGGATGTACGAATACAGTTAACGTTCAGCTTCTTCATCTGCCGCAGATCCAGCAAAAGCTCTTCATCCGTCATGCTCCAGCCGTTGGTGGGATGGGTATCATGGTGATTGACACCCTGCAGCTTGACGGGTGTTCCGTTGATCAGCAGTTCATACCGGTCGGAAACGGTAATGGTGCGGAAGCCAACCTTCTGGGTAATGACCTCGCCCTTGGATTCAAACCGCAGCTCATACAAATTGGGATATTCTGCATTCCAAAGCTTGGGATTTGCCACATGGAAGGTTACATTCCCCTCAGCTTCCTTGGTTTCCAGCACCTTGCCGTCATCCAAAAGTGTGACAGTCGCACTGCCGTCAAAGCGGACAAGAATATCCTCCCCTTCTGTGTGGATATCAATATCCACAATGTGTCCCTGGGGACGGGACAGCAGATAAACATCCCGGAAAATACCGTTAAAGCGGAACTGATCCTGATCCTCCAGATAACTGCCGCAGCACCATTTCAGCACCTCCACGCGGACGGTATTCATGCCCTTCACCACAAAATCAGTGATGTCAAATTCCGCCTGCATCCGGCTTCCGGAGGTAAAGCCCACGTATTTGCCGTTGACGCTGATGCGTCCGCAAGAGGACACACCCTCCAGCACGAAATAGGTTTTATTCTCCGTATTTGTGATTTCAAAATCACGCTCATACACACCGCAGGGATTGTCCGTAGGTGCGTATGGAGGATCCACAGGATACGGATACTGCTGGTTGGTATAGTTAGGCTCTTCATAGCCCCGTGCCTGCCAGCAGGAAGGCACATCGGTCTGATCCCAGTCGGTGATATCCTGCAGAACGTCAATGTCCCGGGGGTAGTATTTGAACCGCCAAGTGCCGTTCAGCAGCGTATAGGCTCCCGCATTGGAAGGAATGTAATAGCTTCTTTGGGGCAAACGGTTTTCACTTGTTTTTTCAGGATTTTCGTAATATCTCATATTGCTTCTCCCTCACGATATTTTCGTTTCAAAAGTTGCTTTGGTTTCACGCCATTGTATCACAGCCCCATGCAGAAAGCAACCGCTTCCCTTATCCTTTTTTCACTGTTTGCGCGGAAATTTCACAAGGTGTTGCCATGCCGGACAACCTGCTTCCGTCACGGAAGGAAATGACATAGGGCTCCGGCTCTGTGCTGTTGGCACAAACGTTCAAAACGTTTACCGTACGGCTTCCGTCAGATTGCAGTCTCTGGGTAACGCACAGGTTGGGATTGCTGCAGATCATGTCCGCTGTAGCATCTCCCATCTCCCGCAGAACCTGCACGAGAATCGCTTTTTTCTCATCGGGACAACGGTAATCCGCAAAGCTTCCGAAATACAGCGTGCCCTTGCCAATTGTCTTTTTCCACACCAGCGTGCGACCCTTTTCATCCGTCACAAGCTTCTGTGCATCGGAAAGCTCCCCGGTCATCAGGCTGTACGCACCGGTATCATCAATTTCCTCCGAAAATGCGCCCAGCAGCATCTCCACTTCCGCAGTTTTGGCATACACCTTGGGCAAATCACAGCGGTCGGTGGTGTTGAAGTGGCAGTAGCTGACGAAGGCTGTTCCGCCTTGGTTTACATAATCATAAATCTTTTGGGCAAAGCCTTCTTCATAGGTGTTCCATCCCAGCAACGCAACCGCCTTATATCGGTTGTAATCCTTGTTGTACGGAACCAAATCCACCGGACCGTAGGGCGTGCCACTGAACAAGTCCAGGTTCAGAATATTCCGCTTGGAATGCTGCTTGTCAGCCAGAGGCAGCCACGCATCAATGGCGCGCCAGCACTTGTGATGCTCATTATTTTCCCACTTGCCCCAAACCTTAATATCCCAATCACCGTTTTCGCCCAGTTCCGCAATGCGGTCATCGTGGTGCCACAGGATAAATTCATTGTTGCCGTAAATCACACCTAAATCGGTCTGCAATTCACCCTCACGGGGATTGCGAACGGTATAATCGTAGAACTCCCGCTGGAAGATCCGGCATTGGGTGCAGAACTTATCCTCCCAATCCTCCCGGCTGAAGGCGTTGGTTTTGAACAGGGAATTTTCCGCATAGATGTACTGGGCTCCCAGCATATAGAGCACCTGCATGGCAAGCAAAAACTTCCGAGTCTTGGTCAAGTCGTTGGGCTCTCCGAAATACCAGTCCGTCGGCACATGGGCTCCCCACATTTCCGGTGCTGCACCGCGCACTGCACCAATCAGCAAATTGAGGTTACTCACCGGCTCAATAGTCACCCGTTCAAAACCGGAGCTGGCCTCATAGCTCGCCAGAATACTGGGCGACCCCACAGATGTGCGACCCTGTTTGGTTTGACTGGCGGCGTACATCTTTTTCAGCGCCTCGCAGAACATTCTCCGGCTCTCCCCAAAGGATTCCGAGGATTTCATGGTCTTGACATCCAAAAACAGCTCCGCAGACATCTGCGGATCCCGTTCCAACGCCGAACAGAAGTACAGATAGGCTTCATGGAAATGCTTGCCCACAAAGCTGTCCCCCACCAGACCGGGAAAGAAGGGCATTTCGTTGGCACTGTCCGCCTGACTCAGCTTTGTGCCGTAGTCCAACAGATATTTCACCCGCTTTTCCCACACCGCAGGAGCAGACAAATCGTGGAAGTTCCGTTCCCGCTGAGGTCTGACCTGGAAGAAATTTCCCAGCTGCGTATTGGCAAAAACGGAAATGATCCGGTTTGCTTCATCGGTATCGTCGTGACGGTGGTCATCCGAGTCGATACCCACCAGACAAACATCCTCACTATCGGGATAAGCTTTGGGCATGACCACCGGGATCTTTTCCTCTCCGATCTGCACCGTTGCCGCAGGACATTCCGCCGTCGCCCGCAGCTGCACCAAAACATGATCTGCGTCCAACGAAGAAGGGGCAATGGAAAGAATTTCACAATTCTGATTTTCAAAGACCGTCAGTTCCCCTTCCGGCACATAGAACGCCAAGGTGAAGGAATTTCCCATCCGCACCGATGTCCGGTAGGTCAGCTGCTGGTTCTTTTTGATTGCCGGCAGAGAAAGCAGGTCCACTCCGGCAACCAGCAAATAGGTCTCACATTCTCCCTGGGAAACTTGGATGACATTTCCGCCTTCCTGCAAAAAGGCATTGGAAACGGGAATATAGACCGTCGGCCACCCCAAATTCACCGTCTCAAAGAACTCCCGGGGATTCTCGTAAGCAATCTTCCCATTGACACGAATGGTAATGGGACAAATGTATTGGGTATAGCGGAACAGACAGGCCTGAAGCTTGATATAAAAACGCCGGCTCAAATCCTCCTTGGATAATACGATCTCGCTTTCACAAGGATGCTTTTGCAGGCTCAGACAACTTTTTGTTTCCGCAATACCATAGGCAAAACAGGTCACATCGCTATGCAGGCTGGCAGGTGTGCGATAGTCGAAAAAGCCACCTTCACCATGCAGTTTGCCTCTGTGTAAACGAAAATCCTCGTATAAATCCAGTATCTCCTTAAAGGTTGTCATAATTTTACCTCCGTCTCTGTTTGTTGCATATTATATTACATTTTGGGAGATTTCTCAATAGGAAAGTTTAAAATAGTTCCTCTGTGTTGACATTCCCGCATCCCGGTGGTATAAGTATGGTATCACGCAGAAAGAGAGAAAACTATGGACGAAGGCAGAAAACTGGACGCGCATATTTCCCTGGCTCTGGATATTGGAATGCGGATGCTGGTCTGTGGCGCACAAATCAGCCGTGTGGAAGACTCCATCGGACGCATTTGCAAGGCTCTGGGAGCTGTGGAGACTCATGTATTTTCCGTCACCTCCGGCATTATCGTCACCGCCTTTGATGCCAACGGAAACAGCGCCACCCAATTACGGCGTATTCACTCCGGATCGTTTGACCTTACCCGTATGGCCAAGCTGAACCAGCTTTCCCGGGACATCTGTGCCAAACGCATCTCCGCTGAGGATGTACCTGCCCGTTTAACACAAATTGATCATGAATGTGGGCAGCCGCTGTGGGCCATGGCTTTGTTTTATGCCCTGATCTCCGGAGCATTCAGTATCTTCTTTAATATTGTTTCCCCTTACAGCTGGCAGGACGGTCTTTGCGCTGCCTTTTCCGGTGTGATTTTGTGTGTTCTGGAATACTGGATGAAGCGTGCGGGATTGGACCACGTGTTCAGCGTCTTTCTTGTCTCCCTGCTGGTCGGACTGGGCAACGTACTGCTGGTCAATGCAGGTTTGGGAAAATGCTATGACGCTATCTCCATTGGCAATATCATGCTGCTGATTCCCGGTATCGCCATGACCAACGCGGTGCATGATATGTTCGTAGACGATATGCTCTCCGGTGTCAGCCGATTCTTCCGTTCCCTGGTGATCGCATTCATCGTCACCTTTGGATTCACGGTGGCCGGCATGCTGTTACCCGGCAACCCTATAAAAACGCAGTCCTTATTCCTATCCCAACAGGCACTTCAGACTCTGCTGGGCGCGCTGGGCGCGGTAGGCTTTGCGATGGTGTTCCAGGTCCGTGGGAAGCAACTGCTTTTCGCATTCTTGGGCGGCTTTCTGAGCTGGGGCGTCTACTGTACCGTTGGTGCCTTCACTCAATATGAAGCCTTGCAATATCTTGTGGCCACCACAGTTTTGACTTTATATGCCGAAATGATGGCACGTATTCTGCATTGCCCGTCCACCATTATGCTGGTAACCGGCTGGATTCCGCTGATTCCCGGCGGTTCTCTCTACAGAAGTATTCATGCTTTGGTGACCGGAGATATGATGGGCTTCATCAATCGCACCCTGAGCACCTTCCTTTTGATGGTTGCCATGTCCGCAGGCATGCTGCTGGCTATGACGATCATTCACCTGTTTTCCCCCCTCCGTCCCCGGGGAAAGAAAAAAGCAGGCAAAAAACCAAATCAAGCCTGCACAAAATCATGATATCCAGCCGCTGACCGGATGGTCAGCGGCTTAGTCTATCCAAGGAATCCGTAGTAACGGCATATTGCCAAAAACAAAAAGTACCGGTTACCCGGTACTTTTTGTTATGTTATTCCTTCTTTTTGAAGAAGCCGAATTTGAACTTCAGCAGAAGCAGAACTCCGGCCGCCAGAATCACAACGCCTCCGGCCACAGCGACCCAAATGATCCAAGAGTTATCTGCCACAGCTTCCTTCTCGGGAGCCTTGGCTTCCAGCTTGGGAATGATTACTGCGGACAGCTCCAGAGGCTGCTTGCCCTCTGCATCCGCATAGACTGCATCACAGTTCTTACAAGCGTAGTGGGCGATACAGCCTTCTTCTGTTTCGGTGGCTTCCTTAGCCTTTACAGCTACAATATTATGTCCTTTGGGTTCGCCATCCACGAAGGTCTCTGTGCCGTTTTCACCGCAGTAGCAGGAAACGTAGTACACAGCACCCTCTGTACAGGTTGCCCAAGACTTGATGTTCATAATATTGGTTGCCTTCTGATCGAAGGTACAGTAGTGTGTGCCCAAGATCTCGATGCTGTGGTCACCTTCAGGAACGGTAAGGGAGATCATACCATCCGCATAGCTGTGCTCCACCTCAGTGCCGTCAATCGTCACCACATGCGGTGCGTCGGTACCAACTAGCAAGGAGATGTTCCGCTGTGCATCCGCAGAGGTAGTAACGCGGGTTCTGGGCTTGGTAATATCAAAGTGGTCTTCCTTCTGCAGCAGTTCCTCCTGATAGATCAGAAGCTCCTGCTCGGTCATTTCCATGTTGAGCACCGGAATCTTAGCAAACCGATAGTCCACAGCTATATCCATACGGCCATCGGCTGTCATCAGTACCTGGTCACCGAACTTTGCGTTGGTGCCGTTCACCATAGTAAAGCCTTCGGTGATCTCTTCCTCATCAATACCCAGAACTGTTGCCTGGTCTGCATCGGAGGTCAGATTGCCAGCGGTCATGGTCTTGGTTCCACGGTTAAAGAGAACGACGTCCTTCAGGAAGAGACCGTAACGGACGGTAGCACCCAAAACGTTCTCGTTGTCATAAGATTCCAGGACCTCGGTAGTGCCCTGACCCAGACTGCTTCTTTCCTGTTCCAGGATAACCTGACCCATGGAGATCAGTGTGCCCCACTCCAGATCCTCTGTTTCCGGATCACTGACCAGAACCATCTTGATCTGGTGCGTACCGGCGGTGAGAAGAATGGGCTCTTCCTCCATTTGGACGGTTACCGGTGCATTCTTTGTGCTCTTTGCGGTATACAGGTCACCAATGGGCTTGCCATCCAGATATGCCTGCCATTTGCCCGCATAGTTCTTCCAGGAACCCAGCAGCAGAGAGAAGATGTATTCGCCGGTCTCTTCTACCTCGAAGGGGAAGCTCATCCAGTCGCCGATGGCACCTGCACGAAGCATGTTCAGACCATATTGCTGACCCATGGGCAGGGCAATAACCATGCCCAGATCGTTGGAGCTGTACCAGCTCCAGCCGTTGGGGTCATCGTGACTCAGGTTGGAGCTACGGGCTGTAAGCAGGCTGGTACTGTCAATTGCCTTAAGTCCTTCATATTCCGTATCCACGCTGATGACTGTCATAAACTGCTGATTCTTTGCAGCTTTGGCATTGGCGCGGAACAACGGTCCAAAGGTCTCACCGGACTTTTTGAAGAGGGGTGCGGAGAACTCCAGCTGCTCGCCTACAAATTCGTAGTGCAGAACAAGTCCTTCGTCCAAAATTGCCAGATGGTTACCGGCTTTGGCTTTTTCGAAGTCAAATTCCTTGCCGTCCAGCTCTACACGGTTCCACTTTGCCTGGTAAAGATTCCAGCCGAACACGTGCTCCTTACGGGATTCCAAATCATCGATCACCACATAGTAAGACTCACTGTCGTGATTCAGCATGATGGTGTGACGGTCAAATTTATCCACAATGGGCTCTCCGTCAAACTTGCCGTAAGCGCTGGGGGCGCTGCCCATGATGTGACCGTACAGCTCGCTGTTAAATACTTCCTGAATGGTACCGGCACCCTTAACGGTCTGTGCCTTATTATCCACAAAGATGGTATTTGCCGCATACTGCATGTCGTAATAGGTCTTTGCAACGGCAGCCTGAATGGAGCCGTAGCCCACATCCTTGATTACCCACTTGCCGTTGAGCGCCATAAAGATGCTGTTTGCTTCCCAGTGGGCGTGACCGCAGGGATAATCATCAGAGATCATCACCATCAGTTTATCCAGCTTGCCCCAGCCGGTACGCAGAGAGCCGACACCCATTGTTTCCACAACGGTGACGTTCATGTAGTTATCTTCCGGGGGCATGATATAGTCATCGCTCAGGTTGCCGTATATCAGTTTATCAAAGGGCCGTACTTCGGCACCGCCTGCCAGGTAGACACAGAAACCCGCGGCCTGATCGCCCCGTCTTGCCAGCGTCGTCAGGGTGATGGTAAAGAAGGGATCGTAGGTGGAATCGCTGTAACCGGGCATGGTGCCTCTGTTGGATTCCACAAAACCCTTGATCCATGCGGGCAGGGTCTCTGTTGCAAAATGGTGATCCAGGTTGCCGGTGATGCCGGTAACACGCTCAATGATGGCCATGCCCTCAAAGAGCTGTTCAATACCGTTTTCTGCATAGGAATAGCCTTCGTTATGACCCGCGTCGTACCAGTCAAAGATCCAGTCATTGTACTGCATGGCCCGGTCCAGATACTTGCTCAGTCTGCCGATATTGTCTTCGTTCAAAATAGCACAGCAGGCCACAAAAGTACATGCCATGTGGTCCATATCCCGACCCATTCCCATACGGGTTTCGCAGGTGATCCACATAGGCTCCAGCGCCTTTTCGATAAGCGCATCTTCCATCAGTTTCTTCTGATTCTCTGTCAGCAGGTCGTAACACAGATCATAGGTAGTGGCCACCGACGTTGTACAGTAGTTGGTGCTCTGCTCTGTGATATTTGTATCCCCGGGGACAACATAGATCTCATGGATCCAGTATTTCCACTTACACAGGTCCGTGGCATACTGAACTGCCCGTTCACCGTAAGCCTTGTTGCCGGAAAGCACGTATGCCAAAGCCAGGGTCTGGGTTCTTTCCTCGATCATCTGGCACAAACGGGTCAGGTAGGGATAGGGATTGGCGTAATCCGCTGCCGGGGGATAGAAGAAGGGCTCATAGATGGACATATCCTGCAGAACCGGGGTCAGCTGCACGGTATAACGCATATCTGCTACGGTATTGCTAAATTCCGTTTCGCTCAGGTACAGGTCTGCATCCTTGATCAGGTCTTGATAGGCCTCCTTACCAGTAAATCCGACAGAGGTCTCCGATTCACTGTTTGCCCACTTTTTAATGCGGCGCAATTCCTCTGCATTGAAGTAAACTCTGGGATGGTCGGTTTCAACGATCTTCCAGTCATAATGCACTTCCGCGTTCGGCTTTGGCGGGGGAGGTGCAGTGGGGATGGGGTCCGTTTCCGTCAGAACTACCCGGTCCATATAGGAAACGCCACCGTAACCGACAGTATACAGCTTGGCAATTCTCAAACGGGCGTACACTGCGCCCTCAGGGACAGCAACCTCCAGGTTGATCTGGCCCCATTCATTTTCAAATTCTTCCTTCTGATAGGGCTTCCACTCGTCATTTTCCTGGGTATTATACTGCGCATCATAGAAATAGATCTGAAGCTGTACATAAGACTCACTCCACAGGTCTATCGTCGCACGAACCGCCTCCATGTCAGAAACATCGATGTACGGCCCCCAAATAACGCGGTGGGTCTGATCTGTTTCGATCTGCTCAAATTTCAGGACATATTCTCCGTCTGTAGCCTTGGGAACAGAAGGATCGGAGCCGTCAGCCTTGACAAGCTCAATCCAGGTGTGCTCATCCGTAGGCTTAGTGGAATTGTTAACATGATCCCAGCCCCAGGGCAGAAGAGATTTCTTGTTACAGCCGTCCTCAAAGGAATCAAAGAAGCTGGTGGGCATCTTGATTTCGTCGCTTTCCTCATATTCCTTGAGTACCACGTTATCAATGTAAACCGTACCCGGCTTTGTGGGGGTGCGGTAGAACATGATCTTTGCATACCACGCACCCTCGGGCACAGTATACTGCTTACTGAAGGACGTCCAGTTTGCCATGGGTGCTGCGTTAAACCAGTTGGGCTCACCTTCCACCACACTGACAGCATTCATGGACGCATCGTAGAAATACATCCACGCCATAACCTCCACATCGCCCTTTACGTCGAACATATAGGAGAGCTTCTTCATGCCGCCAATATTGACGACTTGGCTTTGGATGCCGCAGGCTCGCGGTGCGTTTTCATCCAGCGCAAATTTCAGAGAATGGGTGCCGGCCGTTGCTTCTTCCGTGGTTACGGAATAATGATCATTACCGGCAGCGTAGGGCGTCCAGGAAACCGGATCGTCCCCGTCCACTTCTCCTTCAAAGGAAGGATTGTATTTTTCCAGCAGATTGCTGTACTTTTTGCTGACGATAATCGAATCGTGATCCTTAATTTCTGTTCTACCCCGGGCATCGCCGTACCACAGCTGGCAGTTTTTGCAGACCCAGTATTCTGTGGTGCCCGTTTCCTCAGGGGTTGCAGGCTTTGCAGGCACATAGGTCAGATCATGGGTGGAAGGACCGGCAATTGTGCCGTTCTTCACGCCAATCGCACCCAAATCCCGGAAGAAGTCACACTTATCACAGCGGATATAGTAAATGGACTGGCAATCCGTAACGGTATGGGCTACGGTGCTGGCCTTTTTCTCGTTAAAGGTATGGGTACCCATCGGGCAGATTGGCCGCAGCTCCACATTGTCAATGTAGATATCACCAGCGCCGCTGCTTGCCGCACGGTACAGGAAAATACGGGCGTACTTTGCACCATCCGGCACACGGATCTTGCTGCCGTCGGTATATTCATAAATACACTTGCTCAGCGTCTGCCACTCGGTGGTAGCCTTGAAGCCGAAGTTACAGCTGCCACTGCCGGTCACGCCCACACTGGCCATGCCCGTAGGCTTATTGGTGTTGGTGTAGAAGTAAATAAATGTCATAAGGCCGACATTATTCTTAAAGCCCTTAATGTCCATGTTGATGATCAGATCATCACCCTGGTATTCCTCAACCATGATGGGCTCACTGTAAATGGCGTGCGTACCTGAACCGCCAGTTGTGGCGGAATACTTCAGACACATATTGCCCTCAGAGCGCTCTGCCAGCTCGAAGGAAGCCCAAGTCTTGGCGGCCAATTCCGTCCAGCCCTTGGGAACGAGAGAACTCTCGGTCTCAGCGGTCTCAAAATCATAATTGTGCACTGCTGAGGTGAGCATATTGGGCACTGCTTCCGTAGGAAGTGTACCGTTGGTCGCTCCTGTATTTGCAGGATCGTCTGCCGCTGTAATGTTTCCTACCAGCGTAGGCGCATAACCGAACAGCATCACTGCACACAACAAAAACGCAAGCACGCGTTTCATGTATTTTTCCATATGTATCCTCCTTTTATTTGTGTGCTACCCTAATTATAAGTCCGACATGGCTATATAGCAAGCATTTTCCCACTAAAACCCGGAAACTCCCTTGTTTTTTACAAGTGCTGTTTTACTTTTTATAATTATTTCTTTATCGATTTCAGCTCTCCCGGCCGGAGCAGGAATTCTCGCTTTTTTGTGCCATAGTCGATGATAGCATAGGGTTGGCAGTCAAGGTCCATATTCAGCAGATATACCTTGTCCGCCTCGCAGGCCATTTGCAACAAAGTCTCTTTCCGTCTTTGTTCCTCTTGATCCATTTGTTGCAAAAAACTACTCCGGCATCTTGTCCGAAAACCAAATGCTGATCCATCAGCCAAACGAACCTCACGCTCTGGCCACCTCCGACGCTGTCGCTCCCAGCGTAATCATTATCGGCTTTACCTGCGACAGCCCGGAGCTGTACCCCTTCTCCTGCCAGCCTGTCACCCTTTCTTCTGACCAAATCAAGGCGCTGTCCCGGATTCTTCAGGAGGGAATGAGTATTTTTGAGCCCCCCTATAATATCCCCAACACTGCCTATATGCCGAAACGGACACATTATCCCTTCGGTGCGGACCAGCTGATAAAAATCGGACTGGAATCCCTGCTGATTTCCCTGGTGCGGGATATAAAAAGCGACGGTAATTCCCCTGTGAATACCACTCCCACGGGCATCCAGGCCGTTCATCAGTACATCTCCAAAAATTACCATACCCGCATTACTCTTGACAGCCTTTGTTTTCTGTTTGGCATTAACAAGACCACCCTATGCCGCAGCTTCAAGGAATCCTACGGTACCACAATTTTGGATTACATCAACGCTCTGCGGATTCAGGAAGCAACGGTACTCTTGCACAAGAGCAATTCCTCTATTACAGAAATCTCAGAAATTCTCGGTTTCTCCTCTGTTCACTACTTTTGCCGCCTGTTTAAGCAGCACACCCACTGCTCCCCCACCGCATATGCGAAAGCCAGCCGTGTCGGAGAATAACATATTCTTGTATTTTTTCGCAAATTGTAGTATAATTAGGTAAAATGTCCACAGAATTACTGAATTCAACAGGAGTATGACGTATGAACATTGTCATTGCCGGAGCAGGCAAGGTGGGTATTGCCCTTGCCAAACAGCTTTCCATGGAGAACTGTGACATCACTTTGATCGACTCGAATCAAAAAGTGCTCAGTGCCTGTGCCGAACAAATGGATATTATGGCCGTACACGGGAACTGTGCTTCCATGACGACCTTATTGCAGGCCGGTATTCAGACTGCCGACCTTTTGATTGCCGCCACCAACGCGGACGAGGTCAATTTGCTCTGCTGTACCACCGCCCATGGAATCCAGCCCCAGTTACATACCATCGCCCGTATCCGCAATCCAGAATATACGGAGCAGATTTTTGCCATGCGGGATGTATTTGCTCTGTCCATGGCATTTAATCCGGAGCTGCAGGCCGCCACCGAAATTGAACGGCTGCTGAAATACCCCGGTTTTCTCCGCCGCGACACCTTTGCAAAAGGCCGCGCAGAAATCGTGGAGCTTCGTGTTGATGCCAACAGCAAACTGCGCAGTATCCCCCTGAGTGCCATGAACAGTGTGGTCAAAACCAAGATTCTGGTCTGTGCGGTTTTGCGAAACGGCGAATCTGTCACCCCCAACGGTAACTTCATTCTGGAAGAGGGTGACCGTATTTTTGTAACCGCACCCACAGAAAACCTCACTGCTATGCTCAAGCACCTGGGCATCATTGCCCGACGTGCCAGAAAGGTTATTCTCTGCGGCGGCAGTAAGCTCAGCTATTATCTGGCTTCCCTGTTGGAGAAAGACAACATCTCCGTCCAAATCATTGACAGCGATATCGACCGCTGTCGGGAACTGGCGGCCGCATTGCCCAACACCTGTGTGATTCACGGCGATGCCACCGATCACGCCCTTTTGGAAAGTGAAGGTCTTGCAGAGTGCGACGCTTTGGTCGCTTTGACCGGTATCGATGAGCTGAACATGATCATTTCCCTGTATGCCGGCACGCGGAAAATCCCTCAGGTGATCACCAAGCTCAGTCACTTGGGCAGCCGGAGCATTATTGATTCCCTGTCACTGGGAAGCATTATTTGCCCCAAGGAGCTGTGCAGCGGAAATATTGTGCGTTACGTCCGGGCTATGCGGAATCAGACCGGTGCCGCTGTTTCCGTTCATGCCATCGCCGACCAACAGGCTGAGGCTGTGGAATTTCTGGTGGACGAAAACACCAATTACTGCGGTATTCCCCTGCGGGATATTACTTTGAAATCCAACATTCTGATCGCCAGCATTACCCACGGTGCTTCCTCTCAGGTCCCCAGCGGCGATTCCGTCTTTGTCAAGGGCGATTCCGTTGTGGTCGTCACCAGCGGTCGGGGTACGCTTCACCAGCTCAATGACATCTTTGCCTGAGGTATCGGCGTATGAACTACAAAATGATGGGGCGCTTCATCGCCCAAACGATGTTCATAGAGGCGATCTTTATGATCCCCGCCGGAATCATAAGCCTCTTTTGCGGGGATATCTCTGCGGCTTACAGCTTTTTGGCGGCAATCGCCGCCACCGTCCTGATTGCCGGGCTCCTATGGCTTCTGTGCCGCCGTGCACCTCGCGCCATGGGCGCAAAGGACGGTCTTGTCTGTGTTGCGGTCAGTTGGATCGTTTTGAGCTTGTTCGGCTGTCTGCCGTTTTACCTTTCCAGGGAAATTCCCAATTTTGTCGACGCTTTTTTTGAAACCGTTTCCGGTTTCACCACCACCGGTGCTTCCGTGGTTGCAAATGTAGAAGCGCTTTCCAAGGGAATCCTGTACTGGAGAAGCTTCAGTCACTGGCTGGGAGGTATGGGCGTATTGGTATTTTTGCTGGCGCTCAGCTCCGGTGATGAACGGGGCTCCGGTTTTACACTGCATTTGCTCCGGGCGGAAAGTCCCGGGCCGAATGTAGATAAGCTGGTGCCGAAAATCAGAAAAACCGCTGTCATTCTCTACTCTATTTACATCGCCCTGACCCTTTTGAACATCCTGTTCCTGCTGGTGGGCAACATGCCTCTTTTTGATGCCGTCTGCACCGCTTTCGGCACCGCCGGTACCGGCGGTTTCGGTGTCAAGGCCGATTCCCTCGCCGGATACAGTCCCTATCTGCAAAATGTCACCACAGTCTTTATGCTTCTGTTCGGCATAAATTTCAGCTGCTACTACCTCATTCTCCTGCGGCAGCTGCGTAGTGTATGGAAAGATGAAGAGCTTCGGCTGTATCTCGCTATCGTGCTGATCAGCATTGTTGCCATAGCCGTGAATATCCACAGCCTGTACGAAACGTGGACGGAAACCCTTCGTCACGCTGCTTTTCAGGTGGGCAGTATTATCACAACCACCGGCTTTACCACCACGGATTTTGACCAATGGCCGCACTTCTCCAAAACCATTTTGCTGGGCTTGATGATGATCGGCGCCTGTGCCGGTTCTACCGGCGGCGGCTTTAAGGTAGCCCGGGTTTTGCTGCTGTTTAAGAGTCTGCGCAGAAATATCCGCCGGGTCATTCGTCCCAACCGCGTACAGGCGGTTCGTTCCAACGGCAAAATAGTTGACGAACGAGTGCTGGATAACACCAACGCCTATCTCGCGGCCTATATTATCCTTACAGTCATCAGCATTGTACTCATCTCTTTGGACAACTTCTCCTTTACCACCAACCTGTCTGCAGTATTTGCCTGTTTCAATAACATTGGTCCCGGTTTGGAGGCTGTCGGTCCCACCTGCCATTTCGGCAATTTCAGTCCCTTCTCAAAAATTATACTGAGCATTGACATGCTGGCAGGCAGACTGGAGATTTTCCCCATACTGGTGCTCCTGTCCCGCAGCGCCTGGCGCAGAAAATAGAAAGTTTGAAACATACAGAATTAGGAGGAATTTTCATGAAAAAGCTTATAATTTTCTTTCTTTGCCTCACGCTTATCTGCTCTTTGACCGCCTGTATGTCTCCCTTTAATCGCATAGGGATCAGTCAGGTGGTTCCTGAGCAGGATCAACAAAATTCTTTTATCGGCGGAGGTTCCCAGAACGGCGATCCGCACAGGATCACCGTCGACGAAGACGGCAACCTGATTCTGGAGGACGGTACCATCATCGGAAATATTTACACCGGTGTAGACGAAGGTCTTCTGGAACACATTTATTCCAGCGAAGAAGGCACTTTCCTCAACGGCGATATCGATATCAACGCTTTCCTCAGCAGCGTGCCCGTAACCCCCTCCGATCCCGACATTCAGGAGCACTTTCACGTATGGGCACAAGCTACCTGCAGCAAGCCCAAGACCTGCTATAACTGCGGTGCAACGGAAGGAAATCCCCTCCCCCACGATTGGTGGGAGGCTACCTGCCTTGAACCTATGACATGCTCTCGCTGCGGCATTACTCAGGGCTCTCTCGGTTCCCATATTGCCGGCATACAGCCAAACTGTGAGCAACGCGCTATTTGTGTATATTGCGGACAGGGGTTTGGTGATTACGGCCCCCACAGCTGGATCAATGCCACCTGCACCGACCCCAGGATTTGTTGCATCTGTGATATTACCGAAGGCTCTGCCGCCGGTCACTCCATGTCCGGTGGGCAATGCACAGTCTGTGGGTATACAGAATCCGTCAGCACCACTGTCAAGGACATGGTCACCAATGTTTATCCCATTTCCATTCAGGGCGGTTCCATCACAAGCGCCTCCTATTCCGTCCAGGGCAGTGACCTGCACATCACCGTCCACGGAAAATGCGCTACCCCCAGCGGTAACGTCACCTTCGGCTGGCGGGTTTACACCAGCAGCTTCTCACAGGTTGCCCTGGGCGACAGCACTGTTTCCAACCTTTCTCAGGGAATGAGCTTTGTCACAACCGTTGTGGTCTCCGGCATTACCCCGGGTAAATTCTATCAGGTCTCCCTGGGTCTCCCCAATATCTGATGCTCCAACTCTCCCTGCACTGAACGTGCAGGGAGAGTTTTTGTAAATCCGAAAAGAGTTGTGATTATGCACAAAATCCCAGAATTCTATTGACTTTTTCTCGTTGAAACATTATAATATTCTTGGTTTTACCAAATACTATATTTAGGGGGTCACATTATGAATCTTGCAAAAAAAGCAGCAGCAGAATTTATCGGCACTCTGGTTTTGGTGCTGGTAGCCTGCGGTGTTGCCGCTGTCAGCGGATGCGCATTTCCTCAAGCCGGATATGTTGCAACTGCCCTTGCCTTCGGTCTTGTGATCGTTGCGATGGCATACTCTGTCGGAAATGTTTCCGGTTGCCACATTAATCCCGCGGTTTCCATTGCAATGCTGGTTAGCGGAAAGATGAAGTTCAAGGAGTTCATCGTCTATGTTCTGGCGCAGTTCCTTGGTGCTTTGGCCGGTGCCGCCATTCTGGCATACCTGACGGGCAATACCCTCGCCCTTGGACAAAACGGTCTTTTCAACGATGACGTGGTAAAATCCCTGATCGTCGAAGTGATTCTGACCTTCATTTTTGTCTTTGCCATTTTGGGTGTCACCTCCAAGGCTGAAAACGGCAAGGTTGCCGGACTGGTAATCGGTCTTTCTCTGGTTTTGGTTCATCTGATCGGCATTCCCTTCACCGGTACATCCGTCAACCCCGCAAGAAGCTTCGGACCTGCCCTTCTGGTCGGCGGCGAGGCTTTGGCAAATGTATGGGTGTTCATCGTCGCTCCTCTGGTGGGTGGCGTGCTTGCCGCACTTGTCCATAAACTGCTGGACGGCAACAAGGCTGAATAATCTGCTGAAATTCCAAAAGGAGCTTCGCATCTGCGAAGCTCCTTTTTGTGTGATGCCCTTTTCTGTCTGTTCATTGCCCCTATACATTCCCTGCTGAAAATTAAATAAAATTTTTTTGAAAAAGTATTGACAATACTGATTTATGGGTGTAAAATGTGCTCAAATTTGAATATCTCAAAAATGACTATGACGAAGACGGTCGGAACGTGAAGTTTTTCAGAGAGTTGCCGGGTGGTGTGAGGCAACGGCGGAGCCTTCCAATGACTTATCCCTTCTGAGTCGAAGGACCGAACGGCTGACGCCCAGTAGATTCCTTCCGTAATGCTGCGTAAAGGCAAAGAGCTTGTTAGAGCTCGGAAAGTGGCGGAATATTTTCCGCAATTTGAGTGGTACCGCGGGTTAACAACTCGTCTCAAAGATTTTCTTTTGAGACGGGTTTTTGTTTTATTCAAGTTTGTAGACAGCAAATATGATAGAACGAAAGGAGACAGCAAAAATGGATTACAGTTTGAAAGAGGTTGCGGGCCGAATCAAAGACCTGCGGGAAGCAAAAGGCTACACCCAGGAACAGCTTGCCAAGCTCACCGGTGTGTCGGTTGCAGAATACCGTGTTTTAGAGCAGGGAGATACAGATTTCAGCTTTACCTTCATTTACAAATGTGCCAAGGCGTGTGGTGTAGAAGTTGTGGATCTTCTGGAAGGCAGCAGCACAACCCTTACTTCCTTTGCTATCACCAGAAAGGGCGAGGGTCTTAAAATTCTCAAGCAGCACGGCATTGAATACAACAACCTCGCTCCCAAGTTCAAAGAAAAACTTGCTGAACCTTTCCTGGTCAAATTCCCCTATCTTCCTGAAGAGCAGAATGCTCCGATGAAGCTGAATTCTCATAACGGGCAGGAGTTTGACGTCATTGTCAAGGGCTCGCTGAAGGTACAGGTCGGCAACCATGTGGATATTCTCCACGAGGGCGACTCCATCTTCTATAACAGCCTGATCCCTCACGGCATGATCGCCGCCAGCGAAGGCGGATGCGAATTCCATGCGGTGGTGCTTAATCCCCAGGACGGTCTTGTCAGCGAGGAATACCCCGAAGCTCCGTTCGTTCAGGCAAAGACGGAAAAGCCTGTTGACAAAACAACGGTTGCGGATAATTTCGTGGAGTCTTATTACGACGAAAACGGCGTATTTAGCGGCATCCAATTCAAAAACGATGACAAATTTAACTTTGCCTTTGACTGTGTAGATGCCATCGCAGAGAAGAATCCCGACAAGCTGGCCATGATGTGGGTTGCAAATGACAAGACTGACCGCAGATTCACCTTCAGTGATCTGAAGAAATATTCTGCCAAAACTGCCAACTACTTTGAATCCCTCGGCATCAAAAAGGGCGATACCGTAATGCTCGTGCTGAAAAGGCATTACCAGTTCTGGTTCTGCATGCTTGCCCTGCATAAAATCGGTGCAATCGCAATCCCTGCGACCAATCAGCTGGTTGCTCACGACTTTGATTACCGATATCAGGCCGCCAAGGTAAAGGCCATCGTCTGCACTGCTGACGGCGATGTGGCTGCCGAGGCAGAAAAAGCTGCCGCAAACTTCCCCGGAATGCTGAAAATTCTGGTCGGCGGAAAGAAAGACGGCTGGAATGATTTTAATGTGGAAATGGAACGCTTCAGCACCCATTTTTACCGCAAGGAAACTACCCCCTGCGGCGACGATCCGATGCTTATGCTTTTCACCTCCGGTACAACGGGCTATCCCCGTATCGCAACCCATTCCTACAAGTATGCATTGGGACACTATCCCACCGCAAAGCATTGGCACAATGTAAATCCCGACGGTTTGCACTTCACCATCTCCGATACCGGTTGGGGCAAGGCTCTTTGGGGTAAGCTTTACGGTCAGTGGCTGTGCGAAGCCGGTATCTTTACATACGACTTTGACCGGTTCCATTCGGAAGATATTTTGCCAATGTTCGCAAAATACCATATTACGACCTTCTGTGCACCGCCTACCATGTACAGATTCTTTATCAAAGAGGATCTGTCCAAATATGACCTGTCCTCTGTGGAATATGCAACCACAGCCGGTGAAGCACTGAACCCCGAAGTATTCAATCAGTTCAAGAAAGCCACCGGACTTACCATTATGGAAGGCTTCGGTCAGACCGAAACCACACTGTCCATTGCCAATTTTGTCGGTGCAACTCCCAAGATCGGTTCCATGGGCAAACCGAGTCCGCTTTATGATGTGGCGGTTCTTGATCCCGACGGCAATGTATGCAAAACCGGCGATACCGGTGAAATCTGCATCCGCACCAAGGATGGCGTCCCCCACGGTCTCTTTATCGGCTACTATCTGGATGAAGAAAAGACCAAGGAGGTTTGGCACGACGGCTACTACCACACCGGTGACCAGGCCACTATGGACGAGGACGGATATCTTTGGTATGTCGGTCGTATTGATGATGTTATCAAATCCTCCGGATACCGTATCGGACCCTTTGAAATCGAGAGCGTCATCATGGAGCTTCCTTATGTGTTGGAGTGTGCGGTTACCCCCGTCCCGGATGAGGTCCGGGGTCAGATCGTAAAGGCAACCGTTGTGCTTGTAAAGGGCAAGGAAGGCTCGGACGAACTGAAGAAGGAAATCCAAGAGTACGTAAAAACACATACCGCGCCTTATAAGTACCCCAGAATCGTTGAATTTGTGGAGGAGCTTCCCAAAACCATCAGCGGCAAAGTACGGCGGGTGGAAATCCGCAAAAACGATTTGGAAAAAGCAAAAAACCCTTGATCCGCAAGTGATCGGCTCGCGAATTCAAAAAGGACACCGCCCGGATGGGCGGTGTCCTTTTATCGTAAAATTTTCTGTTACAGATTATAGTATTTATCAAATTCGGCAGGATGCGGAATCGCAGCAAGCTGTCTGCTCTCCGTCCGTTTGATCTTGATGAAGTTCCGGAGCAGTTCCTCGGGGAATACACCGCCTTCTGTCAGGTAGGCATAATCCTTTTCCAGGCAGTCCAGTGCATCTTCCAAAGATACGGGCAGCCCCTGCAGCTTTGCCTTTTCTTCATCCGGAAGATTGTATAGATTCATATCATAGGGACCCCAGCCGTTTTTGTGGGGATCGATCTTATTCTTCACCCCGTCCAGACCTGCCATCAAAATAGCCGCATAGCAGAAATAGGGATTGCAGGTGGCATCCGGATTCCGCAGTTCAAAGCGCCGCTTGTCCGGACTCTTGGCGTAGGCGGGGATTCGGATCACCGCACTGCGGTTAGAGGTTGCATAGCCAACCGTCACAGGCGCTTCATAGCCCGGCACCAGCCGCTTGAAGGAGTTGGTGCTGGGGTTGGTAATGGCACACAGGGAACCGATATGCTTCAGAATACCGCCGATAAAATAGTGAGCCGTTTCACTTAAGTGGGCATACCCGTTATCGTCAGAGAACACGGGCTTCCCGTCTTTGAACAGGATCATATGTACGTGCATGCCGCTGCCTGCTTCCCCGTAGATGGGCTTGGGCATAAATGTGGCGCTCTTTCCGTACTTCAGTGCCGTATTGTGAATGATATACTTGATCATCATCGTAGCGTCAGCCATATGGACCACTTCGCCAAGCTGAGGTTCGATCTCGTACTGACCGGAGGCTGCCACTTCAGGATGGTGATAGTTGATATCAATGCCGGCCTCTTTCATCAGCAGGCACATTTCGCTGCGGCATTCGTAAGAGGTGTCAAAGGGCTTGGCAATATGGTAGTTTTTCTGCTTGGGAACCACAACGCCCCGTCCCTCCACATCGGAGTTCCAATAGGATTGGCTGGCGTCCACCGTGGCTGCAATCTGTCTGCCTTCCACGCTCCATGCCACATTGTCAAACAGATAGAATTCAAATTCCGGCAGGATCTTCATCTCATCTGCTACACCGCTTTCCTTCATATAGGCAACCGCGGCCTTGATGATGTTCCGGGGGTATTGGGGCAGGGGTCGGTTCTCCGGATTGTCAATGATCATGGCGTTTCCGGTCATGGACAGGGTGGGAATGTCGCAGAAAGGATCAATCGTAGCGGTATCCGGATCGGGAATGAACACCATGTCGCTCTTTTCCACCACGGCATAGCCATAGTTGGAGGCGTCAAAGCCGATGCCGCTTCTCATGGTATCCTCGGAGAAGTTCTCCGCAGGAATGGTCACATGACGGTACTGACCGTTGATGTCCACCATTTTGAAATCTACCATCTTGATGTTTTTCTCGTTTATGACTGCCAGAATGTCCTGAATTGTTTTTGCCATGCATAACACCTCTTTTGTATAATTTTGAATTTATTATATACCAAAAACAACTTTTTTGTCAATACATCTGCCTCGAATGGGTCAGGTCTGAGGATATGACGCACCCGGGATATGGGAAGTTCCCTTGGTATTGGCAAACCGCGCTGGGGTTATCCCTGTTTCAGCAGTAAAGCACTTTGAAAAATAATATACATCACAGTAGCCCAGCTCCATCGCGGTCTCTTTTACGGAAAACAGTCCGCTTTGCAGCATTTGCTTCGCTGCGCTGATGCGCAGATCGTTGCGGTAATCGGTGATCGTCATCCCCGTACTTTCCCGAAACCGGGCGCCCAAACCTTCGGTCTTGCGCAGATGAAGCCTTTGCGCTATCAGCTGGATAAGCTGTGGCTGGAGCTTCCTCTGCAAAAAGATGCATTTTCTCTGATGCAAATGAATCCTTCCAGTGATTTGTTCCTTGCTGATGGCACGGTGCTTCCCGACGGTCCCCTTGCCATGAGCCGCGGCATACCGGAGCAATCCTGCGCCATGCCCTTCAAGGCCCTTCTTTGGTTGGGCGATGAGGAGCGCGGTCTGGGTTGGTTTGCAGAACGTTATAAAAACTGGCAGCCCGCTGACCCCAACCGCACCATTGAACTGGTACAAACCGACGACGGAAACATTCAATGCACCTATGCAATCCAGGCCGTTCGTAAGCTGTTCCAGCGGCTTTACGAGGTGGTCAGTGCCAGAGGCGGTCACATCAATCTCCACAGCTCCGGCTGCGTCAATTTCACTGCCCTGCCCTATGTCCATCAAACCTGGTGCGGTGAGGATATTCAGGCGCGGCTCATGCACAACAATACCGCGGATATCGATCTGGACTATTTCCGTGCCGCTTATTTGGGCAGAAGCGTGGGCGTTCCCATGGAATTCCTTGCTTATGAAAACGGGCCCATCTGGACCTTTGAGCATGCACTGACCTGCGCATTGATCCACGGCATTCTGCCCCGTCCCAACGATATCGAATATCCGTTGACACTTATGAGCCGTGTTTGGAAGGTCGTCAACGCCTTCCCGGTAGAGAGAGCCCAATGGATGCCCTACTGGAAAAACAGCGTCCGGGTATCCCACGAAAAGGTACGGGTCAGCTATTACCGGTATACCGATCTGTCCGGCAAGGTACAGCTTCTGGCCTTTGTCGGAAACATCTCCGGAACGAAGGTTGACAATGTTACCGTAGGCTTTGAAGAGCCGGTCAGCAGATGCATCGATACCCTTGAGGAACAGGCACTCGATCTCAGCTTCTCCTTGGAGCCCTTCGGCAGCCGCATCCTTTTCCTTAGTTAATATGCAAAAGCCCCCTCATTTGAACGAGGGGGCCAACTTTTATTATCCTATTTTCTCCAAAATCTCATCCGTTGCACCGAAATAAACGCCAAGCCACTCGGGTGCCAAGTCACACTCGCAGGTCTCATAGCCGCCCTTGGCATATTGCTCCGGTGTTGCGCCATAGTGTATATAGCCGTTGGAATATGCCGCAAAGAATATGTTTTTGTCGGCATATCTGTCATAGATAAGCCTTCCCACAGCATTTACAGGCTCAACCGGTGCACTGAGCAAAACGGTATCTCCAAGCTTTATTCCCAAAACCTCTGCTGTTACCGTCTTTCCCAGTTTGTTAAGCCTTTTCTTGTGCCATTGAAGCGTTTGCAGACAGTCAGAGAGCTTTCCTATTTTCTCCATCTTCTCTATTCCGTCTAAATAAAGAGCGATATTCCCCCTGTTGATTGCATCCTGTTCGGTCAGCTGATTGGAGCCTAGCGCCTCTGCCTTTATGTATGCGTACTTATGATCAAGGGGATATTCGGGCGAAATAAGATACTTCATATAAAGCGGAAGGAAATTCTTAAAATTAAGCGGACCGCAGGAAAAATCTGCGCATATTTCGAGCATTTCTTTTTTCCAGTCCGTCAATTCTTTGGGAGATATCCGTTCTGAGAGGGAATTCCCGTTCCACGGCAAAAAAGTCCAGCTCTGCCTCTTTTGTTTCGATCTTATTAACCGCGCTGACCACCGTCTGTCCAAGGATTGTGCCCCAGGGAGTGCAGTCCTTGGGATAAAAGTAATTCTTGTAGTCAAGCTCTGTGGCATCGCCGCCCGTACTTTGGAACATCATCGCTTCTGCCCCGGTATGCTCGGTTATGAAGCGCTCAGCAATTCCGGGGAAATTTGATGTCGTCCCGTTGTCTGCAAAGCCAACGAGGGGATGGCACCCAAAATCAAACAGCACGCAAAGCGGTGTTTTGTCTACTCTGTCTATTCTGATGATTTTTACCGTATCGTCAACCTCCGGCAAGCCGTCATACATATCCTCCACGGGAGCAGAATGTGCCTGCCTGATTGACCATTCGCTTCCGTCCTGAAGCCGGAAGGTCCGATTGACAACAAAGCTGCTTTACTTTGTCTCTGCGACACCTACGGTAACGGGAATCAGCTCGTCCTTCAGTTCCTGCACCTTGCGCAATATGCGCTGCAGGATCACATCTTCATCGGTGATCATTCTGCCATGCGTGTGAGTGTGGGTAGTGCCGCAAAGCACCTGGCAGACCCCTTGTTTTTCCAATTCCTTTTTTAGTGCAGGGAAAAACGCCTTGCTGATTACTCCGATTCCCCCACCGCCGAGACAGATATAGTCCATAGATATCAGCGCAACCGTCTTTTCTCCGTTGCTTAACAGCAATATTTTGGCAAATAGATTATCATGCATCTTTGCCGAGACGTCCGTAATGTCCGTTTTTCCCACAGCTGCATATAATTTCATAATGATTCTCCTCACTTGTGCATTGCAAACAAGCGTATTTTTTATTGTCGCGTGCATATTTTTTCAAAGAGAATACCGGCAAATTGTCCTTGGGGATTTTCTTCATTTCAACAAACCGGTTTCTATGGATATTGAATAGATCACGTTATTTTTCAATAAAAATTTAACTTTGCGCGTCCCACTTTTTTATCCACACCGGCTCTCAAAAAAGAAACAGCGAGATCGTCCGGAGCCTTTCTTCATAAGCCAAAGAAAACACCACCCGTTGGGTGGTGTTTTCTTTGGTGCGAGTGGAGATAACGGATTAAAGCAAAAAAAGTAGTCGTAACAAAATCCGTTACGACTACTCAATCTGTGTAAGGACTATAAAAAAGATATTTTCGGCCGTTTTGCGTATGACTTCGAACTCTCACAAAACATCTTGAGCTTTCTAATTTAGTGTGTGGTGGTGAGCCACCGTCAATCGATTAGTGGCT
>SVMA01000014.1 GCA_015067635.1 Oscillospiraceae bacterium | reverse complement strand
TCCGGCGGTCCCACCATGAACGTTAAGGGTACTGCAGCCGGCGGCGGTAACGCTCTGCTGATGCCCATGACCGAGTTCTCCCTGGGTCTGACCGGCGATATCAACGATATCATGAACGCTCACAACCTGGCTATGGTTGCTTTGACTGCACGTATGCAGCACGAGCGCAACAACAACGACGAATGGCTGGCCAAGAAGGGTTTGAAGCGTCTGGACATCGACCCCAAGCGGGTTGAGATGGGCTGGATCATTGACTTCTGCGCACAGAGCCTGCGTAACATCATCATCGGCATCGGCGGCCGTCTGGACGGCTTCATGATGGAAAGCAAGTTCGGTATTGCTGTTGGCTCCGAGCTGATGGCTATTCTGGCTGTTGCCCGCGATCTGAAGGATCTGCGTGAGCGTATCGGCAAGGTGGTTGTGGCATACTCCCGCAACGGAGATCCCGTTACCTGTGAGGATCTGGATGTTGCCGGCGCTATGACCGCATGGATGCGTAACGCCATCAACCCCACCATGTGCTACTCCGTCGAGCATCAGCCTGTTCTGATTCACGCCGGTCCCTTCGCAAACATTGCAATCGGTCAGTCCTCTGTTATCGCAGACCGTCTGGCTTTGAAGCTGTTTGATTACCATGTCACCGAGTCCGGCTTTGCTGCTGACATCGGCTTTGAGAAGTTCTGGAACGTTAAGACCCGTCTGTCCGGTCTGACTCCCAATGTTTCCGTTCTGGTCGCTACTGTTCGTGCACTGAAGATGCATGGCGGCGGTCCCAAGGTTACTCCCGGAGCACCTCTGCCCAAGGAGTACACCGAAGAGAATCTGGAGCTGCTGGAGAAGGGTACCTGCAACCTGTTCCACCATGTCAATACCATTAAGAAGTCCGGCATCAACCCCGTAGTCTGCATCAACCGGTTCTACACCGATACCGACGCTGAAATTGCCCTGCTGAAGAAGCTGTGTGCAGAGAAGGGCGTTCGCTGTGCAGAGTCCAACCACTGGCGTTACGGCGGCGAAGGCGCTGCTGAGCTGGCTCAGGTGGTTGTGGAAGCCTGTGAAGATCCCGTGGAAGTCAAGTTCCTGTACGACCTGGATATGCCCCTGCGTGAGCGTGTTGAGCGTATCGCCAAGGAAGTCTACGGTGCTGACGGTGTTGACTGGGCTCCTCTGGCTGTGGAAAAGGCACAGCGCTTCGAGACCGATCCCAAGTATGCAGATTACTGCACCATGATGGTTAAGACACACCTGTCCCTGTCCGACAACCCCACTTTGAAGGGCGTTCCCACCGGCTGGAGACTGGCTATCCGCGACATTCTGGAATACGGCGGCGCAAAGTTCCTGTGCCCCATGGCCGGCACCATCTCCATGATGCCCGGTACTGCGGCTGACCCCGCATACCGTCGGGTGGATGTGGACACCGAAACCGGCAAGGTTTCCGGCTTGTTCTAAAAACAACATAAAAAAGGAAGGCAACCTCGGTTGCCTTCCTTTTTGTTTTCTCTTACGGTTCCCAGCGATATTTTACGCCGTCTCTTTCGTACAAATTCGATACTGCAACAGCCGGGTCGCTGGTATAAATCACATAGTCCCGGCAATAAGCCGTTTCCACACCATTGGCAGGCAACGCCTTAAAGCCTTCCTCGTCCCAGGTATCTGCCACGTAAAGCGGATACATTTGCATGAGGATTTCTCCGCAGCTCAATCGATAGGAGTAGCCGGTCATGTCGTTCATCACCGATTTGCTCCGCCCGTCCACAGGGGAAATATGGCAGGAAGTATACGTTCCGTCCTTCCACTGATAATAAAGCTGCACAGCCAGTTCGCTGGTGGAATAGTTGCGAAGGGAAACTGCCGCCATCACATTTTTATATTGCATGGCGCCCGCCAAATAGACGTCCTTTCCAACGCGGTCAAACAAGTTCAGCTTATAATCGCCGTCGGTTGTATCCAGGTTGCGGCTGAATCCGTCATAGCTGGAAAGGGTTCCCTTGGTATATCCGGCGGCAGTCAGCTGCTGCGCCAAATAATCCGCAATAAACGCATTCTTCATCCAATAGAAATCAATAAACACAGAGATTTCCTTTTCCTGTGCATATTGCAAATACGCCTCCGAAACCGAAAGTCTGACCCGATTGTTTCCAAGCAGCTCCAGGCGAACAGCCTGTTCATCCGAAGTGTAGGTCAGTATCTCGGAGAAATACCTGTCTTGCTCCGGATTCTTATCCGGGTCATAGGCTTCCGCCGTCCAATCTCCGTCACAAAGGAACAGATTCACATATTCCTGATACAGAGGCGCCAGATACAGACCGCGGTTTTCGTATTTCTCCAGCAATGCAAAGGCCTCATACAGCACCCTGGGTACTTCCACCTCTTCATTGACATGTTGGTTCAGATATGCCACATTATGCACATCCCCAAACACTTCCGTTTCGTGAAAAATCTGAAAAGCATCCGTTGTACATTGGGTATACACCTTCGTGACTTCCTGCTGTTCCGTGCTTACCGCCTTACCGTCTTCCCCCAGTAAATAGAAGAATACGAAATCACCGGCGCAGGTCTCCTCAACCTTTGCGCTGGCTTGGATCTGTTGCCAGCCGGGCTCCATAGTGGTACAGCTTTTGACGCCCCAGGCGATGAAACATGCTCCCACTACCAGAAATGCGGCAGCGGCAATCAATTTCCATTTTCGATTTTTGTCGTCTATCTCAACGGATTTCACCGGACGGATGGGCGGCTCTCTTTTCCTTGCATATCTACTCATACATTCTCCAAAAAACAGCTGCCTCCAAAAGCCTTTCGGTTTTCAGAGGCGGCCGATTTACATGTTTTATACCACTGCCAACACCAGCAACAAACCAAACAGTGCCAAAATCACACCGATGGTCACCAAACCGGCAATGGCACCCTTTTTACAGGCTTTGTAATTGCGGTAATAACGTTTTCTCTTGAATATTCCGCCCGCAATGAAGCCCAAAACAGGCAGCAGGAAGGACAGGAACTTGTACCAGAAGCTGCCGGTATCATGGACCGGAGTATCCAGAATCGGTTCGTCGGAAGTCTCCTCAATAATCTGCTCCGTCTCCTCTTCACCGGGCTGACGGATCGTTACGGATTTCAAGGGAACGTTTTTCTCACGAATTGCCTTGTATTCTTCAATCTCCTTCTTATTTCCGAACACATAATGGTCGTGACCGATGCAGGTCAATTCCGGCTTATCCTCACTGTAATCATGCACAGAAGGATCATAGGTGAACAGCACCTTGTTCTTTTCCAATTGGGGGTCCGGAATCGGAATGGCAGAAATCAAAGAATGAGTATAGGGGTGCAGCGGATAGTCAAACAGTTCTTCCGCGCTTGCCACTTCCACAATGTCACCCTTGTAAATAACCGCGATTCGGTCGGAAATGAATCGGACAATGGACAGGTCATGGGCAATAAACAAATAGGTCGTACCCTGCTCCTGCTGGAATTTCTTCAGCAGGTTCAAAACCTGTGCACGAATCGACACATCCAATGCGGAAATGGGCTCGTCAGCAACCACCAGCTCCGGCTCCATGACCATCGCACGGGCCAAGCCGATTCTCTGCCGCTGACCGCCGGAAAATTCATGGGGGTAGCGGGTCAGGTGCTCAGGAAGCAGACCAACCTCTTCGATCATATTTTCCACCTTTGCAATGCGGTCTGCCGCATCGTTATACAAGTGGAAATTGTACAGGCCTTCGGAAATGATATATTCCACAGTTGCACGCTCATTCAGAGAAGCCGCAGGATCCTGGAATACCATTTGAATATTGCGGATGACCTCCCGATCAAGAGAACGGGGAATTTTGCCGCTAATCGGAACGCCCTTATACTGAATCTCGCCTGCCGCACAGGGATTTACACGAATCACCGCACGTCCAATGGTGGTCTTACCGGAACCGGATTCGCCAACCAGGGAAAATGTCTCTCCCTTGTAAATATCAAAGGACGCATTTTTAACAGCGCGAACAGCCTTATCGCCCTTACCGAAGGTGATATCAACGTTTTTTAAGGACAGCAGAATCTCTCTGCCGTTTTCATCCACAGGACCATGCTCCGGCAAATGGGACTGCTTTTTTCTTTTTAACTCTTTGTTGCTCACAGTCTCTGCCTCCTCAAATATTAAATGCACGCATGAGCTTCTCATGGATGTTCTGAATGATTTCGGGCTTTTCTGCCTTCGGCGCTCTGGGATCCAGCATCCACGTTTTTGCGAAATGCGTGTCGCTGACACGGAACATGGGAGCATCCATCAGCGTATCAATCTTCAAGCAATAGGGGTTTCTCGGTGCAAAGGGATCCCCCACGATCTCATTATACAATGACGGGGGTGTTCCGGTAATGGAATAAAGCTTGGTATTTCTCTGAGCCAGCTGAGGCAAAGAGGAAAGCAATGCCCAGGTGTAGGGATGACGGGGATCGTAAAATACGTCATCCACGTTGCCCAATTCCACAATTTGACCGGCATACATGACTGCCACGCGGTCTGCAATATTAGCTACCACGCCCAAGTCGTGGGTAATAAATACGATGGTAAAGCCAAATTCCTTCTGCAAGGACTTGAGCAGTCGCAGAATCTGCGCCTGAATGGTCACGTCCAGCGCGGTGGTAGGCTCATCACAGATCAGAATCTTCGGCTGACAGGAAAGCGCAATGGCAATAACGATTCTCTGACGCATACCGCCGGAATACTGGAAGGGATAATCGTCAAAGCGGTTCTCCGCGTTGGGAATACCAACCTTCTTCATCAGGATCAGTGCCCGTTCCCGAGCCTCACTCTCCGAGCACTTTTGGTGCTTAAGAATCACGGAGGTGATCTGCTTGCCGATGGTAATAATGGGGTTCAGGGATGTCATGGGGTCCTGGAAAACAGTGGCGATCTTACCGCCGCGCACCTGCGTCCAGTCCTTGGAGTATTTCACTTTTGCCAGATTCAAAATGCTGGTGCCATGGAGCGTTCTTTCCGTTTCATCCAAATAACGGACACGGAAAACGACCGTATCAAAGACTCCGTTGCGTGCGTTCTCATCATTCAAATCAATGCCCAGGGTCATCGCCTTCTTAAAAGCTGACAGCAGCTTTCTGAAATTACGATAACGGGTACGGAAGTTGAATCGACCTACGGACAGATAGATTTCCCGTGCCAGGATTTCATTCCGTGCGGAGGTTTCCTCACTGATCTCACCGGAAATCGCCTCGCGGTATTCCGCCTGCAGTTGGCGCAAACGCTCAGTATACGCATTCCGGTATTCCGTGTCTCTCTTTGCCTCTGCCGCACAGGCTTTGATCCTGTCTTCCTTTTCTTTTTCCAAAACCTTGATTTGATGCTCCAGGCTCTTGATTTCTGCGGACAGTTCCTTGATTTGCTGTTTGTCCTTGGGGTCTACGGTCAGCTTCAAATTAGAAGCCTCCACCCGTCGGAAATTCAAATCGGCAATGGCGCTTTCCAGCTCCTTCTTCTCATCGCCGGAAATGCTTTCTCTGTTTTTCTTTTCTTCCTTCATCTCCAGAATCTGACGGTAGATGTGTGCACCCAGCTCCAGCTTGGAATGCTTATTCAGCTTCTTATGGGCAGAACGCACCCACTTCCAGCCGTTGCGATTCATAGCAACGGTCGTATCCGCCAATTCTTCATCGCTGAAAAGAATGCTGCCACGGTTGATAAATCCGTTGGAATCCAACATACCTGCAAAGGTCTTGGTGAAAACCGACTTACCGGAACCGGACTCGCCCACAATGGCAATGGATTCATTTTCATAAATGTCCAGATCCACGCCGCGAATGGCAGTCAAGATTCTGCCGCGCACGCGGAACTTTACTTCCAGGTCATGGATGGACAGCAAGACTTTTTTCTCTTCCATAGTCCTACCCCCTTACATATGGGTTCTGGGGTCAGATGCATCGCCCAGATTCTGTCCAACCAAATACAACACAACCGCAATGATGGATGCAACCGCTACGGGGCTCCAGAATTCAAAGCCCCAACCGGGTGTAACCATAGCACTCTGGGATGCCTCGATCAGCTTACCCAGAGACATATCCTTCAGACCCATGCCAATATAGGACAAAAACACTTCGTAGGAAATATAAGAGGGAATTTCCGTTGCTGCCAGTGTCACGATAACGGAGGTCATAAAGGGCAGAATATTCTTCATGGCAATTCTGGTGATGGGCGTACCCAAACACCGGGAAGCCAAATTGTATTCCCGGTCGCGGATAATAATAACCTGCGTCCGGATGAAATATGCAATCGCAATCCAGCCCGTCACCGTTAGGGCAAACACCATTGCTCCGAAACTGGCTGACATAATCAAAACAATAACGGAAATCAGCAGAATATACGGAACGTTTGCAATGATATTATAGACCTCAGTCATAAAGGCATCCACACGCTTGGAGAAACCCCAAATCGCGCCTACAATAACGCCAACTGTCATATTGATGAGTGCGCACACCAGTGCCAGGGACACCGAAATGCTGGCGCCGTACCAAATCGCATCAAAGGTGGATTCACCGGATGCACCCGCGCCCAAAAGCCACTTCAGCTGGAATCCGAAGCGTTCAAAGGCGGCCGCCGGAGACAAGTGCTTGGTGGAAGAGTCCAACAGATTCACATAGGGATCCACTTCCGCATCATAGCCGATGGCCAGGGGGTATACATAGATGAATATCAGCATCACAGCCAAAAGACCCAGCGCGATAATATTGATTCTCTTCTTAAAGAACACACGGAAAACGGATTGCCAATAAGAATAGCGGGGCGCAGTAATGCGTTCAGAGGCAAGCTCGTCCCGATCTGCCATGGAAAACAGTTCTTCTTCGGACATATTCAAATGATCCAGATTATACAGTTCATCCATATTCTTACCTCGCTTTCGTTGTAAAGGATATTCTGGGATCTACCATGGACATCAGTACGTCACCCAGAATGACCGCTGTCACAGACAGCAACGCATAAAACAGCGTAACGCCCACGATAACACCATTGTCATAGCTGTTAATTGCTTCCGTCAGCAGGTTGCCAACACCGGGGACAACGTATACACGTTCTGTGATGATCGCTCCGGTCAATGCGCCCAAAACGCTGGCGGGAATGCCGTGAACAATGGGGATAATTGCATTTTTCAAAATGTGCTTGGAGAAAATCTCCCGTTCTGATAAACCGCCGCTCCGGGCAAATTTGACGTAATCGGAGTTCATTTGGTCAATCATATACCGCCGCAGCCACTTCATAAGATTGGCAATAGAAGGCAGTGCCAGCGACACAATGGGCAGCAGGTACATTAGCCATGTGGGATCCTGCATATCAAACTTCGCCGGCAACCCCGCAGTCGAGCCAATGGACTTGAACAGGAAAATATAACCCAGACTGGGAACAGCCATGATGAAGATGATATAGAAGGTTCCCAGCTTATCGATAAGCTTATCCTTCTTCAAGGCCATTGCAATACCCATGGGAATGGCCAGGAAGTAGGCCAAAATTACGGACAAAATACCGATAACGAAGGAATATCCCATCTTGGACATGCCGGACTTGACTGTAGTAACACTGGTATAATCATCCACATAATATCTTTGGTTCAGGTCGCCCATGGAAAGAGAGCCGGGAGAATGGATGGCGGAGTGCAAATCATCCGCAGTTTCTTCCACCCAGCCGGTGGGATAGGTTACGGTGGATTTAACGAAGGAGCCCTGGCTTGCCGTCATTGTCTCAAATACGTCGATATTCTTGTTGACGGAATAGGACATGCCCAGGTTTATGCTCAGCAGATTCTGATGAATGAAGGGGAAGCTGTCAGAGCAATATACCAAATATTTGTGTCTGGTACCGTTGCCAATAATTGCGGGAGAGAATTTTTCGCCGCCATAGGCAGGGTCATAGAGGGTAAACGTCAATCCGCGCTCACCTACATCCTCTTGCACCGTGTGGATATTGTCGATCTTGATCAATCCGGAAAAATAATTCCAAAGACGGTTCAAAATCGGAATATCCTTATAGGCATACAACCGGGGCTGACCGCCGGCTCCGGTTTTTTGCGCCATTGGCACAACCGTATAGCCCTGGCTTTGATAATACTCCGTAAATTTCTGAACAGAGGACTTTGCTTCTGCGGTCGCACCGACAGCATCCTTGCCCAGAGACACATGAGCATCGTATTTGTCCTGGGAAACTTCTCCACTATTAATCAAGGACTGAACATACTCTGTATAATTCACATAGTCCAAATAGCCGTAGCGTTCCCATTCCTGCATCATATATATCTGCTTTGCGTTACCCTTCTGCTTGGGGTATACAGGGTCGTTGGCAAAAATGGACTGCTTATCCAGGAAGGAATAAATCATGACCATTACTACAGCAACGACAATAACCACGGAGACGATGGCACGTAAGATTCTGCTAATTAGATACTTTGTCATATAGTCTCATCTCTTTCCTTTGAAACACGAAATAAAAAACTGTTCCTTTTTCAGGGTCAGTAGAGAATACTGCCCTCAGTACTCTAGTTTTTATCAATTTGGTAAAAATAATCAGAATGTTGAGGGCAGCATTTCCTACAAAATAAAATCCCAAAATATCGCAAGACAGGAGGATGGACTTGCGTCCATCCTCCCTCTTTGCATCAAATCAGTAAAACGTTCTTTGATTAGAACAGACCCAGGCTCTTAGTCATGTAGCCAGCGCCGTCGGGCAGCATGGTGTCCAGATAAGTCTGAGGATCACCGTAGTCGGGGCCCCAACCGGAACCGTCGTTCAGGTCGAAGTTAGCCTCGGAGCCAGCGGTGTACCAATAGGTAGCATTGAGATAATCATCGCGAGTGGTGTACTCGACCAGATTCACCTTGATCAGACCGCCGGTAGCAGCTTCAATGGACTGCTTCATAGCGTTCTTCTGGTTGGTGTTAACGGCAGAGTCAGTTCTCATGGGGATATCCAGGTAGATGGGATTCTCTGCAGTAACCTCGATGCCAACAGCCTTCAGTTCTTCTGCAGCCTTGGTGATATATGCCTTTGCATTATCAGCATTGTACCAGCCGTCGAAGCCAGCGCTGGAGGAGCCGTCCCAAACCTTCAGAGCGATCTCGTCAGCATCCAGCTGAGCCTGCATGATCTCACCGTACTGAGTGCCGGCCTTGAAGGTCTTGTCAGTACCGTTGATGGAAACGGTAACATCCTCTTCCAACAGCACGAAGGTACCGGGAGTGTAGGAGTTTGCCAGGGAGTTGTACTTCAGCTCTTCGCCAACGGACTGTGCGTTATAAGCACCGCGGTCAATGGACATTGCCAGAGCCAGACGGAAGTTCTTATTCAGCATAGCAGCGCCGGTACGAGTCTTATCAGCGTCGGTCTTCTTGCTGACGCCAACAGTAGCATCGTTGAAGTTTGCATAGGTGGAACGACGGACGTTGAAGAAGCCACAGTAAGTGGTTGCGTCGGTCTCAGAAACATAAGCATAGGTTTCGAAGGTGCCGTCTTCCTTAGCCATCTTCATACGGGCATCGGTCAGACCCAGAGCATCGATCTTACCGGTCTTGAGGTCGTTGTACATACCCTGCTCGTCGGAGCCGTCGGTGTACAAGTAGGTCAGCTTAACGATGTTGTTGCCGCCCTTGTTCCAGTAAGCAGCATTCTCTTCGCAAACGATGGAGTTCTTGGAAGTGAAGCCGGTGATGGTGAAGGGACCGCAGTAAGCGATGGAGTCGGGGCCCTTACCGTAGGTGTAGGACTCTGCAGCGGAATCGAACTCAGTGCCGAACTTACCGCCCTTGGACTCATAGAAGGAACGGCTCATGGGAGCGAACACGCCGTAGCCCAGCATGGTCATAAAGAAGGGAGCGGGAGCTTCCAGGGTGTAAACCAGAGTTGCATCGTCGGTAGCCTTAACGCCAACCTGAGTGAAATCAGTGGTTGCGCCCTCGATATACTCGGTAGCGCCCTTGATAACACCCTGTACCAGGTATTCCAGACCACCCTTGGTATCCATCATGTGCTGCATACCGGCGACAAAGTCGTCAGCCTTCACAGGAGCAACCACACGACCCTGGTTGTCAACCCAGTTGACACCCTGGCGGATCTTGAAGGTGTAGGTCAAGCCGTCTTCGGAAACGGTGTAGCTTTCAGCCAGAGCGGGAGTCAGCTTGTTTTCCATGCTGTACTCGTACAGGCCGTCGTAAGTCTGAACCAGGATCTCGGAGTCAGCAGCATTGGAAGTTGCCAGAACGTCCCAGCTCTCGGGGTCAGCGTCGAAGTAAACATTCAGGGTGTTCTTCAGGGTGTAGCCCTTGCCGGTCAGATACTGCTTTGCCCAGGCTTCGTACTCGCCGGTGCCCAGCTTCTTCTGCCATTCAGCCTTCATTTCCTTGTAGTCAGCAGCCTTGATCATCTCAGTGGCTACGATACGGTCATGGAAACGATAGGTGTCGTTGCCCCACAGAACGGGGGTGTTGGTGTAAGGAGCAATCTTAGTCAGTGCGTAGTTGCCGCCCTGAGAAGTTGTGGGCAGGAAAATACCTGCGGACAGCATCTTTGCCTCAGCGATTGCCATCAGAGCATAACGCTTGGAAATGTTAGGCTCAGCCTTAGCCGCCTGATAAGCGGTGTAGAACTCACCAAGGATGTCCATGTAAACAGCCTTGTAGAGCTCGTTGGAACCGGCTTCGTACTTTGCGTACGGGTCAACATAAGTGACGCCGGCGGGTGTCTGATCTCCTGTCTTTGCACAAGCAGCCAAAGAGCCCAACAGGCAAATGGCCAACAGGAGAGCAACAATTTTCTTCATTTTCATATTTTTCCCTCCAATGAAATATATATTCCACCGTTTTCTTATAACGGTAAGAACCAACTTTAACAAACCTCATTCTCTTCCCTCACGAGGGAAGAGAAACCGGCACGCCGGTTTGGGTTGTGAATCCCGCTGGGATGGATTTTTGTTCGCGCACAACGGAATGCTTCGGGTAAATGTAGAGTGATTATATCACATTTCCCCGTGAGAATCAACCTCAAAAAAGAAAAAAAGTGCGATATTTTGTAGTCAAACCATCCGAATTACCAAAATATTTTATCCTTATTTTTCAACACAATATACAAAGTTCCCCGTTCGTCCACAACCAAAATACACTTTTCGCAAAACGTCTTTCTTCGGTGTACTAATGTGCTTTTTTATTCTCAAAAATGTGAGAGCCACCGGTTGTCCCGGTGGCTCTGTCTACATATTGCAGATTTTTCTAGTATATGCGAACCGGTATCACTTTACGTATATCCGAATCGTGTAGCCCTCTACTGAAACCGTTCCTCTCTCATTTGCAAATGCCTCTGCCCCTGCATGAGTGCCATCTGCCACCAGGGACCAGTCCCCGTCCAACTCATATTGGAACTTCTGAGGTGTAGGATTGATGAGCGCCAATGCCTTGCTGCCGTCTTTGGCTTCAAACTGTACTGCCAGTCCGTCTACAAAGAAATTGCTGAAGGTAACGGTAGCTTCCCCATCACGGCCAAGGATGCCATAGGCCTTTCGCATAGCAATCAGACCCTTATAATATTGCATCATTGCGTATTCCTGGGAATCGGGAGTCAGCGCATCCCAGCGGATATTGTTGATTTCATCGCTGGATTTATAGCTGTTCTCGTCCCCATCCTTACTGCGGAGCATTTCTTCTCCTGCCTGCATGAAGGGTGTGCCCTGCGAGATCATGATGATGCCTGCGCCCAAACGGTTCATGGCCAACCGGCGCTCCACGGTGTCGTTACCGTTGGAAAGAGCCAGCTTATCCCACAGTGTATGGTTATCGTGGGCACTCATATAGTTGATCGTCATATTATTCTTTGCTGTCCATGCAGCGCCTGACACATCCCCACCGCTGATACCAAACCGGATACTGCGTTCATTGAGAATGTTGGCTCCGCTGATATAGCCCTGGGAAAGCTTATCGAAGGTGCTACCCTTCAAGCCGTCCCGAATCACATCGTTAAACACTGCCACACTGCCGATGCCGCCATTGTGGGGCGTGATCTGATTGATGTTCTGCTGATTGGCCTGTGCACTGCCGTCAATGGTTGCGCCCATTGTCCAGCCTTCGCCGTAGATGATCGCCTTGGGATTGATGGCATGAACAGCCTTTTCGATCTCCTGCATGGTCTGCACATCATGCAGTCCCATCAAATCAAAGCGGAAGCCGTCCAGCTGATATTCCTTTGCCCAATAGCTGACGCTGTCCACCATAAACTTCCGGAACATATACCGTTCGGAGGCAGTATCGTTGCCGCAGCCGCTGGCGCTGGAATTTGCACCGGTGGAGGTGTAGCGGTAATAGTAATAAGGTACAATTTTATTAAAAGCACTGTTGGCATCATAGGTGTGGTTATACACCACGTCCATCACAACGCCCAATCCGGCATTGTGAAGTCCCTGTACCATCTGCTTGTACTCATGGATACGCACTTCGCCATGGTAGGGGTCGGTGCTGTAACTGCCCTCAGGTACATTAAAATTCTTCGGGTCATAGCCCCAGTTGAACTGGGGTGTGTCCAGCTTGGTTTCATCGATGGTTGCATAGTCGTAAACCGGCAGCAGATGCACATGGGTCACGCCCAAATTCACCAGGTAATCCACACCTGCGGCAACACCGCTGCTGTTGGTCAAGCCACGCTCAGTGAACGCCAGATACTTGCCGGGATACTTGGACTGGGTCAGCTTGTTGCTGAAATCCCGTACGTGAACTTCCCAAATGACCGCATCCGAATAGGAAGAAATGCCGGAATCAAAGGGCTTGCCCCAGCCTGCAGGATTGGTCTTGGAAAGGTCCACCACCATGCTCCTGTCTCCGTTCACGCCTGCCGCTTTGGCATAGGGGTCTGTTGCTTCCTGCGTACCGGCAGAGGCAGTTACACTATAAGTATAGTATACACCGTGGCCGCAGTTTGGCTGGGTATATTCCCAGACGCCCTTTTCCCCACGCTTCATTTCCACATTGGCAAAGGCCTCGCAGTCATTGCCTGCAGCAAACAGATTCAGCACCACCTTGGATGCAGTCGGCGCCCAAACCTTGAAGGCGGTGGCACTGCCCTTGATGACTGCGCCCAGGTCCTTTCCGTCATAGGTGTAGTTGTCCAAAAACTCTTTACTGTCAAAGATTTTGGTAGGCATTACCGCCTTGCGGTCGAAGCCTTCAATTTCTATTTCATAGGGCTTGGAGATATCCAACTTTTCCTCCAGCACAACAGCACCGCTGGCAGCAGACTTGCCCAATGTACTCACGGACTGAATCTTAACCTCCTGCCCGTTTTGATACACCTTGACCTGATCCAGGGTGTTCAGCGTCACAGCCGGTGTAATATGATATTCAATCGTTTGAAAATCGGTCATTCCCGCCAGGCTGAAATTTTTCATTTTCTCCAATGTGGTTCCTCCGTCTTTGCTGATGTACTGATCCGGATCACCGGTTTTCAGATAAATGGTCGTTTCCTTACCGGTAATGGTTGCAAATCTGTCGCTTTCATAATCCTTTGTGGCAGAGCCCCAGGCGCTTCCCCCGGGTTCTGAGCAGTCACGGCGGACAATAAAGCCGATCTGATCAACACCTTCGGGAATATTTACTACCACTTTGCCGCCATGTTCCCAGGGATGGAACACATTACCGGAACCGTCTTTACCTGCCCACCAGATCCACATGTCGCAATTTTCAATGCTTTTGGTGGTCTTCCAGTAAAAGGTCACCTGATTGAAGCCATCCTCCAGGGGCAGGGTATACTCCTGACCCAATGTGGGGTTGGTCGGCTCGGTAGAAACCGTTTCCTCCGGCTGTGCCCCCGAGCATGCCGCCATGCCCATGAGCAGCACCAGGCTCAGCACCAGGGAAATTCCTCGAAGCATCCGTTTTTTCATACATTTGCCTCCTTAGATTTTTCTGCATATCGTCCGTTTTTATGCGTCACACGAATGATCTTCTTTTTGAGTTCATCCGTTGCGTAGTCTGCATCCAATCGCCAGCTCCAGTTTCCGTGGGCAACGGAAGGAACATTCATCCGTCCTTCTTCATTGCTTAATTCCAGATAGTCCTGCATGGGTACCATCGCCAAATTGGCACGGCTGCCCATGGCAAGCTCAATCAACACCCACGGGATGCTCTGTCCTTCTTCCACAAGACATTCCCTGCAAAAGCGTTCCATTGCCTCTGCATTCAAACTCTGTCCCCAGGTATATGTGCAGTCCGAATCATGGGAGGCGGTGTAAACCACCCAGTTATCGGAAGTATACATCCGGGGCAGGTTTTCGCTGTCCTCCTCATAAAATGCGAAGTGGAGCATTTTCATTCCCGGAAAGCCGGTAAAGGTCAGAAGCTTTCGCACATCCTCCGTCACAACCCCCAGGTCCTCGGCAATGATCTTTAGCCGGGGCAATGCCTTTTTGACTGCCGCAAACAAAGCTTTTCCGGGAGCCTTGTTCCATTTGCCGTTTCTGGCTGTTTTGCTGGGATAGGGCACCGCATAGAAGTTTTCAAAGCCGATGAAATGGTCAATGCGTAAAATATCGTACAATTCAAAAGCGGCACCGATGCGGTCAATCCACCAGGCAAAGCCGTCCCGTTTCATTTGCTTCCAGTCATAAATGGGGTTCCCCCAAAGCTGACCGTCCGGTGAAAAGCCGTCGGGAGGAAAACCGGCAACAACCGTGGGATTTCCATTTGCGTCCAGCAGAAATTGTTCTCTGGCCCGCCAAACATCCACACTGTCATGGGCCGCGTAGATGGGCATATCTCCAATAATCAAGACACCCCTGCTTTGGGCATACTCATGGAGCCTTTGCCACTGGGTACGGAAGGTATATTGCACCCAGCGCCAAAAATCCATCTCCCCGGCAAATTCTGCCGCGTGGGTACGGGCACAGGCAATCTCCTTATGCTCAGCCTTCCACTCCGTCCAGGGTCTATATTGATAGTGGACCTTCAGTGCCATAAACAGGGCGTAATCCGAAAGCCACCCGCCCTGCTCTTCGCAAAAGGCTTCATAGGCACTGTCCTTTTGAAAACGGGAAAAGGCTTTTCTCAGCAAAGGGTCGCGGTGAACAAACAAATGGCCGTAGTCCACCCGTTTGCCTGAAAATTTTGCCTCATCTTTTTCCTCTTCCGTCAACAAGCCGTCCGCCGTCAGCAAATCAATATCAATATAATACGGACTGCCCGCCCGTGAAGCGGGAGATTGGTACGGGCTATCCCCATAGGCAGTGGGATTCAGCGGCAGAACCTGCCAACAGGTCTGACCGGTCTCCGCCAAAAAATCCACAAACGCAAACGCCTCTTTGCCGAAAGAGCCGATTCCGTATTCCGACGGCAAGCTGCTTACCGGCATCAAAATGCCGCTTTTATGGGCAAATCCAAAGTTTCGATTATCTGCTTTCAAGTTACTGCTCCTTAATTCTACAAGCTCTTATAGATACTAAAGCCATAGGCTGTCAGCTTGCAGTGATCCTCAATCTGCCCTGTCAGCAGATTCTCCATCGGCCGGTGCAGTCGCACCGCAGGGGCTTCTGTTTCCAAATAGTTTTCTGCAAACACATAGGTATGTTGACCATCGGTACGGCTGTGGGCTGTCACGCCGTGGGGCAATGCTTCCCGGGTGTCCACCGTAGAAACGATGTCCAGTTTTTCCAACAAATCTGCTAGGATCTGCTCTTTCAGACCGCCGCTGTCACGGCAGGCCTGATAAATGGCCTTGCCCCGACCGAAGGTACACTCCGTCACTGCCGGGGTATCCCGATAATACCCATCTGTATAGTGAGCAATCGCTTTCGCACCCAGAAGTTTTACGGTTTCGCAATAATCCTCCAGGGGGTAGCTCACACCGCCCAGTGACGCATGGCGTCTTTCCTCGGGATACAGATTGTCCATTTCCTCTACCTGTAATCCAAATACATTTTTCAGTCCGGCACCGGGAACACCGCCCAGGTAGCAAAGGTCGTTGCCATCCACCGTACCCATCATGTAGGTTCCGTAGAGTGTGCCGCCCCTTTGGACATAGTTTTCCAAATTGCGGGCTGTTGCCTCATCTGTCAAATACAGCATGGGCGCTATCACCAGTTTGTAACCGGACAAATCCCCGTGGGGTGATACAATATCGCAGTTGATGCCCCGTTCCCAGAAAATCCGATGATATGCGTAGCAGGTTTCCATATACTTTTTGTCCACATTGGAAAAGCCCTGACAATCTTCCAGTACCCACATATTCTCCCAATCAAAAATCAGCGCCACTTCGGCGTCCACATAAGATCCCGCAATCTCGTCAATCTTTTTGAGAATGCTTCCGGTGGTTTGCACGGAACGGAATACCCGGGTATCCCCTGTCCCATCGTGTCCCACCACCGCGCCGTGGAGTTTTTCCGACGAGCCGCGGCTTTTGCGCCACTGAAAATACTGTACGCTGTCGCTGCCATGGGCTATTGCCTGTATGGATGACAGCACGTCCAGACCCGGTGCTTTGGGCTTGTTGTAGGGCTTCCAGTTTACCAGACTGGGGGTGCTTTCCATAAGTAAAAACGGTTTTTTCTTCAGACTGCGGTACAAGTCGTGCCAGAATCCTGCCCGTTGGGCAATCACCGCATTGTCGCCGTTGTGCCACTCCGGATAGCAGTCCCAGGAAGCAAAATCGATGACCTCAGCCACTTTGTGGTAGTCCAGCTCCGTAAACTCATACATCATATTGACGGTCACCGGCAGACTTGAATATTCCCGCAATGGGGCAATCTCGTTTTCAATAAAGCTGACAGTCTGTCTGGTCACAAACCGATTCCAGTCCAGATTCAGCCCGTGAATTCCTGTTTCTGTCAATTCTCCCGGCGGCTCGATCTGCTCAAAGCTGTCATAGGTATGGCTCCAGAAGGAAGTCCAGTAGGCCTGATTCAGTTCTCCGATATCATCGTGGAACTTTTCCCGCAAATAATTCTGGAAAGCCGCAACACACAGCGGACACCGGCATTGACCGCTGTATTCATTGGAAACGTGCCACGCAATTACCGCGGGATGATTTCCGTAACGCTGTGCCAGCAAGCGGTTGATGCTGTGCACCTTTTCCCGATAAACCGGCGATGTAAAGCAATGATTATGGCGCCCACGGATGTGCTCCCGCCTGCCTTGCGCATCCACTCGAAGCACCTGGGGATATTTTTCAGCCAACCAACGGGGACGGGCACCGGATGGCGTGGAAAGAATCACCTTTCCGCCGTTGCTTCCTATTTTTTCAATGATTTCATCCAGGAAAGAGCAGTCATATTCCCCTTCTCTGGGCTCAATGGCGGACCATGCAAAGATCCCCAACGTCATCTCATTGCAGTTGGCTTTCCCCATCAGTTCCATGTCCGCATCCCAAATATCCTTCTGCGCCATCCACTGCTCCGGATTGTAATCCGCACCATGGATCAAATGGGGAAAGCTGTCACAGGGATATTGTTTTTTTGCCATTTTTCTTTCCTCCCGTTCGGAGTATTTGGATTCTTATGTTATCATGACTTCCCCGCAAAATCAACTGCCCGATTCATTTTCCTGTGTTTACATTCCTTTCCTGTCCTGATATAATGACTATCGTCAGGAGGAGATTTTATGAAAAGACGAAGCCCGCTTCCGCTGTTTCTTGCATTGCTTATCATTATAATGTGTGCCTGTCATGCAGGTGATGAAGCACCGGACGCGGAAGGAGTGACCAAGCCTATGTCCGAAACAGAAACGCTCCCAAAGGATTTCATTCTCGGTATGGATGCCTCTTGCGTGCCGGCTTTGGAAAAAAGCGGTGTTATCTATTATAATGATGCCGGACAAATACAGGACGTTTTTCAAACCCTGGCGGAACACGGTCTGAACTATATTCGTGTCCGTGTCTGGAATCACCCTTACGATGCAGACGGCCACGGCTACGGTGGCGGCAACTGTGACCTTAAAAATGCGCTGGAAATCGGAAAGCGTGCCACCCAACACGGCATGAAGCTGCTGGTGAATTTCCACTATTCCGATTTTTGGGCGGACCCCGCCAAGCAGAAAGCACCGCTGGACTGGGAAAATTTGTCTTTCAGCGAAAAAGAACAAGCCCTTTACGAATACACCCTGGACAGTCTGCAGCAATTGAAGGAAGCAGGAATCGCAGTAGGCATGGTACAGATAGGCAACGAAACCAACGGGAAGCTATGCGGAGAATCGGATTGGAAAAACATCTGCAGTCTGATGAACCACGGAGCACGTGCCGTTCGAGAGGTTTTTCCTTCCGCTATGGTGGCGTTGCATTTTGCTAATCCGGAAAAATCCGGCAGCTATGCCTATTACGCAAAACAGCTGGATACCTATCAGGTGGATTACGACGTTTTTGCTTCCTCTTACTACCCCTACTGGCATGGAAGTCTGGAAAACCTTTCTTCTGTTTTGAGAAACATCTCCCAAAACTACCGCAAAAAGGTAATGGTGGCGGAAACTTCCTACGCCTATACCCAGGAGAATACTGATTTTTGGAATAACACCGTCTCCAATTCTGCCAGCGCGGATCAGAAGTATCCCTATTCCGTCAACGGTCAGCAATGCTTCCTTCGGGATCTGCTTACTTCCGTCGCAAAAATTCCCAACGCAATCGGTGTGTTCTATTGGGAAGGCACCTGGATTTCCGTCGGACAGTCCTCTCTGGCTGAAAATCAAGCCCTTTGGGAGCAATACGGCTCCGGCTGGGCCAGCTCCTACGCATCCGGTTATGACCCAGATGACGCCGGCAGATACTACGGCGGCTGTGCTGTAGAAAACCAGGCACTGTTTGATGCTGACGGTCACCCCCTGCAATCCCTGGATATCTTCTGCCAAATGCTGGAAGGCTACTCCCTGCCACAGGAAAAAACGGGGGAATTTTCTTAAAAATATTCCGCATCTTGCACAAAAAGAGTGGGTGTGTTCCGTGTAACATGCACACTCTTTTTTTGCCCTCTTGACAATTCGCAAAAAAGGATATATATTTTACTCGAAGCCAATCTTGTGGAAAGTTGGCTAAAAAATACGACTGCGCAAGCGGTTACATTTAGGAGGATTAACATGAAAAAGATTCTTTGCGTGGCTCTGGCACTGATTTTGTGCTTGGGCATGTTCGCAGGCTGCGCTTCCGGCACCCCCGAAGAAACTCAGGGCACCGGCGCTGATCTGACCGGTAATTACGAAATTACCATGTGGGTCAGTGAGAAGGACGGCGTAGCTGCTCAATTCCAGGAGCAGATCGCGGCTTTTAATGCTGCCAACCCCGGCATCACCATTACTGCCAAGATCGAAGGCGTTACCGAAGCTGACGCAGGTTCCAAGGTCGTTGCTGACGTTGCAACTGCTCCCGACCTGTTCTGCTTCGCACAGGACCAGCTGGCACGTCTGGTGCAGGCTTCTGCTCTGGCAAAGCCCGGCAAGGCTGCCCAGGAAGCTATCATCGCTAATAACGATGCCGGCTCCGTCACCGCTGCTAAGGTTGCAGGCGATATCTATGCATACCCCCTGACTTCCGACAACGGCTACTACATGTACTACAACAAGAGCATCATCACTGAAGAGGAAGCTCTGGATCTGGCTAAGATCGTTGCTGCATGTGAAAAGAACAATGTTAAGGTTCGTTTCGCTCTGGAAAATGCATGGTACACCGCTGCATTCTTCTTTGCTACCGGCTGCCACACCACCTGGACTACCGACGCTAAGGGCGAGTTCACCAGCGTGGATGACACCTTCAACTCTGCAAACGGCATGATCGCCATGAAGGGCATGCAGATTTTGACCAACTCCACCGCATACGACAGCAATGCTGACATCTTCACCGACGCCGGTGTTGTTGTTACCGGTACCTGGAATGCTGACGCTGCCAAGGCTCACTTCGGCGAGAACCTGGGCGCTACCAAGCTGCCTTCCTTCACCGTTGACGGCAAGTCCTATCAGCTGGGTTCCTACTCCGGCTACAAGATGATGGGCGTTAAGCCTCAGACCGACGCCAAGAAGGGCGCTGTTCTGCAGCTGCTGGCTCAGTTCCTGACCAACGAAGAAAATCAGCTGGCTCGCTTCAACACCTTCGGTTGGGGTCCCTCCAACAAGAAGGCTCAGGAGAACGAGGCTGTTAAGGCTAACGAATCCCTGACCGCTCTGGCTGCTCAGAACGCTTTTGCAACTCCTCAGGGCCAGATCGCTGGCGTGTTCTGGGACAACGCTAAGCTGTTGGGCGCTGTTGCCAAGGCTGCTACCACCGAGGCTGAACTGCAGGCCGGTCTGGATGCCTACACCGATGCTTTGAATGCTTTCACCAGCCTGACCCCCGAGCAGAGAGCTGCCTTCACCGTTATCGGTGGCATTAAGGACTCCGGCTGGGGCACTGACTTCGCCATGAAGGAAGATCCTGCTGGCACCTGGACCTCTGAAGAAGCTTTCGACCTGACCGTCGGCACAGAATTCAAGGTTCGTCAGGGCATGGGCTGGAAGGTCGCTTACGGCGATAACGCTTCCAATGCCGATACCAACGTTCCCACCACCGACAAGGCTAACTTCAAGGTTGAGACCGCTGGTAAGTTCTACATCCAGCTGGTTCTGGGCGAGAACAGCACCGCTGTTGTGAACCTGATTCCCGCCAACTAAATATTGACTGAGGATTTAGGGGTGAGCCTAAGGCTCACCCCATCCTTGGCAGAAGGCATTGTTCGCCGATATGTAGGGACATGATTCGTCTGTATTTGGCTGACAATGCCTTTTTATCACGACAAGGAGGTAGAATATAAACTCCGGTTTATATGGTTTTGTATGAACAAACTCAATGACTTACAGTACCTGAAGCTCAATAAACTGCAAAAGTTTGCATACAAACTGAAGCTGTTTATTGCAGGTATTCCACGGTTCCTGCTGAAGCTGCTTCTCGGTTTTCTCGGCTTCTTCAAAAAGATCGGTCTCGGCATCAAAGCCTTCTTTGTGGACATCTTCACCACATTTACCAAGGGTAATTGGGCCGTTAAACTGTCTTACTTTATTTTTGGCTTCGGCAACATCTATTACGGGCAGATCCTGCGCGGTCTGTTCTTCTTCCTGTTCGAAGCCGTCTTTATTTGCTACATGATTGTTCCCAGCGGCGGTCTTTACTGGCTGAGCAAGGGACAATGGTTCCAGAATGGTGCCACCATTGGTACTGTTCAGGGCGGATACGTTTACGACGCTGTTTACGACACAGATGTATGGCAGCCCGGCGATGACTCTGTAAAGGTCTTGCTGTACGGTCTGTTGACCATTCTGTTTATTATCGGTTTCCTCTATACCTGGCGCTTGCAGATAAAGCAGTGCCGGATCTGCATGGACATCACTGCGCAGGGCAAAAAGGTAAAGAGTGCCAAATCGGATATGCGCTCTCTGGTGGACGATCAGTTCCACAAGACTCTGCTGTCCCTGCCCATTATCGGCATTCTTGCCTTTACGGTTCTGCCGATTATCTTCATGGTTCTGGTGGCCTTCACCAGCTATGATGCCGCCCATGACGGTTACAGTAACCTGTTCTCCTGGGTGGGACTTGACAATTTCAACGCACTATTCAATTTCGGCTCCGGCGGTTTGGGTCTGGCCTTTGGCGAAATCCTTTCCTGGACGCTGATGTGGTCCTTCTTTGCCACCTTCACCAACTATTTCCTGGGCATGTTCGTGGCAATTATGATCAATAAGAAGGGCATTAAATTCAAAAAGTTCTGGCGGACGGTTCTGGTCATGACCATTGCCATCCCTCAGTTTGTTTCTCTGCTTTATGTTTCCCGTTTGTTTGATGACACTGGCATTATCGGTAAGCTGCTTGTAAACTGGGGCTGGTTCGCCGGCACCAACAACACTTCCCTGTGGGATACAGAGCTTTCCGCCCGAATCCTGCTGATTGTCATTAACATTTGGATCGGTATTCCCTATATCATGCTGATGGCTACCGGCATTCTGATGAATATCCCCAACGATTTGTATGAGTCGTCCCGAATCGACGGTGCCAAGCCCTTCCAGCAGTACACCCGCATTACTCTGCCGTACATGCTGTTTGTCACAGGTCCTTACCTGCTGACCAGCTTCGTAGGCAATCTAAACAATTTTAACGTTATCTACCTGCTGACACAGGGCAATCCTCTGGATACCGGCATGGGTACCCCGGGCGGTGCATCCGTCGGCTCCACGGACCTGCTGATCACCTGGCTGTTCAAAATGACACTGGGCAGCACGGATTCCAAGTATTATATGGCCTCCATCGTGGGTATCCTGATATTCGTTGTGGTTGCAGCACTGTCTCTGATTGTCTATAATGTCATACCATCTACAAAGAATGAGGAGGATTTCAAATAATGGAAAAGAACACTGTAACTTCCGTTGATGCAGGACTTTCTCCCCAAAAGACCCGTCGAAGCATGGGTGCCAAGGCATCCCGCAGACTGAGCAATACAGCGATTTACATCGTTTTGGCTCTGATTACGGTCATTTGGCTTTTCCCCTTCTTCGGAATCCTTCTGGAATCCTTCCGCGTGGAAACTACCCAACAGGTCAGTTATCTGTGGCCTAAGCAGTTCGGTTTTGATAATTACATCAAGCTGATCACCAAGACCGATTTTATGCAATGGTTTGTCAATACCGGCATTATGGGCGTTGCCACCGCATTTTTCCAGGTATTCTTTATTCTGTCCGTCAGCTATGCCCTTTCCCGTATGCGTTTTAAGGGCAGACAGGGCTTGATGAACATCATGCTGATTTTGGGCATGTTCCCCGGCTTCCTGACCATGATCCTGATCTATAAGGTCTTTGCCGAAGCAGGTCTGACCATGGAAATGGCGCCTGTGGGCTTGATTATCGTCTACTGTGCAAGCTCCGGTATGGGCTACTATGTGTCCAAGGGCTTCTTTGACACCATTCCCAAGAGTCTGGACGAAGCCGCCCGTGTGGACGGTGCTACCCGTTTCCAGGTCTTTTACAAGGTGATCATGCCTATGGCCAAGCCCATCGTCATCTACACCATTCTGATGGGCTTCATGGCTCCCTGGGGCGACTTCATGACTGCAAGCTACATCATCCACGAAAACAGCGAAGGTATGAACGTGGCCGTGGGTATGTACGAATGGCTGTCCAAAACCAACCTGAACGAATACTACACCACCTTCTGTGCCGGCGGCGTAATGGTCGCACTGCCTGTTACCGCCGTATTCCTGATGCTTCAGAAATACTATGTTGAAGGCGTTACCGGCGGCGCAGTGAAAGGATAAGAGGAGAAGATTATGGCTACTGTTAAATTTACAAACGTACAAAAGATTTACGAAAAGGGCCACACACCTGCCGTTGCCGATTTTAATCTGGAAATTGCAGATAAGGAGTTTATTGTTTTGGTTGGCCCCTCCGGCTGTGGCAAGTCCACAACACTGCGTATGCTGGCCGGTCTGGAAGACATTTCCGGTGGCACCATCGAGATTGACGGTGAAGTGGTCAATGACCTGCAGCCCCGTGACCGGAACATTGCAATGGTGTTCCAGAACTATGCCCTGTATCCCCATCTGACCGTTTTCGAGAACATGGCCTTCAGCCTGCGTCTGAAGAAGATGAAGCAGGATGAGGTTTACAGACGTGTTACCGAGGCCGCTGAGGTGCTTGGCATCACTGAGTATCTGACCCGAAAGCCCAGAGCGCTTTCCGGCGGTCAGCGTCAGCGTGTGGCCATCGGCCGCGCCATGGTTCGTGACTCCAAGGTCTTCCTGATGGACGAACCTCTGTCCAATTTGGACGCCAAGCTGCGTAACCAAATGCGTGCTGAGATTATTTTGCTGCGGCAAAAGATCGACTCCACCTTCGTCTATGTTACCCACGACCAGACCGAGGCTATGACACTGGGTGACCGGATTGTCATTATGAAGGACGGCTTCATTCAGCAGGTCGGCACCCCTGATGAGGTGTTTGATTACCCCGCAAACCTCTTCGTTGCAGAGTTTATCGGCGCGCCGAAGATGAATATCGTGCGGACACAGCTGATTGAGGAAAACGGCAAGTTCTACGTCACACCCTTTGGCTCCAGAATGGAAGTGGACGGTGTGAACGGACAGCTGCTGAAGGAACGGGGAATCACCTCCCGGGATGTGATTTTGGGCGTGCGTCCCGAACACATCTCCATCGTCGAAGCTGGCGCTGAGAACACCATCGACAGCACGATTTTGGTCAACGAAATGATGGGCAGCGAGCTGCATCTCCACGTCAGCACCTCCACCGGAGAGAAGCTCATCGTGCGTACCCCCACCGTAAACCTCTCTCACGAGGAACGAAACAAAATGCACACCGGCTTCCCTCTGCATATCACCTTCCCCGGCAAGGTCATGTATTTCTTCGACCCCGAGACGGAAGAGAATCTGCTGTACTGATTTTTATATGCAAAACCCCGGGCGACTGCCCGGGGTTTTTATGCTTTTCTTATCGCAAGACGGCGCTGGTCTGACCGGCAAGGGTCAGTATATTTCCCTCCAGAGTTACATTTCCCATGCCCGCGAAGGCACTCAGTGTCTTACAGGGCAGATTGGGAATTTTGGAAAGGTCAATGGTCAGCGGCTCGGTATCCGTGTTGTGCAGCACCGCAACAGATTTTCCGTTATAGGTGGACAGGAAGCCGTTGTCGATGGGGGTGAAGGTTCCTTTTGCGATTTCCGGATGCGCTTTCCGAATGGCGATTACTTTTTTGTAGTGATTATACAAGCTTTCCGCTTTGGGAAGCTGGTCCGCCACCGTGCCGTTGATCTGCTCCGCCTGATAGGTGGAACCCACGGGATTCTTCACCGTGTCATCATCTCCCCAGAGCATAGCAAGCCGCCTGTTTGCATCCGTGCTGGCTCCGCCTCTGGAGCCCAGCATGCCAATCTCCTCGCCGTAATAGATGAAGGAGGAACCGGGCAGGAGCAGGGACAGGTTTGCCGCCATGTGGCCCTGTCCGGGGGCATAGAGGAATCCTGCGGCCCGATCCATGTCGTGATTGGAAATAAAGGTAATGGGCATTGCGTCAGGATTCTTTTCCTTAATTTGTGCAATATAGCGGGACATGTATTGGGTAAGGACACTTACCTTACCGCCCTTTGCCGCCTTGGCAATCTGTCCACTCTGCTGGGACATGGAGAAATTGAAGCAATTTGTAGAAGTAAAATACGGGAAGGTCAATGCATCCGCATCCCACACCTCTGCAACGGTGTAAATATCCGGCTTAATTTCACGGAGCTGACCCATATACCAATCCCAGAACTCCGCATTGCGGACTTCTTCCCCGTAGTAAATATACTTTGCCGCATCAAAGCGGAAGCCATCCACGCCCATGCTCAGATAGGTTTTTGCCAGGTCCACCATTTCCTGCCGTACCGCAGGATTCTCAAAATTCAGTTCCGGCATACCGCCGTCAAAATTGCACTCATAATAGTCCGTCGCCCCGGGAATCTGCCGGAAGGTGCGGCCGCTTACAGGCGCGGCAGAATGGGTGTAGTAGTCATAGTAGGGATTTTCGGTATCGCCCTTCTGATGTGCCTCAGCAAAGTAAGAAAACCAGGGATGCTGGTTGGAAGTGTGGTTGATTACCAGATCCAGAATGATCTGAACATTGCGGCTGTGGCACAGGGTGATCAATTCCCGCAGGTCTGCCTCTGTTCCGAACCGATGGTCGATCTTATAGTAATCCATGGCATCGTACTTGTGATAAGAGGGCGAAAGGAAAATGGGATTCAGCCAAATACCTTCCACGCCAAGGCTTTTGCCGGAATTGTCATCCCCGTCATTGAGATAGTCAAACCGTTCGATCAAGCCCCGCAAGTCGCCAATGCCGTCTCCATCGGAATCCGAGAAGGAGCCGACGAAAACCTGATAAAAGACGCGTTCATTTCCTTCCACCTTAACCGCCTCCCCTACTCCCTGCAGGACATATTCACCGGTGGGCTCGGTACTCTGCGGTGTCTCTGCCGTTCCGGTACATCCGGCAATGCTAAAAAGCAGGCAAAGAACCAACAGGAATACAAATAAACGTTTCATGATATACCTCCCAGGTAACGTATACAGCAAAAATGCTCCCCTTTATGATAAACGATTGCGCCCAAATTGTCAACCGGTTGCGCATTTCGTAAAACCAAAAGAACCCGTCTTCACAGACGGGTTCTTGCTTATTGGGTTTTGCTTGCTTCTTCCGCTTCCTCTTTCATCTGCTGGAGAACCTCTGCAGACTGCTGTTCCAGCTCCTCTGCCTTTTCAAAGCCCTCGGTGCTTTCCTTGCTGAACATAATACGCAAGGTCAGCAAAATCAGTTTGATATCCAGCATCAGGGAGTAGTTCTCAATATACATCATGTCCAGACGAAGCTTATCATAGGGAGATGTGTTATATTTTCCGTAGATTTGTGCATAGCCGGTGAGACCGCCCTTAACCTTGGTGCGGAAATCGAACTCCGGAATGCCCTCTCCGTATTTTTCCATGTGCTCCGGTCGCTCTGGACGGGGACCTACCAGGCTCATATCACCCTTGATGATGTTCAGCAGCTGGGGCAGTTCATCCAATCTGGTTGCACGGGTCAACCGCCCCACCTTGGTGATCCGGGGATCCCTTCCGGTGGCCGGAATGGATTTGCCGTCCTTTTCCGCATCCACAATCATGCTGCGGAACTTCAGTATCTTAAAGACCTTGCCATCCAGAGAAACCCGTTCCTGCTTATAGAACACCGGACCGCGATCCTCCAATTTGATGGCGATACCCACCAATAACATGACCGGTGCCGCAGGAATCAATGCGATCAAACAAATTACCAGATCCATTGCACGCTTTAAAATACGCTGGATCGGCGTCAGGCCATTGCCCTTCACCAGCAGCAGTGGCGTATCAAACAGGTTGATGTCCTCTGCTCCGCGAACCACAATGTCCGTGACCTTGGGAGTCAAATAGGTGCGGATTTTGTTGCGATAACAGAACTTAAGAATATCGTTGCGGATTTTTGAGGGGACGTCATTGATGATAACCGCATCATAATCCACAATCTGCCGGCAGATGCTTTCCAACCCTTCCTCTATGGAGATCAGCTTAACGATACGGTACTTGTCCGGTCGGGTCTCCATCTTGAACTTCAGGGTAACCGCCTCATCGCGTCCCAGAATCATCACCATGTCCTTGGGTACGTACAGATGATGATAGATGATCGAGTAGCTAAAGGTACAAATGAAGGCAACCACTGCACCGGCCAGCATCAAAACCACCATTGGCATGGGACTGATAACCACATTGGCAATCAGACACAGCTGCCAATAAGTAATAAAGTTGGAAATGACCAGTGAAATCAGCTGAGATGCCAACACATCCCCATTGCGCAGATATCCGAATTTGAAACCGTCCATGCTGAAAAACAGTACCATCGTCAGCAATATATAAAGACTGCACAAAACATACTTTCCGTAGCCCAGATAGGGATGGAACAGTTCCGGATCATACCCATGGCGGAATATGAAATAATACATCACTGTGAGAATTAAAAGCTCCAGCAATCCCTCGACGCTACGTATCAGGCTTTTAATGCCACTCAGCGTTTTCTTTCTTTGCATGTTTCTTTCCTCTTTTTTCTTTGTAATCAAGTCCTCCTCTGAACTTGGTTCCATGGCAGTCTGCATGTCTGCCGTATACACTCCATATCCTTCTTGAAATTGCATTATACCACGAAATATATAATATTTCAACTCCTAAAAAACGCCACCGGAATAGCAGAGGGTCACCGCCGTTTGGGACACCGAGCCATCGATATAACGGGCATAATCCAAAACACGGCAAAAACCGCATTTTTCATGGATGCGCAAGGATGGAATGTTCCGTTTGGAAACATGGGAATAGATTTTCTGCGGATATGCTTTTTGCACAGCCTGTATCAGCTTCATGCCATAGCCCTGCCGCCGGAAAGCGGGAGCTGTTTCCAGAGCTTCCAATAAAAGTCCGTCCAAAAAAGGCTCTAAGCGCAGTGCACTGATATACTGTCCCTGCTCCGTCCAAATGGCATACATAGCTCCCTGTGTTTGAAAATAGCTTCCCGTCAAATACTGATAGAAGGCTTGTTCCGCCTGTAAAAGCTGCTGATTGGGGGACATATCTCTGCATAGCAGTGCTCCGTTTTCCTGATTCCCCTCAATATATATTTCCATCAACTTTGAAAAATCAAGCTGGTGGATTTTGGTCGCAATACAAAGCACTTTGCTTCTCCTTTCCCGGACATCTTGCATCAAAAGTTGTAAAAAAGTGAATACTGCCTGTGTATAAAGTTACCATAATATTGTAATTTTTCTGCTTTCTAAACGTTTATTCACAATTTCCACAGACTTTTGCACAAGGCATCCCCCCGATTATGTGTTGTCGAAACCGGTCGAATGCTGTGTATTTTCAACTTTTTACCGTATTTTTTTGCCGTTGCAAATAATAATTATACAGAGTGTTTATACATTTGCTGTAATTTTCTAAAAATGCAGGAGACCGCGCGGACTCCTGCATTTTTTCAGATCTTTTCGCCCAAAATGGACTTGGTGGCATACGCATTGAGGCTCATGTCTGCCGTATTGCCTGCCAAAAATTCATAATACGCCTGCGCTCCGATCATGGCCGCATTGTCACCGCAAAGGGACAGCGGAGGCATGTAAACCCGGGCGTCCAGTGCTTCCGCAGCTGCCAGAATATCTCTGCGGATCCGGGAATTGGCTGCCACACCGCCGGCAACTGCAACCTTTTTGAGCCCCGTCTCCCGGATGGCCTGCGCCACTCTGGGCACCAAGGTATCGGAAACTGCTGCAGAAAAAGAGGCACACAGACCGGGAATATCCAATTCCTCTCCCACCTGCTGCGCATGATGAATCAGATTCAGCGCTGCAGTTTTCAGGCCGGAAAAGCTCATATCATAGGGATTTGCCCCCGGCTTACTGCGGGGCAAGGGATATTTCCTGTCATCCCCCAGCTGTGCCATCTTATCCAGAGCTGCACCGCCGGGATAGGGCATATCCAGCACCCGGGCGACCTTATCAAAGCATTCCCCTGCCGCATCGTCCAATGTGGTGCCTAAAATCCGCATTTTTGTGTAATCCGTGACTTCCGCGATCATGGTATGACCGCCAGACACCACCAAGCACAGAAACGGGGGCTCCAAGTCCGGATAGGCAATATAATTGGCTCCAATATGCCCTCGGATATGATGCACCGGAATCAAGGGCTTTCCCAAAGCCAAGGCTGCCGCCTTGGCAAAATTGACACCCACCAGCACCGCACCGATCAGTCCCGGTGCATAGGTCACTGCTACCGCGTCAATATCCTTGCGAGTAAGCTTCGCCTGCAAAAGCGCCTGATCTGCCAGTCCGTAAATCGCCTCGATATGCTTTCGGGAAGCAATCTCCGGCACTACGCCGCCGTAAATGCGGTGCAATTCCACCTGAGAAGCAATACAGTCGCACAGCACTTCCCGTCCGGAGCGCACAATGGCCACAGCTGTTTCATCGCAGGAAGATTCTACCGCCAAAATATTCACAGCGTCCACTCCTTCCGTAAAATATAGGCATCCTCTTTGGGATTTCGGTAATAATTGGGACGCAATCCCACCTGCGCAAAGCCCAATTTTTCATACAAAGCGATGGCAGGAGCATTGGAAGCGCGTACTTCCAGAGAAAGACAATGATTGCCCGTCTCTTTCAGGGCTTCTTCCAAGGCAATCACCAGTTTTTGTCCCACGCCCTGACGGCGATACTCAGGATGCACCGCCACATTCATCATGTCCGATTCCCCTTCCACACTTTGGGAGCCAACATAGCCCACAACCGTATCGCCCTCCATGGCAACCAGCCACAGGGACAAGGGATTCCTTAGTTCCGATGCCACGCTATTTTCGCTCCACGGGTCAGAAAAACAGACTTTTTCCAACTCCGCCACGGCTGCAACGTGGGCATCCGTCATTTTCTCCAACCGTATCATTTTGCCTCATACCAGCTCTTTCCGATTTTTGCCTCTGCCGTTAACGGAACCTTCAGTGCCGCAATCCCTTCCATCTCCCGGCTCACCACCCGGGCAACCTCCGGTGCAATCTCCTCCGGGCATTCCACGATCAGTTCGTCATGCACCTGAAGCAGCAGGCTGGCCTGGGGATACTCCTCCCGCAGAGCCTTATCCACGCGAATCATAGCCAATTTTATCAAATCTGCCGCAGTGCCTTGGATGGGGGTGTTCAGTGCGATGCGCTCCGCACCCTGACGGATGTTGAAATTACTGGCCGTAAGCTCCGGAATATAACGGCGTCTGCCAAACATGGTCTGGGTGTAGCCCGATTCCCGGGCATCCGCCACCACCTGCTTCATATATCTGCGCACACCGCTGTAATTGGTCAGATAGCTTTCGATATAGTCCTTGGCTTCCCAACGGGAAACGCCAATATCCTCCGACAGAGAGAACTCGGAGATGCCGTAAACAATACCGAAATTCACCGCCTTGGCATGACGCCGCTGCAAGGCTGTCACATTCTCCGGCGAAACTCCGAATACCTGTGCTGCCGTTACCGTGTGGATATCCTGTCCGGCAATAAAGGCCTGCTGCATCACCTGATCATCCGCAATATGCGCCAGTACTCGCAGCTCAATTTGGCTGTAATCCGCATCCACCAGTACACAACCGGCCTTGGGCACGAACATCTTCCGGATCTCTGCGCCCATATCTGTTCGCACCGGAATGTTCTGCAAATTCGGCTCGGTAGAGGAAAGCCGGCCGGTAGCCGTCACCAAATTCTGGAAGGTGGTTCGAATCCGACCGTCCTGACCGATCACCTTCATCAAGCCGTCAGCATAGGTGGATTTCAGCTTGGTCAGCATCCGATAGTCCATGATCGCCGGAACAATGGGATGCTTGTCCTTTAATTTTTCCAGCACATCCGCATTGGTGGAGTAGCCGGTTTTCGTCTTCTTTACAGGGGGCAGTCCCAGCTTCTCAAACAGCAATTCTCCCAACTGTCTGGTGGAATTGATGTTGAATATCTCTTCCGAGTAGCTGTATATCAGCTTTTCGCACGCATCGATCCGCTGGGTCAGCATGATGCCAAACTGCGCCAACTGTTCCTCGTCAATAGCCACACCGGCACATTCCATGCGGTAAAGCACCGGACACAGGGGAAGCTCAATGGTTTCATACAACTCTTTCATTCCCTGCTTTTCCAGCTCTGCAGACAGCACCGGCTTTAACTGCCACAAGGCCTCTGCACAGGCCGCCGCATCCCCGTCCTCCACGCTGGTGCCCAGGAAATTGGTAGCCAGCTTGGAAACCGGATAATCCGACTGAGAAGGATTCAGGTCATAAGCCGCCAATGCGGTATCAAAAGAAAACTCGCCATAACACAGCCCCATATCATCCAGACGGTGCATCGTGGTTTTCATATCATGGCAAATACAATCCATCCGTCCGGACAGACAATCGCCGGTCATTTGCACTTCCATGGGCGTCATGGTATAAACGCCTTTTTCCCACGCAATGCCCAAAGTACCGTCCTCTGCCAAATAAACGGCACAGGGCACTTTCCCTTCCGGCAATTCTTCGCAGCGGGGCAACGCCTGTATCTGCACCTTTGCCTTTTTAGGGGCTTCCGCTGCAGCACCCCGCAAGCCATATTTATCAATCAGCTTGACAAATTCCAGTTTTTGGAACAGCGCATATAATTCCGGTTTGTTATAGGGTCGAATTACGGCATCAATTGGCTCAAAGTCAATGGGTGCCTCCGGCCGGATTGTGGCAAGGTCATAAGAAAGATAGGCCTTTTCCTTGCCTGCTTCCAGCTTCTCTCGCAGCTTGGGTCGAATGGATTCATCCGCCAAGTTTTCATAGACTCCATCCAGAGAACCGAATTGCAAAAGCAATTCCGTAGCCGTCTTGGGACCCACACCGGGTACACCGGGGATATTATCGGACGAGTCCCCCATTAGCGCCTTCAGGTCCACCATTTTCTTTGGTTCAAAGCCGTATTCCTCCCGGAACTTCTCCCGGGTATAAAGGGTCGCCGTGGTCTGCCCGGGCTTGGAGATCACCAGCTTGACATGAACATTTTCATCAATCAGCTGCAGAGAATCCCGGTCACCGGTGGCAATCACACATTCCCAACCGTTATTGGAGCAGATTCTGCCCACCGTACCAATAACGTCATCTGCTTCCCAACCCTGACATTCATAAATGGGAATATTCATGGCACGAAGGACGTCCTTCATCACCGGCATCTGCATTGCCAGCTCCTCCGGCATCCCATGGCGGGTGGCTTTATAGCCGTCGTATTGCAAATGCCGGAACGTCGGCCCATGCAAATCGAAGGAAACACATACCGCATCCGGCTGTTCTTCCCTTTCCAGTTTCTCCAGAATATTCAGAAAACCGTAAATGGCATGGGTGTAAAGCCCCTCACGATTGGTCAGGGGCCGCACGCCGAAATATGCCCGGTTAATAACCGAATTGCCGTCTAAAATCAGCAGTTTCATACTTTTCTCCACTTTGCACCCTGGGGTGTATCAATAATTTCAATGCCCCGGGCCTTCAATTCGTCACGTATGCGGTCAGCCTCCGCCCAGTTCTTTGCTTTTTTCGCCTCAGTACGCTGAGCGACCATTGCATCGATCTCCGGATCGGCAGAAGCCGCCGCTTCTTCCTGCTGTTGCTTTCTCAGTTTTTCTGCGGCAGAAATCAGATTCAGGCTCAAGACCTGATCAAAATCTGCCAAAGCGGCCAGCTTGGTGGCATCATTACACTTGGCCTTCAAAACATCATAAACTGCCGTCACCGCCAGAGAAGTATTCAAATCACCGTTCAGTGCGCCCACAAAGCGTTCCTTCAATGCATCAAAGGCAGACTGGTCCACTTCTCCCTCGCTGTTCAGTCCGGCAATTTTTGCGATCAGCTTGTCATAGGCAACCACCGCATTGTCCAGATTCTCCCAGGAGAACACCAAATTTCTGCGGTAATGGCTTTGCAGACAGAACAGACGGTACGCCATCGGATCATAGCCTTTGCTCTCCAACAGAGAAACCGTCAAAAATTCTCCCTTGGATTTGCTCATTTTTCCGCCCTCAGTATTCAGGTGGTGGACATGGAACCAGTAATTGCACCATTTGTGTCCCAGGTAGCTTTCCGACTGGGCGATCTCGTTGGTGTGATGAGGGAAGGCGTTGTCGATACCGCCGGCATGGATATCCAGATCCTCACCCAAATGCTTCATGGAAATACAGGAGCACTCAATGTGCCAGCCGGGATAACCAATACCCCAGGGCGAATCCCATTTCAGCGCCTGATCCTCAAACTTTGACTTTGTGAACCAAAGCACGAAATCGTTTTTGTTTTTCTTGTTGGAGTCCTCCTCCACGCCATCCCGCACGCCGACTGCCAGATCTTCCTCGTCATGCTCGCCGAATACGTAGTATTTCTCCAGCGTGGAAGTGTCAAAATACACATTTCCGCCGGCAAAATAGGCTTTTCCGGTCTCCAAAAGCTTGGAAACCATGTGGATGTATTCATCAATACAGTTGGTGGCAGGCTCCACCACATCCGGACGCTTGATATTCAGCTTGTCACAATCGGCAAAAAATGCATCGGTGTAGAATTTGGCAATGTCCATGACGGATTTGTTTTCCCGCTTGGCGCCCTTGAGCATCTTATCCTCGCCGGTGTCCGCATCGGATGCCAAATGCCCCACATCCGTAATGTTCATGACCCGTTTGACGTTATAACCGGTATAGCGCAGAGCCTTTTCCAGCACATCCTCCATAATATAGGTGCGCAGGTTGCCGATATGGGCGTAGTGATAGACCGTCGGTCCACAGGTGTACATTTTTACCACATCCGGCCGGTTCGGAACGAACAGCTCCTTTTTGTGACTGGTAGAATTATAGAGATACATACCGTTTCCCTCCACTTAATAATTTGAAAATAAAGAACGCCCCTTGTACCATTGTGTACAAGAGGCGGGTAAAAACTCGCGGTTCCACTCTCATTTATCGCTTTTTATCCACTTTTACGCTCCCGGATGCACTTTCCCGCTTCCGCTTCGCCCGGGCTTTCAGCCAACGGCCCCGGCTCTCTGAGAGGCTTCCCTGCGGTACTCTTTCCGATCATTGCGACAGAAGTATTTTACCATGGGAAATAATCCCTGTCAAGGGCGCAAATGCCTCAGCTGCGCTGCCTGTTTGAATCTACAAAAAATAAAAAATTGGGAATGTCATTGATTTTAGAAAAAATACTGGTATAATAGGGATACTATCTGAACAGGAGCAAAAATATGACGATAAGAGAATTTTTGAATTGGGTAACGGCCACCGGCTGGAATTTGCTGAGTGCCTCCTTCAAGACCATCCTTCTTGCGGTGTTGGGCTATTTGCTGATTCGGCTGATTATGCGCATACTGAAGAAGTTTTTGGAAAACTCCAAGCTGGAAAAGGCGGCGCACAGTTTAATCAAGACCCTTGTTAAAACCGTTCTTTATGTGCTGCTGGGTTTGATCCTCGCTTCCTCTCTGGGCATTGACGTCACCGGCATTGTCGCTCTTGCCAGCGTGGCAACTCTGGCAATTTCGCTGGCACTGCAAAATATGCTTGCCAATGTCATTGGTGGCTTCACCCTGCTGTATACCCATCCCTTCAGTTCCAATGACTACGTGGAAATTGCCGGTCAATCCGGCACTGTGAAGGAAGTCGGCATCGCCTACACCAAGCTGGTCACACCGGATAATAAAATAATTTCCATCCCCAACAGTGCTGTGGTGTCTGCCGAAATTGTGAATTATACCATCACCGGAACCCGTCGGGTGGATATTACCGTCAGCGCAGCCTATAACGCCAATCCCGAAACCGTCGTCAAGGCCCTGCTGACAGCAGCAGAGGATAAACGGGTACGCAAAGATCCTGCACCCTACGCAGGCTTAAGCAGCTATGGAGACAGTGCCATCAGCTATGTTCTGCGCGTGTGGGTAAACACCGAAGACTATTGGGATGTGTACAATAAAATTAACCGGGAAATTTTGGACGCGTTCCAAAAGGAAGGCATCGAAATGACCTATCCCCACTTAAATGTGCATTTGGAAAAATAATTTGCATAAACCCTTCCCAGTCGGTTATACTGAAGATGGACGAAGAAAACCGACTTTCACGCTGTGACGACAGAGAAAAACGGTACATTTTTTCGTCAAGTGTGTCGCTGAAGGCGCAGCAGTGTGACGCGAAAAAGGTGGGGAAGGAACACCCCACCGGTACATATAGGAATAAAAGCCTGCCGAAACGGCAGGCTTTTTCTGTTACAGTTTTTCAAAATCCTCCGCCCCATGCTTGCACAGCGGGCAGATATAGTCCTCGGGCAATACTTCGCCTTCATGGACATAACCGCATATCTTGCACACCCAACCGGCCTTTTTCTCAGCCGTGGGGGCAGGCTTTGGCTTGACATGGTCGAAATAATACTGATAGGTCATGCTGGGCACATTGTTCAAGGTCTTTGCCTCCGTCAGCTTGGCGATAAACAATGTGTGGGTACCCCAATCATAGGACTCCACCACCTTGCCGGACAGCACCGCATTGCAGTTTTCCGGAATGTAGCGCAGACCGTTTTCCGTGCGGCAATTATAGGACACTTCCGCAAACTTATCCGTATCCCTGCCGGAGCAGAAGCCAAACTGACGGAACGTTGCAAAGGGCGCCTCCTGGTTCAGCACAGATACATTAAACACACCGGTGCGCTTGATCATATCGTGGGTAAAATTCGCCTTATTTACCGCAATCTGAATCTGTTTGGGCGTATCCGTCACCAGTGTGGCAGTGTTGATGATACAGCCGTTGTCCCTGCCGTTTTCCCGGGCCGTGAGGACAAACAGACCGTAGCTCAGCTTAAATACTGCGTTATTATCCACCGCGGGTGCTTTGTAATCCGTTCCGGTTTCCGGAAGAATGGTGGCCGCAAGGGCATCCGCAACTGCTCCCAGCTGAGGGATTTGGTCTGCCTTTACAGAAGAACGGATGGTCAAACCGGCATCCAGAATGTTCATGTTTTTGCATTTTTCCAGCATGCTCCGCATCAGGCCACCGGAAGTAGGTGCCCAGGAGCCGTTTTCCAGCAAAGCAACCGTACGGTTCTGCAAATTGTGTGCCACCAGGTCGCTCAAAAGGGCTTCCATGCAGACAAAAATCCCCGCATTATAGGTTGTGGAGGCAAAGACCAAATGGCTGTACCGAAATGCGGCGGCAATAATATCGGAAGCCGGTGTCACGGAAACATCATATATCCGGGTCTTAATGCCTTTTTCCCGCAGCTTGACAGCCAAAATCTCAGCGGCATTTTCTGTGTTGCCATAGACGGATGCATAGGCAATCATCACGCCGGTTTCCTCCGGAGTGTAAGACGCCCAATGGAGATATTTGTCAACAAAGTAGCCAATATTCTTCCGCCACACGAAGCCGTGCAGGGGGCAAACCAGCTTAATATCCAGCATAGTCGCCTTTTCCAGCAGCGTTGATACCTGCCGGCCGTACTTGCCAACAATGTTGGTGTAGTACCGACGGGCTTCATCCAAATAATCCCGGTCAAAAACCACCTCGTCTGCAAACAGCGCACCATTGAGTGCGCCAAAGGTTCCGAAGGCATCGGCAGAGAACAAAATACCGTCAGTGGTATCAAAGGATACCATGACTTCCGGCCAGTGAACCATGGGTGCTTTGACAAAACAGAAATTGTGCTTGCCGGTGGAGAACACTTCCCCTTCCTTTGCCTCTACCCAACGGCTGTCCATATCAAAATCAAAGAACTGGCAAATCATATTCCGTGTAGCCGCATTGCACACGATTTTTACATTGGGATAGCGCAGAATCACATCCTCCAACAATGCAGAGTGATCCGGCTCCATGTGATGCACGAATACATAGTCCAGGGCACGACCCTGCAGCACAGCCGCAACATTTTCAAAGAACATCCTTGCAACTGCCTTGTCAACCGTATCAAACAGCACAGTTTTCTCATCCAGCAACACATACGCATTGTAAGAAACGCCGTCAGGGACGGAATATACGCCCTCAAACATGGCCAGTCGCCGGTCATTGGCACCGACCCAATACAAATCCTCCTGGATTTTCCTGTAATTGTACATTTTCCTTTTCTCCTTGGTGCTCAACCGTTTTGATATTGGGTAAGAATCAGCTTGAACGCGCCGTAAGCACCGGCATCATTACCCAAAGAAGCCAGCGCAAACCGAATGGTACTGGAAGCATGAAAAATGTATTTGTCAAAATACCGCTTGGCACCATCCAACAGGGGTTGTCCCGCGCGGCTGACACCACCGCCCAAAACCACAACCTCCGGATCGGTGACGCAACAGACAGAGGCCAAAAACTGACCCATATAATCATAAACCTGCTCCAGAATCTCCATGGCCAGCGCGTCCTTTTGGTTGGCCGCATCAAAAACTGCCTTGCAGGTTAAAGGTGTCTGCTCTCTCAGTACACTTTCCCGATCTCTCAGCGCCAAATGCTTTTTCGCCAGACGCACCACCCCGGTGGCAGAGCAATACTGCTCCACACAGCCGTATTTGCCACAGGTACAGGGCTCCTGCTCGTAGCGGTTGACCGTCAGGTGTCCGATTTCTCCGGCCGCACCGTGGACACCGTTAACCGGCTGTCCGTTGATGACGATTCCGCCACCCACACCGGTGCCGAAGGTTGCCAGCACCATATTTTCACAGCCGTTGGCACCGCCCTTCCACGCTTCACCCAGCGCCGCCACATTGGCATCGTTGCCGGCCTTGACCGGAAGCCCCGTCAACTCACCCAGCGCTGCATGGATATTAAAAACGCCCCAATTCAGATTGTGACAGCAGTTGACGGTTCCTCCATCATCCACAGGACCGGGGACACCCACGCCAATGCCGATCACATCTTCCTGCTTGCAGTTATTTTCTCTTATGTACTGCAAAATAGAAGCCGCAATATCCGGCAAAATCCGACAGCCGCCGTTTTCAATAACGGTGGGGATCTCCCACTTGCTCAGCAGCTTGCCATCCAAATCAAAAAATGCGATTTTGACGGTAGTGCCGCCAATATCCACGCCAAAACCATACTTCATAAAGAATCCTCCTGATGTTTTTCGGTTATCATTTCTATTATACAGGAAAAGAAAGAAAAAAGCCAGCCCCCTGTTTGCTTTTTTAAAATTTTCCAGAAAGTATCCCATCGTTGCTTTTTGGTCCCTTCCATGATATAATATATATACAAATAAGAATGTGGAGAAACCGCTTTATGAAACTGGAAACAGCCCGACTGGTGCTTCGCCCCTGGGTGGAATCGGATGCCGAAAGCCTATACGAATATGCCAAAGACCCTGCCGTTGGTCCAATCGCAGGCTGGCCGCCCCATGAAAGCATTGAACATAGCCTGAATGTCATAAGAAATGTTTTGGTCGGTTCTGAATGTTATGCGATATGCGAAAAAGGCAGTGACAAAGCCATTGGCGCCATTGAGCTGAAGTTCAACGGTCGCACAAATATGACCAGCAGAGACGACGAATGTGAGCTGGGATATTGGTTGGGAAAGCCGTTTTGGGGCAGAGGCTACATGCCCGAGGCCGCAAACGCGCTTTTGCGTCGCAGCTTTGAAGTACTGGGTATGACCACCGTTTGGTGCGGCTATTACGAGGGAAACAGCAAGTCCAAACGCGTACAGGAAAAGCTGGGCTTTATCTATCATCATACCTGTAAAGAAGTTGCAGTTCCCTTGATGCACGAAGTCCGCATCGGTCATACAAACATTTTAACAAAAGAACGCTGGGAAGCCTTGAACCCACAGGATTGACCGCCTAACCCTGCCGGATTTTTGCTGTAAGAGAAAACATGCATTATTGAATGGTGGTAGTTTAACAACGAAGAACATTCTGAGAAGTATTTTTGTGATTGGTTTGGTAGCTGTGGTTCTGGCCGGCTGCTCCAACAACGGGCCGTACTCCTTTAAAACTGTTGACGGTATGCATTACATAGATCTAAAAGAGGAATTTAACATTCCCGACAGTGAGGGGCTTTTTCCCAATTGGAACCAAATTTGGAATTTCTACTTTGGAGGAATTTGCAGATACCGTTGGGAATCGCAAGTTGGATGAACGACAATTGCAAATGTTATCCCGATTCCCAAAGGATGAACACGGCATCAAAACGGTGGATTCCTCCAACCTTACCCGCCCTGTTGCGCCTGCCAATTGCACATTTTCTGAACTGACATGGAAAGGCCTCAATTATTACTTTACAATGAAAGACGAAAACGGTACCTCTCTTTATTTTATATGTTTAGCCAAAGAAGTGTATGAAAGGCATGTTTCGGACGAGTATGAAGAGATTTACGAAAATAACCTGGTGACCATTACAAAAGAAGAAAAAGTGGAAGAAAGAAATGCAGATGTAATCTATTATACCACTCCGGTGTCTGATATAAAAACAATGATCTACACTTTTCAAGAGGGGCAGACCCAGTATACGGTTTTTGAAACATATTTACTGCGACATAATAACTCCGAACTTACAACTTCCGATGTTGTTCCAGCAAACTTTATGTTGCATATGAAAAATGGAGATTATCATGCACAAATATATTTTAACGAGTTCACAGAACGACCGACAGTGGAATATTTGAAGCAATTTAATGTTGCAAAATTTGTGCCTTAGCGCTTCCTCTTTATAGCAAATCTATTCCCCCCATGCGGCAACATAGAAAACAGCCGTCTCCAATCCCGGAGACGGCTGTTCTTCATTTTGTAAGGACGGTATGATATGCTGCACGAAAAAGCCTCCCCTGTGTAAGGGGAGGTGCCCAGTGCGCACACCGGGCGGAGGGGTTGTTCTCGTAGCGACACTCCCTCAGTCACAAATCAAAGATTTGTGCCAGCCCCCTTCACACAAGGGGACCTTTTCCTATCACCGGCACGGCCGGCAATTATGATTTTGTAAGGACGATAACCGATTCTACATGCGCGCATCTTGGGAACAGGTCCACTGCCAAAGCATCCGCCAGCTTATAGCCCCGTTCCTTAAGCAGTGCCACATCACGGGCCAAGGTTGCAGGGTCGCAGGACACATACACCAACCGACGGGGCGCAAAACGCGCAATCGCTTCGATGCTGTCCCCATTCAAGCCCTTTCGTGGCGGATCTACCACCACCACATCCACAGCAATGCCCTGTTTTTCCAATTCCAATGCCGCCTGTCCCGCATCGCCGCAGAAGAATTCTGCATTCTCAATGCCGTTGCGCACAGCATTATCTCTGGCATCCTCCACCGCCTGCGGAATGACCTCCACGCCAATTACCTTTCCTGCCGCCTTTGCCATGGCCAGCGTAATGGTGCCCACACCGCAGTAAAGATCCAAAACCGTATCGCTTTTTGTGATCTGGGAGCGTTCAATGGCCGCCGCATACAGCTTTTGTGCCTGATAATGATTCACCTGATAAAAAGACCTAGGAGACAGTCGGAATTTCAGTCCACACAGCGTATCCTCGATATATCCCGGGCCATAAAGGGTAATGAATTCCTCACCCAACACGCTGTTTCCGGCCTTGGTATTCACGGAGATCACCAAGGTCGTAAAGCCCGGCACCTTTTTCAGCCGTTCCACCAGCACCTCGGGCTTGGGAATCCGCCGTCCGTTGAGCACCAGGCACACCAAAACCTGTCCGGACACCGCACCCCTGCGGACATATATGTGCCGCAGTAACCCTTTATGGTTAATTTCATCATACGGCATGACCCGAAATTGGTTTACATAATCTGTTACAATATCCTTCACCGCATCGGATTCCTCCGGGAGAATCATACAGCGCTGATTCTCTATCACATCATGGGTTCCCTGGCGAAAGAAGCCGGCATAGGCTTTTCCCTTTTTCGCTGAAACCGGATATTGCGCCTTGTTGCGATAGCCTTCGCAGGTGGGTGCCGCCAAAATCGGAAGCTGTTCCAAATTCTCTCCCCCGATCCGGTTCAGGCAGGCCCGGACGCGCTCTGCCTTCATCCGGCTCTCCTCTTCATAATCCATGTGGTGAAAGGCACAGCCTCCGCACAGCTTCGCCACCGGACAGGCGCGGTTGATGCGGTGGGGAGATTTCTCTAAAATTTCGACGATTTTCCCTGCTGCCCAGGTCTTTGCCGCCTTTTCAATGCGGACATTACAGACTTCCCCTACAATGGCATTGGGAATGAATACGACACAACCCTCGACTCTGGCAATTCCCTGCCCTTCCGAGGTGTAGTCCGATATGACCGCTTTATAAACCTTGCTTTTTTCCAGCATTGCCATTTCTCCTTGCATCATTTGCTTCATTATAACACGACAAAAGCCATTCTTGCAACCCCGGTCGTGTTGTGGTAATATAAAAGAAAGCCTTCCCCCATTGGGAATGAAAAGGGATGATCCTATGACTTATGAGAATTGCAAGCTATGCCCACACCAGTGCGGTGCTGACCGCACCCATGGACATGTGGGATTTTGTCGCTGTCCTGCCACAGCTCTGGTGGCAAAGACCATGCTCCACCAATGGGAAGAACCTGCTATGGCCGGTTCCGGCGGCAGTGGCGCCGTCTTTTTCGGCGGTTGCACCCTTGGGTGCAAATTCTGCCAAAACAGGGTCATCAGCCATCTGCCGGCCGGCACACCGATGGACAGTCGGCAGTTGCGTCTGGAAATGGAAAAGCTGATCGCCCAAGGGGCGGAAAACATCGATCTCGTGACCCCCACCCAGTTCCTGCCCACCCTTTTGCCCGCTTTGGAACCCAAACTTCCGGTGCCGGTAGTTTACAACTGCGGCGGCTACGAAAAAGCGGAGAGCATTCGCGCTTTAGGCGGAAAAATTGACATCTATCTGCCGGATATGAAGTACGCAGACGATAATCTTGCGCTGGAATTGTCCGGCGTTTCTGACTATTTTTCCTTCGCCTCCACAGCCATTCGGGAAATGGCGGCACAGGTCGGTCCCGTTAGGTGGCAGGGCGAAAAAATCGTCAAGGGTGTGATCATCCGCCATTTGATCTTACCCGGTCACGTGGAGAATTCTCTCAGAGTTTTGGACTGGATTGGAGAAACCTTTTCCCCGGGAGATGTCTTGGTCAGCCTTATGCGCCAGTACACCCCCGTAGGTCAGCTGTCCGCACCCATGAACCGACGGATCACGGACGAGGAATATGATGCCGTTCTCAGCTGGATGTATCTGAACGGTCTGGAAGGCTTTACCCAAGAAGCCGAATCTGCCGATTCTGTCTTTATTCCGGATTTTTGACGCAAAAAGTGCGCTGCATGGCAGCGCACTTTCTATTTTTTACTTGCACAGTTCCTTTGCCACTTCCACAATGTGGTCCGCGGACAGCCCAAATTGCTTCAACAGCGGTACTGCAGGACCGGAATGACCGAATTCGTCATTCACACCGATGCGGCGTACCACAGTGGGAAGCTTTTCTGCCAGCAAAGCAGAAACGGCTTCTCCCAAGCCACCAATAACGGAATGCTCCTCGCAGGTGATGACCTTACCGCACTTTTGGGCAGCGGCAAGCACCAATTCCTCATCCAAGGGCTTGATGGTAGCCATATTGATCACCATGGCCTCAATACCGGCCTCAGCCAGCATCTGGCCGGCCTGAATTGCCTCGTAAACCAGCAGACCGTTGGCAATAATCGCCACATCCGCGCCGTCCTTCAGAATCTCGCCCTTGCCGATCTGGAACCGAAAACCCTCTTCATGGAATTGAGGAATGGCCAAACGACCAAACCGCAGGTATACAGGACCGTCCATCTCATAAGCGGCACGGACAGCGGCCTCAGCTTCCACGCCGTCCGCCGGACAGATGACTGTCATACCGGGGATGGAGCGCATCAGGGCAAAATCCTCACAGCACTGATGGCTGGCACCGTCTTCACCAACGGAGATGCCGCCATGGGTTGCGCCGATTTTCACATTCAAATGGGGGTAACCGATGGAGTTACGCACCTGCTCAAAAGCACGGCCGGCAGCAAACATTGCAAAGGAAGATGCAAAAGGCACCAGACCGGTGGTAGACAGACCGGCTGCCATACAAATCATATTGCCCTCAGCAATACCGCAGTCGAAATGACGCTCGGGAAATGCCTTTTTGAACACGGAGGTCTTGGTAGCACCTGCCAGGTCAGCATCCAGTACCACCAGGTTTTTCTTTTCTTCGCCCAGCTTGGCCAAGGCCGCACCGTAGGCATCACGGGTTGCTACTTTTTTGATTTCTGCCATTTTATTTGCCCTCCTGTTCTGCAAGAATTGCCTTCAGCTCGTTCATGGCAATTTCATACTCCTCATCATTGGGAGCCTTGCCATGCCAGCTGGCTTGGTTTTCCATATAGGAAACGTCCTTGCCCTTAACGGTCTTCATCACGATGGCGGTGGGCTGACCCTTAACGGTCTTGGCCTCATTCATGGCTCTTTCAATGGCATCAAAATCGTGGCCATCGATGGCGATGGTATGGAAACCGAAGGTGCTCAGCTTGTCCACGATGGGATAGGGACTCATAACATCGTCAATTTTTCCGTCGATCTGCAGACCGTTGTTATCAATCACGATGACCAAATTGTCCAGCTTGTAGTGCGCGGCCGCCATGCATGCCTCCCACACCTGACCTTCCTGGATTTCGCCGTCACCCAACAGAGTGTAAACACGGAAATCTTTATTCTGGTGCTTTGCACCCAAAGCCATTCCCACAGCCACAGAGATACCCTGTCCCAAAGAACCGGTGGACATATCCACACCGGGGACTGTATTCATATTGGGGTGACCCTGTAAGTAGCTGTCAATGTGCCGCAATGTAGGCAGATCTTCCACGGGGAAGAAGCCACGGTATGCCAAAGTGGCATACAAACCGGGGGCAGTATGGCCTTTGGACAGAACAAAACGGTCCCGATTCTCCGCCTTGGGATTCTTGGGATCGATGTTCATTTCCTTGAAATACAGATAGGTGAACATTTCAGCAGCGGATAAGCTGCCGCCGGGGTGGCCAGCCTTGGCGCCGTGGGTGGATTCAATGATTCCCATACGGACCTTTGTGGCTGTGCACTGAAGCTGTTTCTTTTCGCTGAGCGTCATGGATTTGCCTCCTCAAATGATGTTTATTGATGCTTTGATAAATGGTTCTTAATTGCCTCAAAGGTTTCGTCACTGATGACGTGTTCAATCCGGCAGGCATCCGCAGAGGCGGTTTCACCGTCCAGACCAAGGCGCAAAAGCATCTCGGTAAGAATGGTGTGCCGGGAGAGTATTTTCTCCGCCAAGGCAAGACCCTTGTCTGTTAAATGGATATGCCCATCCTTTTCGACTGTAATAAAGCCGTCCTTTTTCAGTAATCCTACCGCCCGTGAGACACTGGGCTTGGAATATCCCATGTGCTCACTGACGTCAATGGAACGTACAAAACTATTCTTCCGGGAAAGAATCAAAATCGTTTCCAAATACATTTCTCCGGATTCTTGTAAAGCCATGGGACACCTCCTCATTTTTTGCTGTCAATAGCATACCACGAACAGGAAGATTTTGCAAGCATTGGGCAGAAAAATATCCAAAACCTATTGATAAACGAAAAACTTTTGGTATACTAATAGATAAGAGATGGAAAATCCATCCAAAATAACGGAGGTAATGAATATGCCCACAAAATATGCCGGTACGCAAACCGAAAAGAATCTCATGGCCGCTTTCTCCGGCGAATCCGAGGCTCGAAACAAGTATACCTATTTTGCTTCCCGTGCCAAAAAGGACGGCTTTGAACAGATCGCCGCTTTGTTTTTGAAAACGGCAGACAATGAAAAGGAACACGCAAAGCTGTGGTTTAAGGAGCTCAACGGCATTGGCGATACCGCTTCCAATCTCATGGCCGCCGCCAATGGTGAGAACTATGAGTGGACCGATATGTATGCCGGTTTTGCGGAAACCGCAGAAAAGGAAGGCTTCCCTGAGCTGGCCGCCAAGTTCCGTTTGGTCGCCGAAATCGAAAAAGCTCACGAAGAGCGTTACCGCGCATTGCTCCGCAATGTGGAGACCGCTGAGGTCTTTGCCAAGAGCGAGGTAAAGGTATGGGAGTGCCGCAACTGCGGTCATTTGGTGGTCGGAACCAACGCCCCCGAGGTTTGCCCCACCTGTAACCATCCGCAAAGCTATTTTGAAGTCCACGCAGAAAATTACTAAGAAGAAACGGCACCGGAAGGTGCCGTTTCTTATACAATCGGAATCTTTTGAGCCCTGCTGTGAAAACGCTCCAGTAAACGCATTTCATAGCTATGGGGCATTCTCTTATGTAATGGATATTGCCCTGGCAATATAAATTCATGCTCATCCTGCAATTTGTCGATCGCCCCCACCAGCATCTCCACCTCGTTGTCATATACTCTTTATGCCACTGAATGGAATGTATCGTTATAATAAAGAGGAATCATCCTTCTCTTAATAATCTCCCCTGCATCAACATACTCCCCCCAGAAGGTGTGTAGTCACACTGATTGGCATATCCTCGTAGATTGCCCATTTATAGGCATCCAAACCACGACAATAAGGAAGATATCCCGGATGTGCATTGAAGATGGTATGTTTCCGGAGAAACTCCTCCGGAATGATACCTGCTCCGCATATTAAAAGAATCTCATCCTCAGGAATATCCCAATCAGACAACTTCCCCTCCACATAGCAATAACCAAACTGCGCACATATACTCGCCGTGTCCGGGATATACGGCGGTGTGTCCGGTCTGTGATTATAGATCGGCCGAAAACTTTTTTCATACTGAAGCGGAGTTGCATAGACCCTAACGTTCTGATAAGCCTTCGTTTTCAAAAGGCACAAGACATCATAGGTCTTCCGGTGGGGCGCATTGTAAGTAAGTATTCCAATCATAGCTTTATCCTCCAATTGCTACGTCGTTTTATTCCGTTGTCACGCATTATATTTGGTATAACCAATGAAATATATTATAATTCGTATTACCAATTATTTCAACCCCTTTCTTGCATATAATTCTATATGAAGGGGTTGAAAAGAATGAAACCAAGAAAACTGGCATTGGGAAATCGCAATATCATTGGTGCAAAGGTAACCCGCGCAAGAATACAGCACAATATGAAACAAAACGAATTATTGGCAAAGCTTCAGCTTGTTGGAGTAGACATCAGCGCTCCTGCATTATCTTTGCTGGAGGGGCAAAAGCGCCCCGTTTTCGATTATGAATTGGTAGCCATAGCAGATATTTTGCGCGTTTCTGTGGATTGGCTTTTAGGCCGCGAGGATTCCTGAAAAGACAGAACGTCCTCAATATGCTCTGAAAATGATTAAAATATATGGTCTGGTAAAAAATGTGTCGTTTTCCGAAATAAAGCAATCATATTTCCCTTCAAAAAGGTCATGCTATGTTTGCGGAACAAAACCGCCAAGGTTATGAAAAGGAGAGAAATATTATGAAGAACAACAACCAGATCAATGTGCCCCAGGCTCGTGAAGCTATGGACAAGTTCAAGATGCAGGCTGCTTCCGAGGTCGGCGTGAACCTGAAGAACGGTTACAACGGCGATCTGACCTCTCGTGAAGCCGGCTCTGTCGGCGGCCAGATGGTCAAGAAGATGATCGAAGCTTACGAGCAGGGCATGCAGTAAGTAAAAAAGCGGACAGGCACAGCTGTGACTGTCCGTTTTTGTCTAAAAAAGTACCGGAGCCGAGGCTCCGGTACTTCTTGCTTATTGGGTTTTTATGCTTTTGGATGAATTATCCGGGGAATGCTGCAGCAACAGCATCACCATAGTTCATCATTGCGTTGATCAGAGTGA
>SVMA01000013.1 GCA_015067635.1 Oscillospiraceae bacterium | reverse complement strand
CCGACAGGCGGTTAGCTTGCTTATTCTAGCACATCTTAAACCCTCTGTCAAGAACTTTTTTCGCTTATTTTTAACTTTTTTTCTAAAGCACTTTTTTCTTAAAAAAAGCCTTATGCGCCCGCATATAATAGCATTCCGCCGCCGCAAGTGTCAAGACCTATTTTTGCTTTTTTATGACTTTTTTTGCCACCCCTAGACCTTGTGTTAAAAGTGGCAGAAAACCCCAAAATATGAGGCATCCCACACCCAGCAATTGTCCGGGGATGTGCAAATTGCACATAAGCAGTACGCTCATTGCACTGCACAGCCACACACTCCATGCGATTCCTTTGGTGGAAATCCGTTCCCACAAGTGGTGCGAAGTGCTTAATATTAAGGAAAACAGAACAAACCACTCTGCTGTCAAGACACAAGCCACCAGCGCTTCAAACCGTTCAGCAACCCCAAATAAATTGACACCCTTGCTGAATTCATAGAAGGTGTCCCCTGCTTCTTGCGCCACAGAAAATCCCATCACTGAATCCAAAAGGATTGCCATTATCACTGCGACAGCACCTATCACAGGTATCGCCCAGAATGCTTTTTTCGGTTTATTCTGCGGCATAAGCAGGCCCATACAGGGAATCAGCAACAGCCCAAGAAGCATTCCATCCGGTGTCGTCAGCTCCCTGCGCACAAGGGAAAGGTCTACATCTGTTGCTCCGGCCACTGCAACGATTCCCAGCACCGGAAACACCAACCACAGTAGCGTTGCCCCCACTCTTGCGGATGGTACACTTCCCTTTTGCGAGGATACCGCTGCCAGGGCAATCAGCACGATGGGGATAATCATATTCGCACTGGCATCTGACCAGCAGTATCCGCTTTGGGGTGCAGCACCTGCCAGAAATACTGCAAGCCACACAAATTCCAATACACACAGCCATCGGGGTAATTTCTCATTATCAAATTGGAAGCGGCAGAGTGCTATGACGCTGCAAAGTCCAACGGCCAGCAATGCACCGCCCCATCCGCTTTTCCCGATCACAGAAAGGACCGGACCGATCAAGGCAACTGTCAGCCATGCAACCATTTTTGATGGTGAAATTCTATGCAAGCAGAGTAAACCTCCCTTCTATCTCCTGAAGAATCGGAAGCGTCATTTTACCGTTTTGAAATTGACGCAGTGTAACATTCGGCTCGTGAGCAGTCAGGAACTCTGCTACTGCTTCCATATCCGGCATTTGGGCCGCCACACAGAGCATACATGTAGGACGAAGGATTGCATACATTTGCTCAATCAGCGACTCGTTTCCCTCTTTTATCAGAAGAAAGTCTGCGGTATCCAGAAATACCGTACCTGAAGCAGATGCTTTCATATCTGCCAACGCACTTTGCACATCCGTTCCCGTTCCGAAATCCTTCGTATCCGTTTGCAGATACAAGACGCCATCCCGTTCTTCAAGCCATACAACTTCAACAGGTGCAAGTTTTGCAACATCCGTGCCGGTAAAGGAGTACGCTCCCTCAAAGGAAACCGCCGCCAATATTAAAAGGTATACAATCCAACGTTTCACTTTTTATCTCCCTGTTTTTTAATTCCGCGCAGTAGGGATACGGACCTTCCTTTGGAAAACGGAGACAGATATGCAACATCCAGGCTGGTCAAAAATGAGAGATGGATAATTAAAATCAAAAATCCCACCGTCCATCCAAACAGTCCTGCTATTGCAGAAAGTCCTGCCAATGCAAAACGCCAAACCCGAATCCCATCTGCAAAATCCCGATTGGGAAGCACATAACCGCAAACCCCGGCAACACTGACAACAATTAAAGCAGCCGGTGAGATCAGTTTGGCTTCCACCGCAGCAGTACCGACTACGATACCTCCGATAATCGACACGGACTGTCCGATTGATGCGGGAAGATGCACTCCGGATTCCTGTAAGATTTCAAATGCCAACAGCAGCAACAAAACCTCAAAGGTTGTGGAAAAAGGAACAGATTCCTTACTTTCTATGATAGCGCGCAACAGTGGTAACGGAATCATCTCCTGATGGAATGTCGCCATAGCAATAAACAGACCCGGCAATAACAGACTCAGCAGCAATGCACCGTAACGAAGAATGCGGATACAGGAAGCCGAAACAAAATCCCTTCCCCAATCCTCCGGCGATTCCATTAGCACACCCAGGTCCACCGGTGCAAGATAGCCCAGCGGAATCCCGTCTACCAGGACTCCTACGCGACCTGCCAGCAGGCCCTCACTAAATCGGTCTGCCCGTTCTGTGTATTGCAATAGCGGAAATGCCGTCGCGCGTGAGCCGGTAATCAACTCTTCCACGGCAGAAGGTGTGACAAACCCGTCTGTATCCATTTTTTCCAAACGGCATTTCATTCGCTCAACCAGGGTAATATCCGTTACTCCCTCTATCCACGCAACCGATACGTTTGTTATGGAGTGTTTGCCTACCTGCGTCTCATAGAATTTCAGATCCGGCGTGCGTAAATGGCGGCGAACCAAACTGGTGTTGGAACGGACTGTTTCTACGAACGCATCCTTTGCACCCTTGGCTGTATGTTCTACCTCCGGTGGAGATATGCTGCGTTTTTCTCCGGTCTTGACCTCAAAGGCAATCGCCCCAACCTCCGGAAACAGTATGACGCAAAAGCCATTGACCAGCTTCAGTGCAACAGAATCCAAATCCTCACAGGCAGATGCCACAGAGTTGTAGATCATACCCCGGAGTGCTTTTTGATACAACTGTTCCATGCTGTCTGCCGACAGGTGCTCCGTGATAGGCTTTACCACATATTCCGACGCATCTCCTCCGGAAGTGAGTCCGTCGATCGCGTATGCATACAATGTCCATTGACCGCAGGTAAGCTCCCGAAAATTGAAATCCCCTGCGCCTGCAAAAATTTCCCGGATATTCTCATCCGTCATCTTTCCGGGGTATCTTCCCTGTTCCATACTGTCACCTCCCGGCTAGTATGTCCAAAAGTGGATTATTTATCCACCTCTCATGGACTGTGTGGCTGTAAAAAGTTCTTGCCAAGCGCCGCGAATTTTGTTATAATGTGTATGTTATGGAAAAAAGAGTACATTATTATGTCAGCCGCAAAAATGTGCTGACATGGCTGATGGCGCTATGCCTGGTTGGCTCGGCAATGATCCGCATTGTATTCGCCTGTTTGAAAGGGTCAGGGGAACAACTGAACGTGTGGACTCAAATCGTTCTGCCGGTTGCAGCTACCTTGTTATACGTGCTCATCGTATTGCTCGATGGCAAAGAGCATCTTTACAAAACCGCAATTCCCGTATGGCTTATGACATTTTTCTATGCGATCCGTCCCCACGGCTTCCTCGGCAATAACACCATGATGCTGGCTCTGTTCTGCGTCCTGCTGTTTTTCTGCGGCGTAGTTTACACCATTGTCCTTTCCGGACGGGTCTCCAGCCCCTGGTTGTTGCTGGCTGTGTTCGGTGTGGGACTTGGGGTCAATGCGTGGCTTTTGCACGATAAGGGAACCTCCCTCCCGATGCTGGAAGCCTTCTTACCGGAGATTCTTCTGTTTTTCGGATGCTTCCTGCTGACCTTTGCCATGCGTGTGCATCCCGGAAATGAATACCATCCTACCTGGGGTGACCGTAAGGATGGTCGGCTTATCCGTACGCTTCCTGCCATGAACATGGTTTCTCCCTATATCATGGTCACCCGCAACGATTCTTCCAATCTCTTTGCAGAATCTCTGGAGATCACCCACATTGACCGGTATATCCGTCAAAAGCGCAGAGAGGGTCTGACCAATTTCGGTATTATGCATGTCTTGCTGGCCGCTTACTGCCGTGGTGTGTGCAAATTCCCGGCCATCAACCGGTTTATTGCCGGTCAGAAGATCTACAGCCGTGGCGAGGATATCCAGTTCTGCTTGACGGTCAAAAAGGAAATGACTGTGGATGCTCCGGAAACAGTGCTCAAGGTTCACCTGACACCCCGGGATACTGCAGAGGATGTATACAAAAAATTGCAGGCAACTGTGGAAAACGCGAAGAATACCCCTCTGGATTCCGGAATGGATAACACTGCCGGTGTTTTATCCATGATTCCCGGTGTGGTGCTGAAATTTGTTGTCTGGCTGCTGAAAACATTGGATTATTTCAGTCTGCTTCCCAGATTCATACTGGAAGTCAGCCCCTTCCACGGTTCTGTTTTCCTTACCTCCATGGGTTCTTTGGGTATCCAGCCCATCTACCACCATCTGTATAACTTCGGCAACCTTCCGGTGTTTGGCTCCTTCGGATGCAAGCGTCGGACGGTTGAGGTGCTGGAGGACGGTACGGTGGTACAGCGTAAGTATGTAGACTGCAAGTTTGTTCTGGATGAGCGCATTACAGACGGCTATACTTACGCCGCCTTCTTCAAACATTATCGACGCATCCTTGCCCGACCGGAACAACTGGATAATCCGCCGGAAGAGGTCCTGAAGGACATTGATTAAAATGAAAAATGACATTCTTGCAAAACTCCCCGCCAGCTTTCCCTGGCGGGGAAACCTTCACTGTTACCACAGCATAGACTCCACAAATACATCAGCCAAGCGCTTGGCTTCTGCCGGTGCTCCTCACGGGACCATGGTCATTGCGGATATGCAAACCCATGGTCGGGGACGTATGGGACGAAGCTTCCACTCCCCTGAGGGAACCGGAATCTACCTGAGCCTGATTCTCCGTCCCAATCTTCCTGCTGATCAACTGATGCATTTAACCTGCGCTGCTGCCGTCGCCGTTGCCGACGGAATTGAGAGAGCCGCCGGGCTGCGTCCCAATATCAAATGGACCAACGATCTGGTAGCTGGTGGAAAAAAGTTGGGCGGAATTCTTACCGAATTATCCCTCAGGCACGGAAGCACCGTAGAATATGCCGTCATTGGCATTGGCATCAACTGCTGCCAAAAAGAGGATGCATTTCCCCCTGAGCTGCAAGATATAGCAACTTCTCTGCATATGTGTACCGATAAAAACATCGTGCGCAGTACCGTTATAAGCGAAATCATCGTCGCCCTGGAGCAAATGAGTCAACAGCTGGGGTGTTCCTCTGACATTCTCCAGCGTTACCGCGCAGACTGCATCACCATCGGTCAGGAAATCTCCCTGCTGCTTCCCAACGAAATCCGCCACGGAAAGGCTCTTGACGTGGACGAGAATGCTGCACTTGTCGTCAAATTTGACGACGGGAAAATTGAATCCGTCCATTCCGGAGAAGTCAGCATCCGGGGAATGTACGGATATGTATAAATTGAAAAATTGTTGTTGCTTTTTTTCTCGGTATTGGTTATACTGGTGTTAGGAACTATAAATAAACGGAGGGATTCATTATGAAAACATCTAAGACTATCATCAGAATCGTCATTGCTCTGGCCGCTATCGCTGGCATTGTCTATGTTGTTGCTGTTTACGGTGACAGAATCGTTGCCTGGGCTCGTAAGACCCTGGGTGCCTGCCGCTGCTACCGCTGCGACAAGGACTGCGATAACTGTGATTGCGACTGCGCTTTCCGTGAGGATTCTTCTCTTGCCACACAGGTGGATTTTGAAGGCTGATTTTTCTAAGAAAAAAGTGGACTGTTCTTTGGAACAGTCCACTTTTTATTTATCGGATGCCGTAATGTTCGATGATATAGTCCATATCCTTGTCGCCGCGGCCGGACAGGTTGATCAGAACCGAACCGGTCCCCATTTGCTTTGCCAGCTTCATGCCGTATGCAACTGCGTGGGCACTTTCGATCGCAGGAATAATACCCTCCAGGCGAGCCAGTTTAAAGAATGCATCAATGGTCTCTTCATCGTTGATGACGTCATATTTAACCCGTCCCAAATCGTGCAGGAAGGCATGTTCCGGACCGGAGGAAGGATAATCCAAACCGCTTGCCACTGAGTAGACAGGAGCAGGTTCTCCATTTTCATCCTTCAGCATGATGCTGTTAAAGCCGTGCATGATACCCTCTGTGCCGTATTTCAGGCTGGCAGCATGGTCACCCAGAGCCGTTCCACGTCCCAAAGGCTCAATGCCGTAAATCTCCACCGGGTCATTGAGGAAACCGGAGAACATACCCATGGCGTTGGAACCGCCGCCAACACAGGCGACCACCGCATCCGGCAATTCGCCGGTCATATTGAGAAACTGCTCTCTTGCTTCGATACCAACCACACTTTGGAAATCACGAACCATCATCGGGAACGGATGGGGTCCCAACACGGAGCCGATGCAGTAGATGCAATCCTTGTATTCCTTTGCGTAGGCAGCAAAGGCGGCATCCACAGCTTCCTTCAGCGTTGCCTGACCTTCTGTCACTTCCACCACGTTGGCGCCGAGGATTTTCATTCTGGCCACGTTGGGTGCCTGTTTCTTAATATCTTCAGTGCCCATATAAATGTCGCATTCCAGACCGAAATAGGCAGCGGCAGTGGCCAATGCAACACCGTGCTGACCGGCACCGGTCTCCGCAATCACCTTTTTCTTGCCCATATATTTTGCAAGCAAAGCTTCACCCATGCAGTGGTTCAGTTTGTGGGCACCTGTATGGTTCAGATCCTCACGCTTGACGTACAGCTGAACATTTCCTAAGCTGCCGGACAAGCGCTCCAAATAGGAAATCGGTGTGGGACGTCCCTGAAATTCCTGCCGGATACGCCGCAGTTCGCTGATGAATTTCCGTGATTTGCAAATCGTGAAATAAGCTTCCCGAATTTCTTCCATTGCCTTTTGCAAATCCTCAGAAATATAGCAGCCACCGTATTTTCCAAAGAAGCCCTCCTGATTGGGATAGTGCTTAAAGTAAGTATCAAACTCAATGCCCTTAAATTCCATGGTAATTCCTCCTGTGATTTCATAAAAAACGCCCTTGACAGAGACTGCTCTCCGTCAAGGGCGAATATCGTATATTCGCGGTGCCACCTTGATTCACGGTTTTATCCGTGCACTTTTCGGGATACCAGCATATCCCCGGCAACTAACGCATGCCTTCGCGTCACAGAATACTCGGGTTGCCCCTTTGACTGTGCCCTCCGCGGTCCATTTGACGACTTGTTTCATACCCGACTCACACCAACACGGGCTCTCTTTGATGGCATCATCGCCGTTATCTCCGCTTCAACGGTTTGTATTTTTTCCTTATTATATGCCCGACAAAACTGTTTGTCAAGACTTTTTCCGTTTTTTACTGTATAGACCCCAATCAGCGATTAGCTTTATCAAAACGGGTAACAAAATCGCACAGCTTTTCTACACCCTCAACCGGCATGGCATTGTAAATGGATGCACGCATACCGCCGACTTTACGATGTCCCTTCAGATTGGAAAGACCGATTTTCTCTGCTTCGGCCACAAACAGCGCATCCAATTCCGCCGATGCGGTACGGAAGGTGACATTCATGTCAGACCGGGCTTCCTTCTTTGCATGGCAGGCAAAGATCTGTGTTGCATCCAGGGCATCATACAGCATCTTCGCCTTGCTCTCATTGATCTTCTGAACGCCGGACAGACCGCCCTGCACCTCCAGCCAGTCACATACCAGCCCAAGCATGTAAATGCACCAACAGGGCGGTGTGTTCAGCATGGAATCGTTGTCTGCCTGATTTTTCCAATCCAGCATCATGGGTGTTTGAGGCATAGCATGACCGATCAGATCCTTGCGGACAATCACAATGGTCACACCTGCCGGCGCCAGATTTTTCTGTGCTCCGGCATAGATCACGCCAAACTTGCTCACATCAATTGGCTTGCTGCAAATTTCGGAGGACATATCACATACCAGCGGAACTGCACCGGTATCGGGAACCTCTTTCCATTGGGTGCCATAAATGGTATTGTTGGAACAGTAATAGAAATAGGATGCATCCGGACGCACCTGGAAGGATGTTGGGATATCGCAGTGATTCTCCCCTTCGGAAGTACAGGCAACGATTGCATCGCCATACCGCTTGGCTTCTTTCCAGGCTGAAGTGGAGAAATTTCCGGTCAGTGCATAATCCGCCTTACCGGTCATGCCCATCAAATTCATGGGAATCGCCGAAAACTGGGTGGAAGCACCGCCCTGAAGAAACATAATTTCATAATTCTCCGGAACCTGCAGAAGGGTACGGAACTTTTCCTTGGTTTCTGCAAAAATCTTGGCAAAAACCTTGGATCGATGGCTCATTTCCATCACGGACATACCACTGCCCTGATAATTGGTAATTTCCCGTCCTGCCTGTTCCAGCACTTGCAGGGGCAGCATGGACGGACCTGCAGAAAAGTTATAAATACGCTGTTCAAACAAAGCTGTTTCCTCCCCTCTTATTTCACCACGTATACCCGATAAACTCCGTCAATGGCCTCGATGGCACGGATAGTATCCTCTGTCAGCGGCTCTTCCAAATCCAGCAGAGTATAGGCCAGAGTATTTCGGCTGACATTGCTCATGTTTGCAATATTGGTATGTGCCAATGCCGCCGTGAACTGGCTGATCATAGACTTGATATTCTCGTGGAAAATACCGACGCGGCTGGCAGAAGCGCAAATACCCATCTGACAGTTGGGAAAATTGACACAGTTGGTCAAATTGCCGTTTTCCAAAAAGTCCTTGACCTGCTTGACTGCCGCAATCGCACAGTTATCCTCAGATTCCTCGGTGGAAGCTCCCAGATGGGGAATCGCAATAACACCGGATTTGCCCAAAACCGTGGGATTGGGAAAATCTGTCACGTACTTGCACAAACGTCCCTCTTCCAAGGCCTGCACAACCGCCTGCTCATCCACAAGCACATCCCGCGCCAAATTGATCAGCACGGCGGTGGGCTTGGTCAAAGTAAAGGCCTCAGCGGAAATCATGCCGCGGGTGGCATCCATCAAAGGTACATGGATGGTAATATAGTCGCAATTTGCATAGATTTCCTTGATATCCTTGCTGTGCTGGACATTCTTGGACAGATTCCATGCACCGTCAACGCTGATATAGGGATCGTAGCCAAACACTTCCATGCCCAAATGGATGGCCGTATTGGCAACCAACCGGCCAATCGCACCCAGGCCGATGACGCCCAACTTCTTGCCGGACAGCTCAAAGCCTGCAAATTTTTTCTTTTCCTTCTCTGTGTCCTTGGCAACCTGCTCGTTGCCCACCTGACTCGCAGTCCAGTTAATGCCGCCGACCACATCTCTGGCGGCCAGCAACATTGCCGCAAAGACCAGTTCCTTTACGCCGTTGGCATTTGCTCCCGGGGTGTTAAAAACCGGAATGCCCTGCTCTGCCAGAGCCATCAGAGGAATGTTATTCACGCCCGCACCGGCTCTTGCCACACATTTTACGTTGTTAGGAACAGAAGTGTGATGCATATCAGCGCTTCTGACCAACAATGCATCTGCTGAGTCCATGGAGTCCACTGAGGAATAACCGGAGCCAAAGCCACCCAAGCCAACCTGCGAAATCGAATTCAAACACATGTAACGAAACATCATAAATCTGCCCCCTTATAATAAAATAGTATACCATACCATACCACCTACCCCATAAAATGTCAATCCCCACGACAGCGACATTTGTCTTTTTTAGTGAAAACAACTATTTCATCTGAAAAAGCGCAAAAATCTATGTAAAAAATGACAATTTAAAACTTTTTAACCCTTTATCCGCCAATAAAACCCAGGTTTATATACTTTTTTCAATATATTTATTAAAAATTAGGCTATATTAGCCAATCCCGGCACATAAAACTTGTTGCAAACAGCCAAAATGTATGTTATTATATAGCGAAAACAATTGTACTATCAGAATAAAACAGAAAGAGGGACTCGTTTATGAACGGAAAACTGCTGGACAGCATCGGCCTGGTTGCTTCCTTTGACCCCGTCGTTGCGCAGATGATGGAAAAGGAGTTTAACCGGCAGGAATACGGCTTGGAGCTGATCGCATCGGAAAACTTTGCATCCCCTGCCGTCATTGCCGCCATGGGCTCCATTTTGACAAACAAATACGCAGAAGGTCTGCCCGGAAAACGCTACTACGGCGGCTGCCACTGTGTGGACGAGCTGGAGTCCCTTTGTATTGCCCGGGCAAAAGAATTGTTCGGTGCCGAATTTGCGAACGTACAGCCTCACTCCGGTGCACAGGCAAATATGGCAGTGGAATTGGCTTTCCTTCAGCCCGGTGACACGCTCATGGGTATGAGCCTTGCCAACGGCGGTCACCTGACCCACGGCAGCCCCGCCAATCTCTCCGGTAAATACTATAACGTTGTCTCGTACGATGTGAATCATCAAACCGGTTTGATCGATTACGACGAAATTCGGGATTTGGCGAAAAAGAACCGGCCTAAGCTGATGATTGCCGGTGCGTCCGCATACCCCCGTGCGATCGATTTTAAATTGTTTGCCGATATTGCCCACGAGGTTGGCGCAATTCTGATGGTAGATATGGCGCATATCGCAGGTCTGGTTGCCGGCGGTGCCCACCAGAGTCCTGTGCCCTATGCCGATGTGGTGACTACCACCACCCATAAAACTCTGCGCGGACCCCGCGGCGGCTTGATCCTGGCCAAAGAGGAGTATGCCAAGCAGTTGAATTCCGCAGTATTCCCCGGAACACAGGGCGGACCTCTGGAGCATATTATTGCTGCCAAGGCTGTCTGCCTGAAGGAAGCCATGTCTGACGACTTCAAAACCTATGCGCATAATATTGTTGCCAATGCAAAGGTGCTGGCAGAGGCCCTAATAGAAGAAGGCTTTGACCTTGTTACCGGCGGCACGGACAACCATCTGATGCTTACTGACCTTCGTCCCATGCATATTACCGGCAAGGAATTGCAGGAACGCTGTGATGCAAACCACATTACACTGAACAAGAATGCAATTCCCGGTGATCCGGAAAAGCCCTCCATCACCAGCGGTGTGCGTGTGGGTACTGCGGCGGTGACTACCCGCGGTCTGGGAGCAGCTGAAATGAAGCGCATTGCCCATTGCATCGGTCAAACCGCCCGTGATTTTGAAGGAACTGCCAAGGAAGTTAAGGAAACTGTTGCAGATATTGCCGCCCGTTTCCCACTGTATAAGTAAGTCAAAAAGAGCGCTGCAAATCTGCAGCGCTCCTTTTCATGCGTAATCAAAAATGACCTGCTCCAGCAGGTCATTTTTTTATGTCTGGTCCGGGTATAACAATGCAATCGCCTCTCTGGCGGCATCCTGCTCGGCACGTTTTTTGCTGCTGCCGACACCCACACCGACAACCGCACCGTTCAGTTCCAGCTCCACACGGAATTCCTTATCGTGATCCGGTCCGCTTTCACCAACCAGATTATAGCACAGCACCTGATTTTTCTTTTGCTGCACCAATTCCTGCAATGCAGTTTTATAGTCCGTGTTCTGCAGCTTGGTCAACGGCACATTCACCAAAATAAACTTCTGAATGAATTTGATCGCCGCATCCATTCCACCGTCTAAATAGCAGGCAGCAATTACGGATTCCACGGCATCTGCCAAAATCGACTCCCGATTGCGGCCGCCGCCCAATTCTTCACCGCGTCCCAGCATCAGGTGCTTGCCCAGATTCAGCGTATTAGCCACCTTTGCCAAGGTCTTTTCACAAACCATATCAGCTCTCATACGGGTCAATTCCCCTTCCAAACGGTCCGGGAATTTTTGATACAAGTAATCCGCAACCAGCATGCCAAGTATGGAATCACCCAAAAACTCCAGCCGTTCGTTGCTTTTCAGGCCATTGTGCCAACGTTCATTGGCATAGGAGGAATGGGACAACGCATTCTGAAGCAGAGTGATATTGCGAAACCGATAACCGATCGCCGCTTCCAATTCGTTAATCATTGCTGATCTCCTTTAATGCCGCCAGTCCCTGCTCCAACTGGGCAGAAATATCCTTGCCTGCGGCTTCCTGTGCTTGATGAATGGCATTGCAAAACGCCATTTGGTCGGAAGAGCCATGGGCTTTGATGACCGGCTTCTGAATACCAAGAAACTGCGTGCCGCCAATGGTACGATAATCCAGCATTCCCATAACCTCATTCACGCCGGGCTTACACAGCAGATAGCCCAAGCCTGCCCGAACAGGTCCGAGGATTTTACTCTTCCGCTTAAATATCTTATGCTTCATTAAACTGCCCATGAACATGGCAGTGCCTTCAATGGATTTTAATAGTACATTTCCGGAAAAGCCGTCACAGACAACCACATCCACCGCGCCCAGCGGCACATCCCGGGCTTCCACATTGCCCACAAAATTGATCAGGCCCTTTTCCTGTGCCTGCTGAAGCAGAGCATAGGCTTCCTTCTGCAAAGGAGTACCCTTGGTGTCCTCTGTGCCGATGTTCAAAAGACCCACTTTGGGATTTTCCACGCCATAGCTTGCCTTTGCATGCAAGGAACCCACAAGTCCAAATTGGAGTAAGAACTCCGGTGTACATTCCGCATTGGCTCCACAGTCCAGAATCACTGTCTTGCCTCCGGTCTTATTAGGCATGGCAGGACCCATAGCCGCACGGCGAATTCCCTTTACCCGCTTGACGATCAAGGTTGCGCCTGTTAACAGTGCACCGGTGCTGCCGGCAGAAATAAAGGCATCTCCCTGTCCGTCCGCAAGCATCTTCAGACCCACCACCATGGAAGAGTTGGGCTTCCTGCGGATGACGTTCGCGGGATCGTCGTGCATATCGACCACATCGTCAGCATTGGCAATTTCTATACCTTCCGGAAGATTTTCAATGCCATTTTGCTTCATAACATTCAAAATTTCTTCCCCACGTCCTACCAAAGTAACCTGTGCTCCGTAGACTTTTGCAGCTTCAATGGCACCCAGTACCGGTGCCTGCGGTGCATGATCACCGCCCATGGCATCCAGAATTATCTTCATATCCGCACCTCTTTCTTTACAGTCCCTTTGCAATTAATTCCTCAATCACAGCAAGGGATCGGTTGGCAATCGCCAAATTTTTTTCGGCTTTTTTACGGATTCGTTGCTCCAAAGGTGCAACGATGCTGAAATTTACATTCATCGGCTGGAAGTTCTCCACCGTTGTATCACTGATGTAATAGCTCAGCGCGCCAATGGCCGTGGTTTTGGGAAAAATCGGTATTTCTCTTCCCTGCACCTTGGCCGCCATGGCTACCGCCGCCAGGAAACCGGACGCCGTGGATTCTACGTAGCCCTCCACACCGGTCATTTGTCCCGCAAAGGCTACCAGTGCATTGCGCCGGTCTGCATAATAGCAGTCCAGCAGCTTGGGAGATTGCAGGAAGGTGTTTCGGTGCATCACGCCGTAACGGACAAATTCCGCATTTTTCAGAGCCGGAATCATGGAAAAGACCCGTTTCTGCTCCCCAAATTTCAAATGTGTCTGGAATCCCACCAAATTGTAGATGCTTCCCTGCGCATTGTCCTGGCGCAGCTGCACTACGGCATAGGGTTCTTTTCCCGTATTGGGATCTGTCAGACCCACCGGCTTCAACGGACCGTAACGGAGCGTATCAAAGCCACGACGGGCCATGACCTCCACCGGCATACAGCCTTCAAAGACATTCTTATCTTCAAATCCGTGTACCTCGGCTTCTTCCGCAGCCACCAGTTCCTTAACAAAAGCCTCGTACTGCTCTTTATTCATAGCACAATTCACGTAATCCGGAGTTCCACGATCATAGCGGCTCTGCCACCAGGCAAGCTCCATATCAATGGACTCTGCGGTTACCAAAGGTGCTGCCGCATCAAAAAAATGCAGATAGTCCTCGCCGAAGTATTTGCCAATTGCATCGGACATCTTGTCCGAAGTCAGCGGTCCGGTGGCAATGATCACGGGTCCCTCAGGCACCTGTGTCACTTCCCCGTCAATCACTGTAATATTGGGATGGTTACGAATTTTCTCCGTCACCAAGCCGGCAAATCTCTCCCGGTCAACCGCCAGACATCCGCCGGCCTCCACCCGGGTTTTCTCAGCGCACTGCATGATCAGACTGCCGCAGCGGCGAAGCTCTTCCTTGAGCAATCCCACCGCATTTTCCAAACGGTCACCACGGAAGGAATTGGAGCATACCAGCTCTGCAAAATCAGCACTGTGGTGTGCAGGCGACATTTTTTGCGGCTTCATTTCGTAAAGCTCAACGCAAATGCCCCGCTGTGCCAACTGCCATGCGGCTTCACAGCCTGCCAGTCCGGCACCGATGACCTTCACCATGCTCATTTGCTTCCCTCTTTCTTCTTTGCCGTTTTTTTCGCAGCGGTCTTTTTTGTGCCTTCATCCGTTTCGGACTTTTTCTTAAAGTATCCCCGTTTTTCCTCGGGCAGGAAATGCTCACATTTCTCGTTGATGCAGAACGGCTTCATGCGGCCGCGGCCGGATTTCTTGAACAAGGTCTGTCCGCAACCGGGGCAATCCAGCTCTGTGGGTACATCCCAGCTCATAAATCCGCACTCAGTGCCCTTTTCACAGGCATAATAGGGATATCCCTTCTTGGATTTCCGCTTAAGAATCGCACTGCCGCAAATGGGACAGCGACCGGGCATCTTCTCCACCAAGGGCTTGGTGTTCTTGCATTCCGGCCAGCCGGGGCAAGCCAGAAATTTACCGAACCGACCGTCCTTGATGACCATTTTCTTGCCGCAAACTTCGCAGATTTCTTCCGTTTCCTCTTCCGGTACCTTCAAACGCACACCCTGCAAAGCCACCTCAGCATCCACAAGCTCCTGACGGAAATCCTGATAGAATTCTCCCAGAACTTCCTTCCACTTCCGTGCGCCTGTTTCCACGTCATCCAGTTTATTTTCCATGTTGGCGGTAAACTCCACATCAACGATGTCGTTAAACCGTTCCACCATCAAACTGTTGACCACCTCCCCCAAAGGTGTTGGTGCCAGTCGTTTATCCGCTTTCAGCACATATTCCCGATCCTGAATCGTAGAAACAATGGATGCATAGGTGGAAGGACGACCCACGCCCTTTTCTTCCATCGCTTTGACCAGAGTTGCTTCCGTATACCGTGCGGGAGGTTGGGTAAAGTGCTGTTCCTTCTCAATCTTTCCGGCAGATGCTTTCTCCCCCTCCTGCAGATCTGGCAAGGGAGAATCTGCGGTCTCCGCTTCTTCGTCCCGTCCTTCTTCATAGACGGCAATAAAGCCGGAGAATTTCACGCTCTGATGGCTGCTGCGGAAGGTATGACCGGCGCACTGGGTATCAATGGATACCGTATCATATACCGCGCTGGCCATCTGAGATGCCAAAAAGCGACTCCATATCAGCTTGTACAGCTTATACTGCTCCTTGGTAAGGCTTTTTTGAATTCGCTCGGGGTCCAGTTCCACATGGGTGGGACGGATCGCCTCGTGGGCATCCTGTGCACCGGATTTGCTCTTGAACACATGGAAGGAGCCATAGTAATACTCCTTGCCATAGCGATGCTTGATAAAATCTGCAGCAGCTGCCATAGCTTCATCAGAAAGGCGCAGAGAGTCCGTACGCATATAGGTAATCAAACCGGTGGTGCCTTCCCCTTCCACATCCACACCTTCATAGAGCTGTTGGGCTATGGCCATTGTGCGCTTGGGCGTCATATTCAGCTTGCGGGAAGCCTCCTGCTGCAACGTTGAAGTAGTAAAAGGAGGAGCCGCAGTGCGTTTTTTCTCCGCACGCTTTACACTGGTAACTGTAAAAGTCTTTCCTGTGATGTCAGCAATAACAGCATCCACCTGTTGTTCCTTTTCCAATTCCTGCTTCTTGTCTCCGCCATAGTATCTGGCGACAAAGGAGCCGGGTTTTTCCATGCGATTCAAGGTTACATCCAAGGTCCAGTATTCCTGAGGAACAAAGGCACGGATCTCGTTTTCACGGTCCACCACCAAGCGGGTAGCCACACTCTGCACCCGTCCTGCGGACAGACCTCTGCGGACCTTTTTCCACAGCAGCGGAGAAAGCTGATAACCGACGATCCGATCCAGCAATCTGCGGGCCTGCTGTGCATCCACCAGATCGTAATCAATATCCCGGGGATTGGCGATGGATTCCCGCACCACCTTTTGCGTAATTTCATTAAATGTGACCCGTCGGGTCTTACTGTCCGGCAGCAGAAGCAGCTCCTTCAAATGCCAGGAGATGGCCTCGCCTTCCCGGTCAGGGTCCGTTGCCAAATAAACTGTGTCAGCCTGAGCTGCCGCCTTTTTCAGTTCCTTTATCAAATCTTCCTTGCCGGCCACCGGCAGATACTTCGGCGTAAAGCCGTGTTCCAAATCTACGCCCATGGTGCTCTTGGGCAGATCCCGCAAATGGCCCATACTGGCCTTAACGGTATAGTCCGGCCCCAGATACTTTCCAATGGTCTTAGCCTTGGAAGGCGACTCTACAATTACGAGATTGGATGGTGTTGCCATACATTTTCTCCATTCTTATGATTTTAAGATAATCCGTTTGCCGGGCAAAAGCTCTACAATGCCCTTGATCTGCAGCATTGTCAGCATACTGAGTACCTTTCCGGCAGGGATGCCGCTGGCGGCAATCAGCTCATCTGCCAATATCTCCCCTTCTCCCAGAAGCTTCAGCAAATTTTGCTCATCCATAGAAAGATCAGCGATTTTATCCTGTGGGACACTATAAGGTTTCTTTTCCTTCTTGTCAATGGGTTTTTCCGGTTTTTTCCTGTCGAACCCGGTTTTTTGAGTCGGTGCCACCGGCTTCTGCGCCACCTGCGGCATGGACTGTTCCGTCGGATATGTGAAGGGAATTTCCTCAAATGACCTGCGTATCCTTTCCGGATATAATGCCGCATATTCTTCCACGATATCCCAGCCCGAAGACACTGCCACCGCACCCTCACGCAACAGCGCATTGCTTCCCTCAAAGGTGGGTACGTCAATATTTCCGGGCACTACAAATACATCCCGTCCCTGCTCCAGAGCTTGACGGGCCGTAATCAAAGCGCCGCTTATTTTGGGCGCCTCCACCAACAAAACGCCATTGCTCAAACCGCTGATAATACGGTTGCGCTTGGGAAAATTCCACTTGTACGGCGGGGTTTTCGGTGGAAACTCGGATATCAGACATCCGTTGCGCTCTGTGTCCAAATACAAAGCACGATGCATGGGCGGATACACCACATCAATGCCACAGCCCAGAACGCCCACAACCATACCGCCTGCAGTTAATGCACCGGTCATCGCATGGCCGTCAATGCCCTTAGCCAGACCGGACACCAAAATACCGCCGCACCGGGCAATCTGATAACCCATGCGACTGGCAGTGGTCAGACCGTAGACGGAAGCCTTTCGCGTACCTACCACACCGATCACCGGACTGCTGTCCAATCCGGCAAGCTTTCCTTTATAATATAAAACCAACGGCGGATCTGCAATATTCTTCAGCCGGACAGGATAGGCCCCGTCATGAAAGGTGCAGATGTGAATATCCTCATGGATGCAATCATCCAGAATCTCCTCTGCCTGCCTTAAATCCTTATCCGCCAGAGCATCCACGCCCTCAGCACTCATACCTTCTACATTGGAATAGGCCGACTTATCCGCGAAGAAAACCTCTTCCGGATCGCGAAATGCGGATAATACGGTCAATTTCTGCCGGTCGCTCAGACCGGGTCTTGTTGCCAGCCATATCCAGTGTATCAGCATCTTTTTACCTTCTATCTCTATCAGTTTTTCATTTCCCACATAACAATCGCCGCAGCCACTGCGGCATTGAGGGATTCGCAACGGGCGTTCATCGGAATCACAAGTTCTGCATCCGCCTGTTCCAAAATCTCTTTGCGCACGCCTCTGCCTTCACTGCCTATGACCACAGCTATGGAAGCAAGTTCTGCCTTACGGATATCCTTTGCCCGTTCAGACAGTGCTGTCACAGCCACGGGAATATTGGTCTGCGCAAATGCCTGACACGCCGCCTCCCAGGTTGTCTGCACCGGTTGTGTGCGAAATACTGCACCCATGGAGGCCCGAACAGTTTTGTGGCTGTATGGGTCTGCGCACCCCTCCAAAAGTGCCACCGGAACATCCAAAGCATCCGCAGTACGCAAAATCGTTCCCAGATTTCCGGGGTCCTGAATGCCATCCAGCAGCAGCATACCTGCTACAGGCGAGAAATCTATATTTTCCGGCAGACGGCAGAGAAACAGTGCGCCTTGCGGCGCCTCCATAGGGGAAATATACGCCATGATCTCTTCCGGCACCCGCACCACTTCTACCTGCTGAGGCAGCGAAACAGTCACATCATCCGATAAAATCACCGTTTCCAAACCGGGAAAATGCTTCACAGCCTCTTCCAGTAATTTCGTGCCATCCGCCACAAACAGCCCGCTGTCTTCCCGTTCTTTTTTCGATGTCACCAACCGCCGCACCTGCTGAATAAGCGGGTTTTTGCGGGATGTAATTCTCATCTCACTCATAGTTTCTGAACAGCTTCCACTGCATGGTTATCGCCCAGCATTACCATGATATCTTCCGCATTCACTTGAAAATCTGCCGCAGGAGAAACATCCATTTTGCCATTTCTGCGAACTGCCAGAATGTTGATACCAAGCTTGGCACGCACATTCAGCTCACGCAGGCTTTTCCCAACCCAGCTTTGGGGAGCAGGAATTTCCACAATACCGTATTCCTCGGACAACTCAATGTAGTCCAGCAAATTGGGCAGGGACAGGCTCTTGGCAAGACGGGATGCATTTTCCTGTTCCGGAATCACCACCCGGTCAGCGCCCAGCTTTTGCAGAATATTTCTGTGTGTCTCGTCATGCGCTTTGCACACCAAATACGGCACACCCAGTTCCTTCAGGTTCATGGCAACCAGTACGGATGCCGCCAGATCGCCGCCGATGGCCACAATAGCACAGTCAAAATTGCTTACTCCCAGTGCCTTCAGCACTTCTTTATCGCGACTGTCCCCGACCACGGCATGGGTCACCTCGTTTGCAACCTGCTGCACCAACTCACTTCTCAAATCGATGGCCAGCACCTCACTGCCCAAACGGGACAGCTGCCGTGCTGTTTCAAGACCAAACCGACCCAAGCCAACAACAATGTAAGATTTCATCGTTTTCTCTCCTATCCTATCATGAAATTCGTGTGCGCGTAGCGGTAACGCTCCTGTGCCTGATTCCCCATCAGAAAACCAAGGCTGAGTGTGAGAATTCCTACACGTCCGAAATACATATAAATAATAATCAACAGCTGTGCCGGCAGGCTCAGGCTGGTGGTAACACCGGTAGTCAAGCCCACCGTTCCCAGCGCGGATATCGATTCATAGAGCCCGTCCGTAAATCCTATGGGTGATGTTGCTGTAATAAAAAGTCCGCCGAAAATTGCAAGTCCAATCACAATCGCAACAATGGTCATGGCATCCAGCACCTGATTGTTGGGAACAGTACGCTTAAATACACACACCGACCCCTTGCCCCGGATGCGGGACCACAAAAACAGCAGCAATACCACCATTGTGACCGTTTTTACACCGCCGGCAGTAGAACCGGAGGAACCGCCAATGAGCATAAACACAGATGTCCACATCTTGCCCCCATCCGTCAGACCGCCCTGATTTATGGCATCAAAACCGGCTGTACGGGCTGTCAGAGATTGGAAGAAACCGTTGAGTATTTTATCCGGCCAGGACATGTTCCCTAAGGTTTCCGGATTATTCCACTCCAATACGCAAATACCCACTGCTCCGATGAGAATCAAGATGCCTGTCATGGTCAGTGCCACCTTGGTATAAGCGGAAAACCGCTTCCAGCTGTGCAGACGGATCACCTCTTCCCAAACGAAGAAGCCCAAACCGCCGATCACTACCAGGGTTCCCAGGGTGAGAAGCACCACAGGGTCAGACTGGAATGCAATCAGGCTGCTGCCACTTCCTAAAACGCCGAAGATATCAAATCCGGCATTGCAGTAGGCTGAAACAGAATGGAATACGCTCCAGCGGATGGCATTCCACGGACCGTATTGCGGCCAGAAGTAAACCGCCAAAATCAATGCTCCGGTCAGCTGAATCAGTAAGCTTCCCAGCAAAACGATTTTCTGCAGCCGAACAATACCGGTCATATCATTAACATTTAAGGCCTGGGCCATCACCATTCTCTGCTTCAGCCCCACACGCTTACGCAGAATGAAAATCACAAAGGCCGCTGCGGACATGAAGCCCAAGCCGCCGATTTCAATGAGTGTGAGAATCACGATTTGTCCCAATCCACTCCACTGTGCCCATGTGTCAAACATCACAAGACCCGTAACACAGGTAGCAGAAGTCGCCGTAAACAAAGACGGCAAAAAGCCCGCTGACTGACCGTCCCGGGAAGAAGCCGGCAGGGTCAGAATCAAGGTGCCCAGCAGAATAATTCCAACAAAGACCAGGGCTATAATCTGGGTCGGTGACAGCCGGATTTTTCGCTTTTTTATCGTTCGTTGATTGGCCATACTTCCACCCTTTCTTCAAAAATGTATACTTCCCAGCATTGCATATATTATAGCAATTTTCCTCTTTTTTTCAACCCCCTATTTCTTTTTGTCAACTTTTCTCAAATGATAGTTGACAATGTACACGTTTGGTGTTAGAATGTGTGCAACTGAATCGCTTGATAGAGGCGCGGTACGCATAAGTACCCAGCAGCAAGGCCAGGCAGCCGCTGTTGGAGAAAGGGAATACCGCCGAAGCAGTAAGGATGCCTGAGTTTTTACTGCTGGGTCGTCAGAGAATATCTGCCGAACTGTCACAAACCATTTGTGAAGCGCTATCATTGATTGTTTCAACTTTTTCTGTTTTTTATAGATTGAGATGACAACACTCATGGACCGCTTTCCAAAGCGGTCCGGTTTTTTATTTTAATGGCTAAATGCCACAACAGAAAGGAAAGAAAATTATGAAAAAGATTGTATGTATTGCCCTGGCCCTGATGATGGTTTTGGGACTGTGTGCCTGCAGTGGCGGCACCACAGCAATGGACCTGTCTGCCGCAAACAACCTGAAGGATCTGTCCGGTGCCCGTATCGCGGCGCAGAGTGGCACTTTCCATGCCGATGCAATGAGCCAAATCCCCGAGGTTAAGAGCTCCACCCTGCCCGAGTTCGCAGATCTGCTGACTGCTCTGCAGTCCGGCACCATTGACGGTTATATTGCCGAAGAGCCCACCGCTATTGAGGTCTGCCTCGGTGACAGCTCCCTGGATTACATTCACCTGGTCAACAACGATACCGGCTTTACCGCCACGGATGCCGATGTTGGTATCGCAGTCGGCTTGAATACCGGCAATCCCTTAAAGGATCAGATCAACACCATTCTCGCTGAAATTTCCACGGAGACCCGTATGCAGCTGATGGATCAAATGGTTCACATCTCTGCCGGTGAAACCGTTGCTGAGTTGGCTCTGACCAGCATTGCTCCTATTGAGCCTGAAGGCACCTTGAAGGTTGGTATGGAATGCGCTTATGCTCCCTTCAACTGGACGGATATGTCCTCTCCTTCTTTGGGCGCTGTTCCTATCAGCAGCCAAGGCAGCGAAGGTATGTACGCCAACGGTTACGACGTGCAGATTGCACAGTACATTGCCAATAAGCTGAATATGAAGCTGGAAATTTATGCAATTACCTGGGACGGTCTTCTGCCCGCTGTGCAGTCCGGAAGCGTTGATGCTATCATTGCCGGCATGAGCCCCACCGCTGAACGGGAAGAGGAAATTGACTTTACTGACGTATACTACTCCTCCAATCTCGTTGTTATCTATAAAAAGAAGTAAGAGATAAATACTATGCTTGAGTTTTTTCGCGATGTTATTGAAATCGTAACGGAACATTATCCGTTCCTGCTGCGCGGTGTAGGATACACCATGCTCATCGCCATGACCGGCACCGTAGCCGGTCTGCTGATTGGTCTTGCCACCGGTGTGATTCGTACCTGCCCGCTTTCCAAGAAAGGGTTTGTTCGCTTCCTGCAACGGGTATTCAATGGCATTATTACCGCATACGTAGAAGTATTCCGTGGTACACCTATGATGGTGCAAGCCATGGTAATCTACTGGGGCTATGCTTTTGCAACCGGCGGTTCTCAACTGCCTCTGGTTCCATCCGGAATTCTGATCGTTTCCATCAACACCGGTGCCTACATGGCAGAAATTGTTCGCGGTGGTATCATTTCTGTGGACAAAGGGCAGTTTGAAGGTGCTTCCGCAGTAGGTATGACCCATTGGCAGACAATGCGCTACATTGTTTTGCCTCAGGTCCTGCGGAACATTCTCCCCTCAGTTGCCAACGAATTTGTCATCAACATTAAGGATACTTCCGTGTTGAACGTCATTGGCATCACTGAGTTGTATTATTTCGCAGGTATCATTAAGCGTGAAAGCTTCCAGACCTTCCAAACCTATTTTGTCGTTTGTATCATCTACTTCATTCTGACCTACTCTGTTACACGGATATTGCGTCTGATCGAACAGCGGATGGAAGGCCATGAAAGCTTTGTAATCTGCGGTTCCCAGTCCGATCCTCATGCAGAAATTCGTGTACCGAAGCAACAGGAGGTTCCCCATGACTGAGACGAAACATGTATTTGAGATCAAAGGACTGAAAAAGAGCTTTGGCTCCGTGGATGTTCTCAAGGGCGTGGATATGACAGTAGATACCGGTGAAGTAGTGGCCATTATCGGCTCCTCAGGTTCCGGAAAAAGTACATTTCTGCGTTGTATCAACCTTTTGGAGACACCGACAGGCGGTGACATTCTCTATCACGGAATGAACGTAATGTCCGAATTGGATTCCGTTTACCAATACCGGGCCTCTGTCGGCATGGTCTTTCAGCAGTTTAATCTGTACAACAATCTGACGGTTCTGCAGAACTGCACCCTTCCCCAGATCAAGGTATTGAAGCGCAACAAGCGTGAAGCAGAAGATATTGCCATGGACTACCTGCAAAAAGTAGGCATGGCGCCTTATATCAACGCCAAGCCCCGGCAGATTTCCGGCGGACAAAAGCAACGTGTTGCCATCGCCAGAGCCCTTGCCATGAATCCTGAGGTATTGCTTTTTGACGAGCCCACCTCTGCATTGGATCCGGAAATGGTTGGCGAAGTCCTGTCGGTCATGAAGGCCCTGGCTCAGGAGGGTATGACCATGCTTGTAGTCACCCATGAGATGGCTTTTGCGCGGGATGTTTCCAATCGGGTCGTTTACATGAACGACGGTGTCATCTGTGAACAGGGCACCCCCCAGGAGGTTTTCGGCAATCCGCAAAAACAGGAGACCAAAGACTTCCTTGCCCGTTTCCGCAACGAATAATCCGAAAAACAATCTTAGGCTTACTGTCTGTGTTGTGCAGGCAGTAAGCCTTTTTTCTTTTCCCTTTGAAAAACTGGAAAAAACCCTTGCTTTTTTTGGGTGATTATGTTAAAATACAGCCAATATATGCAAAAAGCAAAGATTGGGCTGCCTTGTATTGGTTTGCGCACAAAGCGAGAGTGGGATGGTGAAAGCCACTTGCGTGCAATGCCGGGCCTTCTCCCATGAGCTGCCGCCTGAACGACCAGTAGGGTGCGCCGGATGATTCCGTTACAGATCTGTGGCGTGTTTGCGCCGAAAAGCTGCGCTGAATCAGCGAATTGCGGGTGGTACCGCGGAAGGAATGCCTTTCGTCCCGATAATGGGATGAAGGGTTTATTTATTTTTATACAACCTTTTAGGAGGAATATTCTATGAAACAACAACTGGAACAAATCCGCAGCCAGGCTCTGGCCGCTTTGGATGCCGCTGAAACACCGGCAGCATTGGAAGAACTGCGCGTCAGCCTTTTGGGAAAGAAGGGTGCGCTGACGGCTGTTTTGAAGCAGATGGGTCAGTTATCCCCTGAGGAGCGTCCCATTATGGGTCAGGTAGCCAATGCAGTTCGCGCGGACATTGAAGCAAAGCTGGAGGAACGCAAAGCAACCATTCATGCGGCTGTTTTGGAGCAAAAGCTGGCGGCTGAAGCCATCGACGTTACCATCCCCGGTGACGCTGTAGTCATGGGTCATGAGCATCCCATGAATCAGGTCTTACAGCAGATCAAGGATTTGTTTGTTGGCATGGGTTATACCATTGTAGACGGACCTGAGGTAGAACTGGCTGATTATAACTTCACCAAGTTAAATACGGAGGAAGGTCATCCCGCCCGGGATCGCAGTGACACCTTCTATTTCACCGATGACGATTCGGTTTTGCTGCGGACACAGACCAGCTCCATGCAGATCCGTGTTATGGAAAATGCAAAGCCTCCTATCTGTATTCTGGCTCCCGGCCGTGTATACCGGAAGGACGAAGCCGATGCTACCCACTCCCCCATGTTCCATCAGATCGAAGGTCTGGTGGTGGCAGAGAACATCACTATGGGCAATTTGAAGAGTGCCTTGGTGACTGTGATGAAGCAAATCTACGGTCAGGATGCGGTTATGCGTTTCCGTCCTCACCACTTCCCCTTCACTGAGCCCAGCTGCGAAATGGATATGCAGTGCCACAAGTGCCATGGAACCGGTGAAGTGGACGGCGCAGTTTGTTCCACCTGCCACGGAGAAGGCTGGATCGAGCTGCTGGGTGCCGGCATGGTGCACCCCAAGGTGCTCTCCGGATGCGGCATTGACCCGGAAAAGTATTCCGGCTTTGCGTTTGGCATGGGCTTGGAGCGTATGGCCATGGGCCGACTGAAAATTACGGACCTGCGTCTGATTTTCGACAACGACGTGCGGTTCCTCAACCAATTCTAAGGAGGGATGAACACATGAAACTCAACAGAAAATGGATCAATGAGGAGTTCGTGGATTTGTCCCACATCTCCGATAAGGAATATGTTGAAACCATGACCATCTTCGGTCAGAAGGTGGAAACCTGGGAACGAATGGATGCCGAGATCCGGAATGTTCTGGTCGGCAAGGTTGTTTCCATCGTGCGCCACGAAAACTCTGACCACATGTGGGTCTGTCAGGTTGACGTGGGCGGTGAAGAGCCGGTGCAGATCGTAACCGGCGCACAAAACGTAAAGGAAGGCGATTTGGTGCCTGCCGCACTGCATAATTCCTACCTCCCCGGTGGCGTCCACATCACAAAAGGAAAGCTCCGCGGTGAAGTTTCCAACGGCATGCTCTGCGGTCTGGAGGAGCTGGGTCTTACCCTGAACGACTACCCCGACGCCATCCTGGACGGCATTTGGATTCTCAACGACGAGGATTGCAAGCCCGGCGACGATATCAATAAGGTCATTGGCAATGACGATACCATTGTAGACTTTGAAATTACCAACAACCGTCCCGATTGCTATTCCATTATCGGTTTGGCCCGGGAGTCTGCTGCCGCATTTGCACTGCCTATGAAGCACCACGAGCCTGTGGTAAAGGGCTCCGATGCAGGCTCCATATTTGAGAAGCTGGATGTGGAAGTTCCTGCCACCGAGCTGTGCAACCGTTACACCTCCCGGATGGTCACCAACGTAAAGATCGCACCCTCTCCCAAGTGGCTGCGTCAGCGTTTGCGTGCCAACGGTGTCCGCCCCATTAACAACATCGTGGACATCACGAATTATGTCATGCTGGAATACGGTCAGCCCATGCACGCCTTTGACTACCGCTATGTTTCCTCCGGAAAAATTGTGGTACGTGAGGCGGAAGAGGGCGAAATCCTTACCACCCTGGACGGAAACGTACGAAACCTGAAGGCCGGTATGCTGGTCATTGCCGATGACGAGCATGCCATTGGTCTGGCCGGTATCATGGGCGGTGAAAACTCCGAGATCATGGACGATACCAAAACTGTGGTTTTCGAATCTGCCAACTTCAACGGCACATCCATTCGTCAAACCGCTTTGGCTCTAGGTATGCGTACGGATGCCTCCGGCAAATTTGAAAAGAACATAGATCCTATGATGACAGTTCCTGCAGTGGAGCGTGCCTGTGAATTGGTGGAAATGTTGGGCTGCGGTGACGTTTTGGATGGTATCATCGATGTGCTGAATTATGTACCGGAAGCCAAAACTGTCAAGCTGGAACCCGAAAAGATCAATAACCTTCTTGGTACCCAAATCTCCGCTGAGGATATGGTAAAGTATCTCAATCTGTTGGAAATCCCCGTGGAAGGCGACAATATTCTCGTTCCCTCCTTCCGTCCTGACCTGAATCACATGGCGGATATTGCGGAAGAAATCGGACGTTCCTTCGGCTACAATGAGATTCCGACCACCGAGCTGAAGCTGTCTACACAGGGTGGCTACTCCCCTATGATGCTGCTGGAAAGCAAGGCGGGGTCTCTGTGTCGCAGTTTGGGATATAACGAGATTATCACCTACTCCTTTGTTTCTCCCACAATTTTTGACCAAATCCGTCTGCCTCAGGATTCTTCTCTGCGCAATGCTCTGCGGATTCAGAATCCTCTGGGTGAGGATACCTCCATTATGCGTACCATCGCTCTGCCCTCCATGCTGGACATTTTGGCACGGAACAGCGCCTACCATAATAAATCCGCCAAGCTCTACGAGATGACGAAGATCTATCTTCCCACAGACGGTGATGCCCTGCCCCGGGAGCCCAAAATGCTGGTGCTGGGCACATACGGTGCCAACGAGACCTTCTTTACCTTAAAGGGCGAGCTGGAAGCAATCTTTGCAGGTTTGCGTGTAAAAAAGGCAAGCTACACCGCTGTGAACGATAATCCCTCCTACCATCCCGGTCGCTGTGCAAAGGTTACTGTGGACGGAATCGATATAGGCTTTATCGGTCAGATTCACCCGTTGGTGGCTCAGAATTATGACATTGACGGCGATGTTTACTGCGCTGAAATCAACTTCACGCAGCTATTTGACCTGCGTCTTGCCGACCCGACCTATACCCCCCTGCCCAAGTATCCCACCGTGACCCGTGACCTGTCTTTCCTGTGTGATGAAGCGGTTACCGTTGCGAATGCAGAAGAAGTGATCACTGCTTCTGCCGGTAAGCTCTTGCGCGGTGTTAAGCTGTTCGATATTTATCGCGGCACCGGTGTCCCCGAGGGCAAGAAGAGTATGGCTTTCTCCATGGAGCTCCGTGCGGATGACCGCACACTGACAGATGCGGATTCCGAAGGTGTCATGACCAAGGTCCTGTCCGCACTCAGCGAAAAGCTGGGTGCCGTCCAGCGGTAAAACATCTGTTCACAAAAAATTTTCCCAGAGGTCTTTACACTTTCAATGTTTTGGGATATAATACCAGTATTACACCATAGGAGGTCGATACCATGACGGACCAAAGCACATTGAAATTTACTGTACCCGGCGACGACAAAGAGAGTATGCGCCGCATCCTCCGCACGGTTTTTGACGCCTTGCAGGAAAAGGGTTACAACCCCGTAAATCAAATTGTGGGCTATCTTCTCACTGAGGACCCCACGTATATTACCAACTACAACAATGCCCGCAGCCTGATTTGCAAGCTGGATCGGGACGAATTGTTGCAGGAGCTGGTACGGCAGTATCTTGCCTGACGCAACGCCCAGAGGCTTTTGCTGCGGCAAAAGCCTCTTCCTTTAACTTCATATCCCTCCGTCTTACAAAATCCATTCCACCCAGGACTGCCAATTTCTGGTAATTGTCCGCAAGCCGTTGACACTTCGGTTACAAAGTGTTACAATTTGAAATATCAATTACAGGAGGTAACCGAAATGGCTGAAGAAAAAGTTCTCACCTATAAGGGTCATCCGCTGATGCGGAAGGACAATCTGATTTACTACGGTTCTATGGCTGATAGTCACATCATCATGCTCCAGATTCTTGAAACCAAGAAGGTCGGTGAATTGGATGTTGCGACCAAGGTATCCGTTCAGCTCCAACTCACGGATCCGGCAGCAAAGAGCCGGGATCGCGTTGTGAAAAAGGGCGAAAAGGACGGTCTGTACACGGCATTGGATTTTGGCTGTGTGTGGCTGGAGCGTGCTCTGGCAGGCAAGTAATATTTTCTCGTAAGACGGAGGGCAAAAACCATGAAACTTACTCATCGTATCGCCAGCCTGGTGCTGGCGATTTTTATTATCATCGGCGTAACTGCACCAGTAGCCAATGCGTCAGCACGGCAATTAAAAACAGGCATTGCATTTGTTAATGCATCCTCGCTGCGCTTGCGCAGCAGTGCGTCCACCAGCAGCAAAACCCTTGATTATGCATATCGCAACGAGGTCGTTGTTGTATTGGGAAAAACCGGCAGCTGGTACAAGGTCAATTACAATCTGCAAAACGGCTATATGCATGAATCCTATCTGCGTTACACCACCCGTGAGGACGGAGAATTGGGATACGGTGCTCTCAACGGCAACAAGGTGAAAATCCGCAGCGGCCCAAGTACCGGCCATTCCATCCTGACTACGGCAAGTATCGGTGATAAGGTATATATCATCGGTATCAACAACCAGTGGTTCAAGGTTATTTTCGGGAATCATATCGGTTATATCCGCAGCGATTATGTGGATCTTACGGAAATCCCTTATGAAAATAACGATTCTTCCAAGTCTCCTCTCTTTTTCCGTGGCGGCAAATCCACCGGCTTGAAGCCCAGTCCGGAAGCTTTGCGCGGAGAAAGCACAGGAAGTCTTGCTTCTTCCATTATTGCAACTGCAAAGCAGTACATCGGTGTTCCCTATCTCTGGGGCGGAACCACGCCCAAGGGCTTTGATTGCAGCGGATATGTGCAATATGTGTTCAATAAGCACGGCATTTCCCTGCCCCGCGTCAGCAAAGATCAGTACAAGGTTGGCACTGCAGTATCCAAGTCCAATCTCATACCGGGAGATCTGGTATTTTTCAATACCAGCGGAAGCGGTGTTTCCCATTTGGGTATTTATCTGGGCAGCGGACAATTTATCCATGCTTCCACCAGTAAGGGTGTGGTGATCACCAATCTCAATAACAGCTACTGGACCGAACGGTGTGTCGGTGCAAGAAGAGTAATCTAAAAAATCAGCCATTGGCCGGTGGGCCAATGGCTGATTCCTTATTTATTTTCGTGTTCAATGAGCTTCCATGTGGCATCGATCAAATTCCGGAACATGGGATTTTCCATGGCGCGAATGATGAAGCTCTGACGGGGAGAATTGATGTCCTCACCGGATATCTGGAACATTCCGTATTCCTCGCACAGACCGCGCAGACGCTCCAGCTGCTGTGGGGTATTACGGGTAGGCATATAGGTAACTGCTCCTACTCCCTCTTCCTTCAGACATTCAAAGACATCATCCAGATAATCATCCTCAAACTTTTGCGCTTTTTTGTCCCCTGTAACACTATTGCCCACATCTCCCAGATAGGCATAACACAGGTAGGCATCGATCTCTTTGCACAGTTTTACCATGTCCGGCAATTTGGGACATTCATCAGTGGCATCAATGAAAATCTGTGGCACAAAGGCACTCTTCAGAATTCCCAACAGGTCATATTCGTAGAACGGATACTCTGTGTCCAGCATTTGTGTTGTCTGCTTTTCGGAAAGGGTCAGTCCCATTTCCGCCAGCTTATCCACCATAGTCTGTCCCTTCCCCACCTGACCGACCAGCTTGATGGCAAGGGCGTACATAAGATGCCGTTCGGTGACTCCCCCGTTCTCTGCCGCCATGGAAAGGGGCAAAACATCGGCTTCATAGTCCAAGGCAATTTCGGGCAAAAGCTGATTGATTTTTTCAATCATCTTCCGGTTTCTTTTGTGACGGGCCGCCTGATAAGGACGGAAAAACTCTGTCAAAACGGCGATTTTGTCATGGGGTACGCCCTGAATGGTCATATAGCTGACACCGACCTGGTCAGGGTTATTGGTGCGCCGTCCTTCCAGACGGGTGCCTTTCATGGAAACACGGGCTTCCATTCCAATCGTCACCGGCATTTGCACCAGCTTTGCCGCTTCCAAAAATTCCTCCGCACCGGAGATGGAATCATGGTCAATAATACCGGCAGTGCAAAGTCCCTCCATACGGGCGGCATAAACCGCGGCCGTGGGCGAATAGGGAGAAAAAGAATAGGTTGTATGAATATGATTGTTGATGTACTGAGGCACCATGGGCGGAAATACCGTTTCCTTCAATACCTCTTTCAGATTGGCAATACGTTCCTGCCTGGTTGCTGCATTCAGCTTGTTGAGAATGGAAATATCAATCATGGCAATTTCCTCAGTTCAACATAACCTGACCGCCGGTAACGGGAATGGCCTGACCGGTCTCATACTTCTGTTCCACACAGTACATGACCGCACGGGCAACATCCAGGGGCAAACAGCCACGGTTCATGGGCACCTTTGCCTCATAGAACCGGCGGACATCCTCCACCGTCTTGGCTCCGGGTACCTTGCCGGCCTGCAAATACTGAACGAACAGGCCACGTTCTGGGTCGCTCCACAGCGGACCGTCCAGGAAATTACCGGGACAAATTGCATTGACCTTAATGTTGTAGGCACACAGCTCCAACGCCCAGGATTGTACCAGACCAATCGCGCCAAACTTAGAGCCGGCATATGCAAAGTTCTTGTTGGAGCCCTCCAAACCGGATTTGGAGGACATGGCAATAATATCAAACATTGCCTCGGGGTCAGCCTCGTGCTGTGCTTCCATGATGATGGCCGCATACTTACAGGTCAGAAACAGTCCTGTATAATTGATGTTGGTAACAAAATCAAAGTCCTTTCGCTCCATTTGCGCGATCGGTCCAGAGCGTACAACGCCTGCGTTGGCAACCATAAGATCCAGACCGCCAAACTTTTCCACCGTCTGAGCCACCATGCTTGCAACACTTTCCTCATCGGAAACATTTACAGCAATGGCACATGCCCGATTGCCCATTTCCGCAGCCACCTGCTCGGCCAAGGCCTGATTCATGTCTGCAATGATGATCGTGGCGCCTTCCGTGTACAGTTCCTCTGCAATTCCTTTACCAAAGCCCTGTGCCGCACCGGTAACAATGGTGATTTTTCCTGCCAAACGACCTTCCCCGGCAGGACGATTGTGAACATTAGCCTTGGCAATTTCCTGCCATTTTGTCATATCAACACCCATAATAATCTCTCCTTTTCTCTTCCTTTAAAGTCCCACGGTCGCTTTATACAGTGCGCAGAATCTTTGGAACTTTTCTTCATATTTGGTGGAATTCTCAGGCATGTATACCGACTTAAAGGATACACAGCACGCAACCGCCGCGGCATAGTCTGAGAAGTGACCGCAGGCCACCGCACCGATCATCGCCGCACCCAGGCATGCAGCCTCTTGCTCTGTGGGTATCCGCACCGGAATACCGGTGATATCCGCCCACATCTGGCACCAAATCGCACTCTTGGTGCCGCCGCCAACTGCAACAATGCTTTCGCAGGGAATGTTACTGTCCTTCAAAGACTGAGAATTCTTCCGTATCAGGAAGGCTACACCTTCCATAACAGCTCTTGCCATATCAAAGCTGTCATGACTTTGCCGCAGACCCCAGAAAACACCGGTAGCATCGCTGTCAAAGTCCGGAGCGTTAGCGCCCACCAGATAAGGCAGGAACAACAGCTTGCCGCAGCCGTCCCGTTGTGCCAGAACCCGATTCAGCTCGCCATAATCCACCTGGGGCATGCATGTACGGCGGAACCACTCCAGGCTCACACCGCCGCTGGCCGCCACCGGGAGCAATACGTATGTATCCGGTTGAAAGCCATAGTGCACCGCCACAGTATCTCCCAGCTTGTCCCGATTGGGAGCCATTGTCGCCAACACCATCACAGTACCCATGGACAAATTGATGCCGCCCGGAGCAATATTTCCGGTGCCGACCATAGCGGCAAAATGATCCAAAGTGCCCACATTGACAACTGTCTGGCTGCCGGCACCGATTCTTTCTGCCACCTCGGGCAACAAGGTACCGGCCTGAGAACAAGGCTCAACCAGAGTGGGCAATCTGCTTTCATCAATTCCAATAGCCGTCAGCATCTCCTGCCAATAGCACTTGCGGTAAATATTAAAGTACAGACTAAACGTAGCAATAGACATATCTGCCAGCTTTTTACCGGTCAGATAGAACACCACGTAGTCCTTCAGGTGCATGAAGGTTACAGTGCCCTCGTACACATCGGGTCGGTTTTTCTTAAGCCACAAAATTTTCGTGGCCGGCCAGGTTGGGCAGATTGTCATTTGTCCGGTGGTTTTCCGAACCGTCTCATCATCAAATATCTCAGAAAGCTCTTCACACTCCCTTACAGACCGTTCATCCATCCAGGAAATGGCGTTCATCATCGGCTTCCCGTCCACACCCACGCAGACCAGAGATTCCGCCTGACCGGTGAAGGATATCTCCTGCAGCGCTGCACCGGAACGCCCCTGCATCAGCTGGGAAAGCATACGGGACAGATTCTCGCAGTAATCCCAGGCATCAAATTCCACTACGCCGCCTTCCCGTTCGTATTCCACGGGATGACTTAAGCTGCTGAGCATATCAAATTTTTCATTGTACAGAGCAGTTTTAATATTGGTACTGCCCAAGTCTACGCCAATAAACATTTTTTCCATCGTCACATCACCCTTTAGCTCTATTTATGAATGTTCTTATTATACCAAAACTCTATGGATATTGCAATGGATTTTCCAACATTTCCTTGCCTGCAAATTTCCGCAAAAAATGTAACTTTTTATTGGAATACTAGTTGACTTGCAACACCGGAAGTGATAAAATAAACGAAATAATATTTCAACGCGATGATGAAAACCAGTACACATTCACAGATCCTCTCAGAGAGCTGCCGTTCGGTGCAAGGCAGCGTGGGTCAGAGTGCGGAATTCCTTTCGGAGCGGCTTTGCTGAAATCCAGTAGGCAAAGACGGGGAATGCCCGATACAGCATGCGGATCTGTTTGGATCCCATAAGGCTGCGTATGCGGTAAACTGAGGTGGTACCACAGGATTTTCTTGTCCTCTGCTTTTGAGCAGAGGACTTTTCGTTTTTTAAGGAGGAAAAGTATGATTATCACAGATTATTTGGAAAGAAATGCCCGATTGTACGGTCAGGAAATCAGCCTGGTAGAAATCAATCCGTCGGAAGAACGGGATCAAGCCGAAACCTGGTGGGAATTTAATCTTATTGAAAGCGCCGCACAGGATGCCCCCTACCGTCGGGAAATGACTTGGAAGGATTTTGACCGAAAAGCCAATCGCTTTTCCAATCTGCTTTTGAGCCGCGGTGTCAAAAAAGGTACGAAGGTTGCCGTTTTGCTGATGAACTGCATTGAATGGCTGCCAATTTATTTCGGCATTTTGAAGTCAGGGTGCATTGCTGTTCCCATGAACTTCCGCTATGCCAGTGATGAGATCAAATACTGCCTTGACCTGGCAGATGTAGAAATTTTGGTATTTGGTCCTGAGTTTATCAGCCGGATGGATGCCATCTCCAATGAAATTCCCAATGTGAAGATGCTCTTTTTTGTGGGCAATAATGCTCCCGACTATGCAGAGGATTGCATCTCCTTGATGAGCTTCTGCTCTTCCAGCGCACCCCCCATCGCTTTAACGGAAGAGGACGATGCCGCCATCTATTTCTCTTCCGGCACCACCGGATTCCCGAAAGCGATTTTACATAAGCACCGTGCGTTGCTGCACTCTTGCATGACGGAGCAGAATCATCACTCCCAAACACGCGAGGATGTTTTTTTGTGCATTCCTCCCCTATATCATACCGGTGCCAAAATGCACTGGTTTGGTTCTCTCCTCTCCGGCTCCAAGGCAGTTCTACTGCGGGGCGTAAAACCGGAGTGGATTCTTCGTGCAGTAACTGAGGAGCAATGCACCATCGTATGGCTTTTGGTGCCTTGGGCACAGGATCTTTTGGATGCTATCAGCACAAACCGGGTGGATCTTAGCCGCTACCGCCTGGATCAGTGGCGTTTGATGCATGTGGGTGCCCAGCCGGTTCCCCCCAGCCTGATTCGTCGTTGGCTGGAGGTTTTCCCCCATCACCAGTACGATACCAACTACGGTCTTTCGGAATCCATCGGTCCCGGCTGTGTCCATCTGGGCGTGGAAAACACCCATAAGGTGGGCGCCATCGGTAAGCCCGGTTACGGTTGGGAAGCAAAAATTGTGGACGAACAGGGCAATCCTGTCAAATCCGGTGATGTAGGCGAGCTGATCGTCAAGGGTGACGGTGTAATGACCTGCTACTATAAAAACCCGGAAGCGACTGCCGAGGTTTTGAAGGGTGATTGGCTCTTTACCGGAGATATGGCCAAGGAAGACGAGGACGGTTTTATCTATTTGGTAGACCGGAAGAAGGATGTGGTCATCTCCGGCGGCGAAAATATCTATCCCGTTCAAATTGAGGACTTCCTCAGAACCAATCCGAAGATTAAGGATGTGGCAGTTATCGGTCTGCCGGATGCCCGTTTGGGCGAGATTACCGCTGCCATCATTGCACTCAAGGATGGCGAAATCTGTACGGAAGCAGAAATCGACGAATTCTGCAAGGCTCTTCCCCGTTATAAACGTCCTAAGAAGATCTTCTTCGACAATGTTCCCCGTAATCCTACCGGAAAGATCGAAAAGCCGGTGCTCCGTGAAAAATACTGCCACGGACGATTGGTCGAGGTGCAAATCACCGGCTGATTCTCATAAAGAAAGAAGGATTTTTAATGGATCTGTTTATCAAAGTAGCCATGCTGGTCGTTTTCTTCACTGTCATGATCGGCGTTGGCTTCTATTGCCGCAGACATTCCACCAATGTGGACGGTTTCGTCCTTGGCGGGCGTAGTGTAGGTCCTTGGCTGACCGCCTTTGCTTTCGGTACTTCTTACTTTTCTGCCGTTGTCTTTGTGGGCTATGCCGGGCAGTTTGGCTGGAAATACGGCATTGCCGCCACATGGGCAGGCATCGGTAACGCACTGCTGGGCTCATTGCTTGCATGGGCGGTTCTTGGCAGGCGTACCCGGGTCATGACCCAGCATCTGAACAGCGCAACTATGCCCCAATTCTTTGAGACTCGCTTTGACAGCAAGGCGCTGAAGCTGGCGGCATCGGCAATTATCTTTATTTTCCTGATTCCCTACACCGCATCTCTCTATAACGGTCTGAGCCGACTGTTTGCCATGGCTTTTAATATCGATTATTCCGTTTGCGTCATTGTTATGGCCGTGCTGACTGCCATCTATGTCATCGCCGGCGGATACATGGCCACAGCTATCAATGACTTCATTCAGGGAATTATTATGCTGGTGGGTATCACCGCTGTAATTTTTGCAGTTCTTGCCAACCACGGCGGTCTTACGGAAGCATTGAATGAGTTGGGGCAGGTTTCCGATCCTACCACCAGTGAGATTCCCGGTGCATTCAATTCCTTCTTGGGTCCGGATCCTGTAAATCTGCTGGGTGTGGTCTTACTTACAAGCCTGGGAACCTGGGGTCTCCCCCAGATGGTGCAGAAGTTCTACGCCATCAAGAGTGAAAAAGCCATTACCAAAGGCATGATTATCTCCACCGTTTTTGCATTGGTGGTTGCCGGCGGTTGTTACTTCCTGGGCGGTTTTGGTCGGTTGTATACGACGGAATTGAATGCCACCGTAGTAAACGGCGTATTGACACCGGCAGACGGTTACGATGCTGTGATCCCCACGATGCTCTCCGGGCTTCCCACCATTTTGATCGCAGTCGTTGTCGTTTTGGTTCTCTCCGCATCCATGTCCACACTTTCTTCCCTGGTCATGGCCTCCAGTTCCACTTTGACTTTAGACTTCATCAAAGGAACTTTGGTTAAGAAATTAAGCGAAAAGAAGCAGTTGCTGACCATTCGCATTCTGATCGCGGTGTTTATCACCATTTCCGTGGTGATTGCTGTATGGCAGTATAATTCCAGTGTCACCTTTATCGCTCAGCTGATGGGTGTCAGCTGGGGTGCTCTGGCAGGTGCGTTCCTCGCCCCGTTCCTGTACGGACTGTACTGGAAACGCGCCACCAAGCTGTCCGTTTGGATCAGCTTCCTGTTCTCAGCGGTCGTGATGCTGGCAAACATTTTCTTTAAGAGTTCCTTCCCCACCCTGCTTCAGTCTCCTATCAATGCCGGCGTTTTCTGTATGCTGGCCGGACTGGTGATCGTGCCGGTGGTAAGTCTCGTATCCAAGCCCCCAAAAAAGGAGCACATCAGTCATGTGTTCTCCTGCTATGATAAAAAAGTCGTCGTATCTGTGAAAGATGCCATTGGCGAAGCCATTGAGGAGGTAAAATAATGAAACAGCTTATGTTGGGCAATGAAGCCGTTGCCCGTGGATTATACGAAGCCGGATGCCGGTTTGTATCCAGCTATCCCGGTACCCCCAGTACGGAGATCACCGAGGCAATTGCAAAGTATGAAGAGGTCTATGCAGAATGGGCACCCAATGAAAAGGTTGCTATGGAAGCGGCTTTTGGTGCTTCTATGGCCGGACGCCGCAGCTTCTGCGGTATGAAGCATGTGGGCTTGAATGTGGCGGCTGACCCCCTGTTCACCATTTCCTACACCGGCGTCAATGCCGGTATGGTCATTGGTGTGGCAGATGATGCCGGTATGCATTCCTCTCAGAATGAGCAGGATTCCCGTCACTATGCCATGGCCGCAAAGATTCCCATGCTGGAGCCTGCGGATTCCGGAGAAGCCTTGGCTTTTGCAAAGCTCGCCTACGAATTGTCCGAGAGATTTGATACCCCTGTACTTTTGAAAATGTGCACCCGTGTATCCCATTCTCAGAGCGTTGTGGAGACGGGCAGCCGAGCAGAAACCCTCAAGGAATATGAAAAAGACATTCCCAAGTATGTCATGATGCCCGGCAATGCCAAACGCCGCCATCCTGTGGTGGAAGCAAGAACCCAGGCATTGGTGGAATACGCTGAAACCGCGGAAATCAACCGCGTGGAAAACGGCAAAAGCAATGCCATTGGTTTCCTCACATCTTCCACTTCCTATCAATATGTGAAGGAAGTATTTGGCGATCAATATCCTGTGCTGAAGCTGGGCATGATCTGGCCCATGCCGGAAAAGAAAATCCACAGCTTTGCCGAATCCGTGGAAAAATTGGTGGTAGTTGAGGAATTAGACGGCTTCATCGAGGCACATTGCAAAAGTCTTGGTCTTGCCTGCGTGGGAAAAGACAGCTTCTCCTGCATTGATGAGCTGAGCCAGAACAAGGTCGCTTCTGCCATGGGCATCTGCAAAACCTGTGGAACTGCCCTTGACGCCCCCATTCCCGCCCGTCCGCCCGTGATGTGCGCCGGTTGCCCTCACAGAGGTCTTTTCTATACACTGAAGAAGAACAAGCTGACTGTACTGGGCGATATCGGATGCTATACCCTGGGTGCTGTTGCTCCCTTGCAGGCGGTGGATTCTGTTATCTGTATGGGTGCCTCCGTGTCCGGACTGCACGGTTTCTCCAAGTCCCAAGAGGGTGCAGCAGACAACAAAACCGTTGCCGTTATCGGTGACTCCACCTTCATGCACTCCGGAATCACCGGTTTGGTGAACATGGCATACAACGAATCCAACGCAACCGTTATCATTGTCGATAACTCCATTACCGGCATGACCGGCCATCAGCAAAACCCCACCACCGGCTTCAATCTTAAGGGCGACCCCTGTGCAAAGATCGACTTGGAGACCCTGTGCCGTGCGGTTGGTATTCAGCGTGTGCGGGTAATCGATCCCTACAATCTTGCCGAATGTGACGCAGTTATTAAAGAAGAACTGGCCGCCAACGAGCCTTCCGTCATTATTTCCCGCCGTCCCTGTGCTCTGCTGAAATATGTTAAGCACAAGGCACCGCTGACGGTAAACAGTGACAAATGTGTGGGCTGTAAGGCCTGTATGAAGATTGGATGCCCTGCCATCAGCATCATCGACGGCAAGGCAAAGGTGGATGCGACCCAATGCGTGGGCTGCGGCGTTTGCGAGCAGCTGTGTAAAGTGGGCGCATTGACGGAGGTATAAGCATGGAAACAAAAAATATTATGATCGTCGGTGTAGGCGGACAGGGCAGCCTGCTGGCATCGAAACTGTTGGGCCGGTTGCTGTTAAGCCGGGGCTATGATATCAAGGTTTCTGAAGTCCACGGTATGAGTCAGCGCGGCGGCAGTGTTGTCACCTATGTACGTTTTGGTGACAAGGTCTACTCCCCCATCATTGACAAAGGCGAAGCCGATTACATCGTTTCTTTTGAGCTTTTGGAGGCTGCCCGTTGGACGGAATATTTGAAACCAAACGGAAAGATCATCACCAACATCCAGCAGATCAACCCCATGCCGGTTATCATCGGTGCCGCAGAGTATCCTCAGGATCTGATTCAGAAAATGCAAGGTGCAAATATCGATGTGGATGCGTTTGACGCATTGACTTTGGCCGAACAGGCCGGCTCTGCCAAGGCAGTTAACATTGTTTTGATGGGACACCTGTCCAAGAACTTTGACTTTACTTTGGAGCAATGGCTGGAAGCCATCGAGCAAAGCGTCCCCGCCAAGTTTTTAGAGCTGAACAAAAAAGCCTTCACCCTGGGCAGAAACGCATAAAAGGAGCAACCCCCTATGAAGCACTACTATCAACCTGAAATAGAGACCATGCCTGCAGCGCAGATCCGTGAATTACAAAACGAACGGCTTTTGAAGCAGGTGCGTCATGTGTGGGACAACGTTCCCTATTACCGCAAAAAAATGGAGGAAAAGGGTGTCACTCCTGATGACATCCGGTCTCTTGACGATTTGCACAAGCTGCCTTTTCTTACCAAAGATGACCTGCGTGAGGCTTATCCCTACGGCTTAATGGGCACGCCCCTTTCTGAATGTGTCCGCATTCATTCCACCTCCGGCACCACAGGCAAGCGCGTGGTTGCATTCTACACGCAGCACGATGTGGATCTCTGGGAGGACTGCTGCGCCCGGGCTATCACAGCTGCCGGCGGTACGACGGAAGATGTGTGTCAGGTTGCCTACGGCTACGGTCTGTTTACCGGCGGTGCCGGTCTCCATGGCGGTTCGCATAAGGTAGGTTGTCTGACTCTGCCTATGTCCTCCGGAAACACCGAACGGCAACTGCAGTTTATGTGCGATTTGGGCAGTACCATTCTGTGCTGTACCCCCTCCTATGCCGCATATCTGGCAGAAAGCATTGAAGAACAGGGACTTCGTGACCAGATCAAGCTGAAAGCCGGTATCTTCGGTGCAGAAGCCTGGTCTGAGGATATGCGCCATGACATTGAAAACAAATTGGGCATCAAAGCCTATGACATCTACGGTTTGACAGAGACTTCCGGTCCGGGTGTTGCCTTTGAGTGCGAAGAGCAGACCGGCATGCACATCAACGAGGATCACTTCATCGCCGAAATCATTGATCCCGATACCGGCGAGGTACTTCCGGAAGGCAATAAGGGTGAGCTGGTATTCACCGCCATCACCAAGGAAGCCTTCCCTCTGCTTCGTTACCGCACCAAGGATATCTGTGTGCTTAGCCGGAAGAAATGCTCCTGCGGCCGCACCCATGTGAAAATGTCCAAGCCCATGGGTCGCAGTGACGATATGCTGATCATTCGCGGTGTCAACGTATTCCCCTCACAAATTGAGACTGTCCTGATGCAGCAGGGGTACCCCGCAAACTATCAGATCATCGTGGATCGTGTAAACCATTCCGATACTTTTGAGATCATGGTGGAAATGGCACCCGAAATGTTCTCCGACTCGCTGGCAGACATTACCAAACGGGAAAAGGAACTGGTGGGCGCAATGAAAGCGATGCTTGGTATTATGGCAAAGGTCAAACTGGTTGCCCCCAAATCCATCGCAAGAAGCGAAGGTAAGGCTGTTCGTATCATTGACAAGCGAAAGATTTAAGGAGGTAACACCATGAGTATCCATCAAATTTCTGTTTTTTTGGAAAATCGGGCCGGTCAGTTGGCAGAGATTACCAAATTACTGGCGCAGGAACATGTAGACATCCGGTCGATATCCATTGCGGAAACTGCTGACTACGGTCTGGCACGTATGATTGTGGACGATTCTCAAAAGGCAAGCTCCGTTTTACTGCAGCACGGTACGATATTGTCCATGACGCCTGTATGGGCCGTGGAAGTTCCGGACAGTCCCGGCGGTCTCGCACATTTGCTGGATGTTTTGGCACAGTATAATGTTGCAGTGGAGTATATGTACGCCTTGGTCACGCACCATGCAGGCTCTGCTTATATGATTTTGCGGATCTCTGATGAAGAAACCTTCCTGAAGGCGCTTAAGAATGCGCAGATCCGCACCGTTTCCAGCGAGGAGCTTGGCTTGCGCTAAGCTGTTCCTATTTTGCAATAATCATGCCCGATTTTCAGTCTTCGCTGAAAATCGGGCAGTTTTATTCTGGTTTTTTACTGTAAGCTGCAATATACTTTCGCGGAGAAAGACCCCGGCAACGCTTAAACATTCTGGAAAACTGATAGACATCGCTGTAACCCGTGGAGATTGCCGCTACCGTTGGGGACTTCCCGTGCTCCAGCATCAATTCCTCAGCTTTTTGAATGCGGAAAGCAGTCAGATATTCCTGCGGCGAGACTCCGAATTGCTTTTTGAACAGCGCAGACAAATAGCTTCGGTTAATATTCAAACGCTTAGCAATCTGTGAAATGGTAATTCCATTGGCATACTCCAGGGAAATACAATGGACGGTTTGCCCCACATAGTCTAAGGTTGCATCCCGGTTCTCCAATATGCAGGAGAATATCTCCCAAAGCTTTCCGGACAGAAATGCGCTTCGACCGCCGGTAAAGTGGTGACAGTTCTTTGCCCCCTCGAAAATCCGCCCCAATGCGGGAATATGTAAAACAGCAGTATCCAGTGCAACGGGTACCTCTCCCGTGAATCCAATCCAAATATAATACCACGGATTGTCTCCATCTGCCTCGTAATAGGTTTCCTCGTAGGGTGAAATTACAAAGGTATCTCCCTGCCCCACCTCATAGGTAATCCCCTTTTTTATAAATTTCCCTTTGCCGCAAACCACATAATGCAGCAGCCAATGGGTTCTCACGGCCGGCCCGTAGCTATGAAACGGTGCACAGTGTTCATAGCCGAATTGCACTGGGTTTAAGCCCTGATAATGGGCATTCACAATCATTTCCGATGACACCGCACTTCACTCCAATCTAACATTATACCAAGTTATTGTATACATCTTACCATTGAAATTACGAGGATTATAGCTATAATTATACTATACCTCAGGCAAAAATCAACTATCAAATACACAAGGAGGAAGTTTTATGAAAATTACGTTTATGGGTGGCGGCAGCACCGTCTTTGCCCGCAATGTCATCGGTGACTGTATGTTCGTAGAGGCCCTTCGTGATTCTGAATTTGCACTGTACGACATCGATGCCAACCGCCTGAACCAAAGCCGCCACATTCTGGAGGCAATGCAGAAGAAACTGGGCGGGTGCGGTCGTATTACTTGCTACGCGGGTGTGGAAAACCGCAAGGATGCACTGCGCGGTGCGACCTTCGTGGTAAACGCCATCCAGGTAGGCGGCTATGACCCGTGTACCATCACTGACTTTGAGATTCCCAAGAAATACGGTCTGCGTCAAACGATTGGCGATACCTTGGGCATTGGCGGCATTATGCGCGCCCTGCGTACCATTCCCGTGATGGAAGATTTTGCACGGGACATGGAGGAAGTCTGTCCGGATGCTCTGCTGCTTAACTATACCAATCCCATGGCCATGCTGTCCGGCTACATGCAGCGCTATACCGGCGTCAATACCATTGGCTTGTGTCACAGTGTGCAGGTATGTGCACAGAGTCTGTTGGTACCTCTCGGCCTGGAAGACAAGCTGGAGGGTTGCCGCGCTTTGATCGCCGGCATTAACCACATGGCTTGGCTGTTGGAAATCAAGGACAAGGACGGCAATGACCTGTATCCGGAAATCAAAAGACTGGTGCCCGAAAAGATGGCCGACCCTGAATTCGAAAACAAGGTGCGCTTGGACTACATCAATCACTTTGGCTATTACTGCACAGAGTCCAGCGAGCATAATGCTGAGTATAACCCCTTCTACATCAAGTCCAAATATCCGGAGCTCATTGAGCGCTACAACATTCCTTTGGATGAATATCCCCGCCGTTGTGTAAAGTTAATTGAAGCATGGGAGAAGGAATATGACGAGATCCTTTCCACCGGCATCAAAAAGCACGAACGCTCCAACGAATACGCTTCCCGCATCATGGAATCCATCGTCACAGGCAAGAGCTATGAAATCGGCGGCAATGTGGTCAACAATCATCTGATTACCAATCTCCCCGCAGAGGCCTGTGTGGAAGTACCCTGCCTTGTAAACGGAAACGGTATTCAGCCCTGCTACGTGGGCAATCTGCCGGTACAATGTGCGGCAATGAATATGACCAACATCAACGTCCAGCTGCTCACCATTGAAGCCGCCAAAACAAAGAAGCTTGATCACATCTATCAGGCCGCTATGTTGGATCCTCATACCGGAAGTGAATTGGATATTGACACCATCAAGAAAATGGTGGATGAGTTGATTGAAGCCCATGGCTCCTGGCTTCCCAAGTACCACTAAGCCATCCAAACAATATGAAAGAGAGGCCTTTGCGGCCTCTCTTTTTCTCTTACTCCCTTTCGGATGCGTCTGTAGGTCGAGGGACTCTCCCACGGCCTAAAAACATGCCACCGGCATGTTTTCTTAACGGCCTTTCGAGTCCTCCTCGCACCAAAAAAGAGAGGCCTAACGGCCGCTTCTTTTCTCCTATTCTCGATCTCCATCCACACCCTATCGGATGCGTCTGTAGGTCGAGGGACTCTCCCACGGCCTAAAAACATGCCACCGGCATGTTTTCTTAACGGCCTTTCGAGTCCTCCTCGCACCAAAAAAGAGAGGCCTAACGGCCTCTCTTTTTTGGTGCGAGAGATGGGACTCGAACCCACACGGCGTAACCACACGCACCTCAAACGTGCTTGTCTACCATTCCAACACTCTCGCAAGCGCTTATGTATTATAACCGCTTAGGCATTATTTGTCAATACTATTTTAGGTTTCCCATGTGGAAACTCCGGTCTTTTTTCTATCTTTCCAAAGATATCCACTACTGTCTTTTCCTTGACTTTCTTACACCGAAATGCTAAGATAAATATATATTCCATGAACGAAAGGTAAGTCCCTATGCATTACTGTCCCAACTGTAGAAAGAAATTTCGTGAATATCGGCGCAAATGTCCGATTTGTGGCGGTCCTTGCCGGCACAATGACAACTCGACGATCTTTTTGATTATCGGAATCGGCGTTCTGTTTGCTGTTTTGATTGGTTTGATTATCCTTCTTGTTACCGCTCTGCCGTCACCTGATACGGAAACCACAGCACCTTCCGAATCTGTAACGACGCTGCCCACAATCCCCTCTGAGTCCGGTACCATCCCCTCCTCTCAGCCAACGGAACCTTCCACCGTTCCCACTGAGCCGCCTACAACGGCTCCTACCGTGCCCCCAAGCACCGCACCCTCCGGTATCGGAATGTATACACGGGCGGAATTGGAAGCCTTGGATAACAAATCCTTTGGCTACGGTCCCGGCCCTAACCGGGATTATCTGAATTTCCGTCCCGAATACGCTGTGGGTGACCAAAAGCGCCACGAAAAGTACGGTGCGAATTTCATTGCCCCTGACAATGGCAATATCTACCTGACCTTTGACTGCGGCTACGAATACTACACGACGGACAGTACCGGCAAAAAAGTTCCGGTCACCAGCATGATCCTGGATGTCCTAAAAGAAAAGAATGTTAAGGGCGTTTTCTTCATCACTATGGCCTATGCAAAGTCCGAACCGGATTTGGTTCGTCGAATGATCAACGAAGGTCATGCAGTAGGAAATCACACCAATAATCACCCTGTTATGCCGACTCTTTCCATTGACGAGATGGAATATGAGATCATGAGCTTGCATGACTATGTTAAGGAAAACTTTGGCTACACCATGAATCTCTTCCGCTTCCCCACCGGCGAATACTCCGTCCGTGCGTTGGCGGTGGTGCAAAATCTGGGTTATAAATCCGTTCATTGGAGCTTTGCTTATGCGGACTATACCCCGGAGAATCAGCCGGATGTAAAGACTTCTCTTCAAAACGTTTTGAACAAATCCCATTCCGGTGCCATCTATCTGCTCCATGCAGTATCGGTGACCAATGCGACCATTCTTGGCGATGCCATTGACGGTTTCCAGGAAAAGGGCTTTAAATTGGAGCTGTTTCAATAAAGGATTCAGGCCTGTTGCAATCTGCAACAGGCCTGTTTTTTAGTTATTCAAGGAATGATGGCAGCCGGGACTGTTAGGAGTCAGTGCCTGGAAGGAATATCCGTTTTCAATTCCCCAAATCAGGATTCTCTCCACCGCTTCCACACTGAACTTTTGGATGTCATGCTGAAGCACGATGGAAACGTTCCGCTTTTGGACACCCGAGATCACGTTATTGTAAACATCGTCTGCAGTCTTGGCACCGCCTGCATCCTCACTGCTCACATGCCAGTCAAAATACCGGAAGCCCTGATCCTGCACCGCCTGAGTCAAGCGCGTCATAATGCCTGCATTGTACTTTTTGCTCACAGCATTGGAGCTTCCGCCGGGAAAACGCATCAGATAGGTAGTTACACCCGTCTTATCCTTAATAATCTTTTGCATCCCGTACAAGTCTGCAAAGAATGCTTCCTCGCTGGCATATATCTTGCTGTAATCATGGCTGATGGAATGAATACCGATTCCATGACCCCCATCCACAATACCGTTGAGAAGGGTATTCATTTTATGCCCGGTATTCACCACAAAGAACGTTGCCTTGGCATTGTACTTTTCCAGCACGTCCAGAAGCTGTTGGGTGTAACGGCCGGGACCGTCATCGAAGGTCAGGTAAATCACCTTACCGCTGGGATTGACCACGGAGGGCTGTTTGATGGCTTCTACCACCACTGTTCTTTCCACGGTTGCCGTATTGCCATAATCATCCGTTGCCGTGTAGGTCAGCGTGTATGTGCCTGCGTGGTAAATATTCACCGCACCGGAGATCTGCACCTGTGCAGTCATATCCCCCTGAATGTTATCCATCGCTGTGTAACCGGGTTCTGTATAGGCTGTGCCGGCCTTAATGGTCATTTTTGCGTCACCCTTCAGGGTAATCACAGGTGCAACTACATCCTTGCGGACAATAGGACGAATTTGCGTCGCTTTATTACCTGCCGAATCTGTAACAGTATAGATCACCTGTTCCTCTTCCATGGTCACCTGCACCTTGGCGGTAACATCTCCGTCCACATCGTCTATGGCTGTGTAGCCTTCTTCCACATATTGTTCACCGGGCTTCACCAAATAACCGGGTCTGCTATGCAGGGTAATCACCGGAGCAGTTGCATCCACGACCCGGATCTCCCGTGTGAAGGACTTTGACAACCAAAGGTATTGCACCTTGTAGGTAACGTAATAAGTGCCCAGCTTATTACTGTCCACCGTACCGGAAATACTTGGCTCTACACTTTGCCCGTTTATGGCAGCAGTAGCACCCTGTTCCTGATAGGTGTCCTTTCCGTAGACCAGCTGTACCGCTTCCGTGCCATCCTTGACATCCAACTCCAGCCGAATATTCAGACTGATTATCAAGGCAACCAGCAATATCAGCACCAGCAAGGCACCGCCGATTATCATCAGCAGCTGATTATTGTTGAGCGATACATTTTTCTTTCTGTTATTTCTTTTATGCATATCGTCCTCCGTAATTTCAGGCAAGCCTCATACCATTTCCACATTATACAGGAAAAAAGCCTGAATTGCAAGGAATTATCTCCTTAAATCGAATCCTTTACACTTTGGTAAAAACAACCTTTTCACCAACTCCGGCAAAGCCGTCTCAAACTTCACACCGTACCAATGTGCCGGTGCTTCGCAGGTCTTTCGGATGCATAAAGCAGTATAATCCGCGGCAATTTTTACCGCTTCCTCCAAGGTTTTTTCCTGTTGCCATGCACCCACGAAGGCCGCAGCGAAAATATCCCCGGTGCCGTGAAAGCTCTTGGGTATTCTTTCCTGTGTATAATGCCACAATTTTCCCTGTTGCCAAACCGCAACACCGGTCTCTCCCGCACGATATCCTACTCCGGTAAGCACCACACAAGGGCAGAGCTGTCCCAGCTTTTCCAGTAATTCGGCAATGAATTCTCCCCCTATGTCCTGAGGATACGGTGTATCTGTCAACAAGCATGCTTCCGTCACATTGGGAAGAATGACATCCGCGGCTGCACAAAGCTCCTTCATCCCTTCCACATAGTTACTGTCAAAACCGCTGTAGAGTTTACCGTGATCTGCCATAGCCGGATCTACGATTCTCGCTCCTGCCGGTGCTACCATCGCCGAAAAAACATTTTTTACATATTCCATTTGGGCAACGCTACTCAAATAGCCGGTATATACTGCATCAAAGGTCACATTAAGTTCCTGCCAGTGATTCAAAATTCCCTGAAAATCCGCAGTCAAATCCTTTTTATGCACCGGACCGAAACCACCGGTGTGGGTGGACAGTATGGCAGACGGCAAAATGCAGGTTTCATGCCCGCAGGCAGAGAGAATCGGCAATGCCACCGTCATGGAGCACTGCCCGAGGCAGGAGATATCCTGTATTGTCAAAATTTTTCCATAGGCCATAGCATAACTCCGCTTCTTGCTTTTTCTTGTTTCATTATACCATTTTTTCTTCACAAGTCAACGAAAAGAGACAAACCTTTCGGTTTGTCTCTTTGGAAATATCTGTCATTCCATTACTATTTGTCCGCTGACCATTACCGTCTTTGGCACAATATTCTCATCAAAGAAAACCAAATCCGCATCGTAGCCGATATCTATGCTTCCTTTATGGGTCGGACCCAACAGCTTCGCCGGATGGAATGTCATCATCGCCACAGCTTCCGGTAGCGGGAGCCCCACCTTTTGGACCATGGTGCGCACCAGACGGTCAGCCGTGGCAACACTTCCTGCAAAGGCAGTCCTGTCCGGCAGCTTGGCAATACCGTCTTCAATAATGCACGCCAAACCCTCTCCCTTTCGGCCCAGCAGGGACGGGCCGACCGGCATATCTGCACCACGCATGGCATCCGTCACCAGTAAAATATTGTCCATCCCCTTGAGCTTGCAGATCATGGACAGCAGCGTCGGTGGGATATGGCTTCCGTCAGCAATCACTTCCAAATGAAGTCCGTCAATCAGATAACCTGCTTCAACCACACCGGGAATCCGATAACCGTCCCTGCGGGTTATGGTGGACATAGCCGAATAGAAATGGGTCAGGCAGACAGCACCGTGTTCATAAGCGCGCAGTACATCCTCATAGGTGGCATCGGAATGCCCGATGCAAGGCACCACGCCATGCTTCACCAGAGTATCACAAAAAGCCTCTGCTCCCGGCAGTTCCGGTGCAAACGTCCATTTTCGAACCAATCCCTCCCCCAGAGAAAGGATCTCCTCGTATTCCTCTTTTTTCGGAGGATAATATAGGCTGGAGGCTGAGCACCGGCCTGCGTGGGTGCCAGATAAGGTCCTTCCAGATGCATGCCCACAAAATGAGGTAACCCATTCTTCCCGGACTGGGCTGTCAGCGCTTTATAGTCAAGGACGGTCTGCTTTAACGTAGCAAAGGAAGATGTCAAGGTCGTTGGGTAAATTGCAGTCGTGCCATGACGCAAATGTACCTTGGCGGCCTGTTGCATGGGCTCCGTACCACCATCCAGGAAGTCAGCATTTCCGCCGCCGTGGACATGAGTGTCAATAAATCTCGGGCTGATATATAGCCCCTTGGCATCCATCTGCCTGTCACAGGGCAAATCTTTCTCAGTAATGGCAACGATCTTGCCGTTTTCTATGTAGAGATTTTTTCCTTTATTCTTTTTCCAATAAGTTTGCCATTGATAATCTTCAGCATTTTTATGCTCCTTATAAGACTTTTTATGCAATTGGGACAACAAAAAGTATTGAAAACAAGTGGACTCGGTCTCTTCGTTTTTAGTAAATAACTTTTGACAAAAAATAGCAAGAGTAAATCCGGTGATTTCCGAATGCTCTGCCATGCATTTTAGTTGACAATGGTGGCTTTTTTCTGTACAATAGGTGCATATACGCCCCAGTAGCTCAGTTGTATAGAGCGTCCGCCTCCTAAGAATCAGAAGAGGTTATTCCTTACAGGTCAATTTCATAGATATGCCCCCGTAGCTCACCTGGATAGAGCGCGCGCCTC
>SVMA01000012.1 GCA_015067635.1 Oscillospiraceae bacterium | reverse complement strand
TGTTCCCATACCGAACACAGAAGTTAAGCTCATTTGCGCTGACGATAGTTGCCGGGTGACTGGCTGTGAAAATAAGTAATGCGGACATTAATAGCGCCTCCACTTAAATGTGGAGGCGTTTTTTATGCATAAAGTTAAGTTTGCGCAGCCTTCTTTCGTTCCCGCTGAATGATTTTCTGCAAGGGTTCTGCCGCTTCAATATTCAACAGGATTCTGTCGTTGCGGTCAATGTCTGCGGCAACAGCGGCTGCCTCTGCCTGCAATTTCCGCAGCTTTGCCATATCCCTTGTGCCCTTTGTGCCAAAGGTAATCTTGCGGATTTCGGCATTGAGTTTAGCCAGTTTCTCCTCGTACTCGTTGATGATTCGGATGCGCCCCTTGTACTCCTGAATCTTCTCATACTCAGGACTGCTCTTTGTGATGCTCTCAAATGCATTGGCGAGTAGTGCACGGTTGGAGTAGGAGTCGGTGTCTCGCTCGGACTTCTTTACTCGTCCGCTATCAGAAACGCCTCTACCAAAAGTATCTTTTCTGACGGATGCTCCATCCTGGCCATTTCTTGAATCATTCGCTCGTAGTTTTCCTCTGTATCCAAAATGCTCGCTACCGCCACGGACAGTTCCCTGCTCGCTCCCACTCGGATCAGTTCTTGCGCCAGTCTTTCCTGCGCCGTTTTTTGGGTCATAAGATTTCATCTCCTTATCGTAAGCCTGGTACATGTCATGCTTTATACGGTACTTACCAACGATGTCAAATGCGTCTCTACCGTAATTCCGAACAATGTAGGTGTATCCCTCGTTGAGTTTATTATACTCAGCAAGTAGGAAGAAATCAACATCTGGGATATCTGTTTCTGAACTCCTTGCGTACTTCTGTATTCTTGCTCCGCTAACCTTTGCCCAATCCTTCTTGCTAGCCTTAATCGGCCTCTTTCGCATAAATGCATCGAGCTTTTCTTGGGAGATTTCGTCCCTTACCGATCTCTTCGTCCCACTCTCACTTGGCTTGATGATCTCATCTGCCCGGTCTGTGTCCTCGACCTTCGCATACTCTCCTTCGTCACCGTTTATCCATGCAACATCGTCCAGAGGAACTTCTTTAGAATATACCTTGCTGTTCTTATTGCCACCGGCATATTCCCACGCTTGGGTATAGGAAGTGGAAACAAATGTACCGCTTCTAATTGGATGGGAACTGTAAACCGTAATAGAATTGTTTTTCAGGGCATTCTCCGCATCTTCTCTCGAAAAATCTCCCCACACAAATTGGCCCTCGCGTTCATCATCCAGTCGCAAAACTTCTTCCCCAAATAGGATTGTCTTCAAGCAAGATATCTAGTTGCTGCGCTTTCCGTTCACTGACATAGTCAGATTCCGACCTTGTTCTCTCGGATTTCATAACAGCCGGTGCCACAGATTCCGTCTTGGCGTCCACATCAATATCCATTGCCTCAAGAGATTTACTTTTGACAATTCCTTCCCCTTGTGCTACATTGTTGTTGGGAGTAATCCCATCATCAGCAACGCCCGCAGTCGAACTGGAATCGACCTCGCCGGTGTTGCTATTTTTTTGTGTAGAATCGTCCTCTCAAATCTGAATGTAGTTACCCACGGCATCACATATTTCGTGGACATGGAAAGCACTTTTCCAAAGAGACCGTGATTTCTAGCCCATGCATCACGAACAACGATGATATTTTCGTAACAATATAATACCGCATTTCTAACATTTGTTGTTGTAAAAACATTCTAAATGTTATATAATAAATTAGTTAATGAATTTGGGAAGCGGAGTTACGGTAATGATGGAGCATAGTACATTAGAACTTCAAAAATATATACAGCCCGGAAAACGGGTGCATCTGATTGGAATTGGCGGCGTATCCATGCGTCCTCTTGGTCTGGTTTTGCAGGGGATGGGTCTGATTGTATCCGGTTCTGATATGAATTCCTCTGTTTCTACGGATGAGCTGATTGCAAAGGGAATCCAGGTGAAAATTGGACACCGTGCAGAAAACATCGGAGATGCGGATTGCATCATTCGTACTGCCGCGGTACATAATGACAATCCGGAAATTGCCGGTGCACGGGCGCAGGGTATTCCTGTATTTGAACGGGCACAGGCATGGGGCGTGATTATGAAGGCATATAAAAATGCCATCTGTGTTTCCGGCACCCATGGCAAAACCACAACTACATCAATGGTGGCGCATATTCTTATGGCGGCACAAGCAGATCCTACTGTGATGATTGGCGGTTACTTGCCGCTGCTTCAGGCGGGGCACCGCGTGGGAGAAGGGGATACGATTCTGCTGGAAAGTTGTGAATATTGCGATTCCTTCCTTAATTTCTTTCCGTCCCTGGCTGTGATCCTCAATATTGAAGCAGATCACCTGGACTATTTCAAGGATCTTGCGGATGTGCAAAAGTCGTTCCGTGCGTTTGCTCAGCTGGCTACGGATAGGATCCTTGCCAACGGGGATGATGAAAATACCGCAGAGGCTCTTGCGGGGATGAAATACACCGCCTTCGGTTTTGGCGTGGAGAACTGTATTCATGCGGTGAATTTGTCCGCGGACTGGCGTCAGTTTGATGTGGTGTGCGACGGGGAAGTGTACTGCCATTTGGAATTGCCCGTTCACGGGCGCCACAATGCCCTCAATGCCCTGGCTGCGGCCGGTGTGGCATGGATGATGGGAATTCCTGCTGAGGCGGTAGAAACGGGTCTGGCGACCTTCTGCGGTGCCGGTCGACGAATGGAATTCAAGGGCACTTATCATGGTGCAGATGTCTATGATGATTACGCCCATCATCCCGGTGAGCTGTCGGCTACCATAGATGCTGTACGTACCATGGGCTATCAGCGTATCATTTTTGCATTCCAGCCCCATACCTATACCCGTACCCACGCTCTTTTTGACAATTTTCTGGAGCAGTTAAAACGACCGGATGTTGTAATTTTGGCGGAAATTTATGCGGCGCGGGAACGGAATTTGATCGGCATTTCGTCTAAGGACTTGTTGGAGCAGTTGCCCGGTGGGTATTACTGTGCAACTCTGCCGGAAGTAACGGAAAGAATCAGACAGCTGGCTCAGCCGGGAGATATCATATTAACTGTCGGTGCAGGGGATATTTATCGAGCCGGTGAGGCGCTGTTTCAGGAGTGAAGTAGGTTCAATCCATTCAGAAATGAGGAATTGATATGAAAAAATTGAGCGTTTGCGTATTGTTTGGCGGCATGAGCCCTGAGCATGAAGTGTCTCTGCGTTCTGCGGAGTTTGTTCTGAACAATTTGGATACGGAAAAGTTTAATGTTTTCCCTGTGGGCATTACGAAGAACGGCGATTGGATTCTCTACGGTGGAACGGATTACTCCCTTCTTCCTACCGGTGAGTGGAAGGATTTTGAGGGAAACCGCCGTGCGGCAATCTCTCCTGTGCGGGGACAAGGGCTGTTAAGCTTTGAGGGAGACTGTGTGGTACGGGAATGGATCGATGTGGTATTTCCGGTGCTTCATGGTGAAAACGGCGAAGACGGGGCCATGCAGGGCCTGTTACAGATGGCCGGCATTCCGTATGTTGGGCCTCATGTAGCTGCGTCTGCAGTTGCAATGGACAAAACTCTGACAAAGCTGGTTGTTGATCAGGCCGGAATGCGGCAGGCTGCATGGATGCTGGTGCGAAATGCGGATGTGGATTCGCGCTTGGATTGGGTGCTGGATCAAGTGGAAGGTAAATTCCAATATCCTGTTTTTATTAAGCCTGCGGGGACTGGTTCATCTGTGGGTGTGTCAAAGGCAAACGATCGGATTGCGCTGCGGGACGGGCTGTTGAAAGCCGGTACCTATGATGCGAAAATTCTGGTAGAGGAATTTATTCACGGTCGTGAAATCGAGGTGGCTGTGATGGGCAATGAGAATCCCGTAGCTTCCATCTGCGGTGAAATCGATTCCGGCGCCGAGTTCTACGATTATGATGCAAAATACGTTACGGATACCTCTGTTGCCTATATTCCTGCCCGAATTGATGAGGATGTAGCAGAGCAGGTACGAGATGCGGCAGTGCGGATCTACTCCGCGATTGGCTGCCAGGGTTTGAGTCGCGTGGACTTTTTTGTAACCTATGAAGATGGCGAGGTGGTGTTTAACGAAATCAACACCATCCCCGGTTTTACTTCCATTTCCATGTACCCTAAGCTGTTTGCCGCCAGTGGAATTCCCTCGCAGCAGCTGGTGGAGGAACTGCTGAAGCTGGCTATGGAGGCAACAAATTGAAGCATAAAGTAATGCTCTCCATAGTGGGGAAGCAGTCCTATCAGGATCAGGAGCCGGATTCTATGGAATTGGTGACTGAGGGTACAATGGAATTTTTAGATGGCGGGTGGAATATCACCTATCAGGAAAGTGAACTAACCGGTCTTCAGGGAGTGACCACTACCTTTCGGGTCGAAAAGGATCGGATTACTTTGGCCCGGACAGGCTCTCTGCGTTCGACGATGGAGTTTCAGTTGGGAAAATCCCACGATAGTCTCTATCAGTTGGATTTTGGCGCATTGATGATTACGGTGACAACGCGGCATCTGTTCTTTGACATTTTACCCGAGGGCGGTTGTATTGATTTGGTGTATGACATCGAGATCGAAAAAACAGAAGGCGGCACAGTGGATTATCATTTAGATATCCGCAGAGTCGAATAAAAAGTGAAAGGCTGTTGCAGAATTCTCTGCAACAGCCTTTTTGTCATTCATTATATACCCGGAGTAACAGGGGCAGGAGAAATTGGTTGATTCGGGTCGGTAGGATTTGTGGAGGGTTCCTTAATTTTGACCACAACGGCATCCCGGGGATCGTACTGCAGCAGACTATGGAAGGAGTACCTATCCAATATGCCGGTTTCCTTATCGTACATATAGCAATAGAGCTCTACTTTATAACCGTTTTGCGGTGCAACCAACTGCTGACCGTCCACATATTCGCGGGGATTGTCAGGTGCCATGGTGTAGTACAGTGTTTCTGGGGCAATCGGTTCGGAAGTAGCATCCAAACGAACCTCATAGCTTCGGCTATCCGTGCCTTCAATAACAATTTGAATGTTGTTATTTACCACAGTAGCCTTAATCTGAATGGGCTCAGAACGGGAATTGCGGAAGATGAAATCCTCGGAGCCGTAGCTTACATAGGCATCCCGACCAACCTCAATAAATGTAGGAGCATAGGCATGGTGGTGATGCTCCAGAATGGCCAACTCGGATTCCAAAACGCAGCTGTACAGAACGCTGGCAGCATGGGTAACACCGCCGCCCATGACCATGGTGTAATTCTTGCCTTCATAGGCCATTGCTTCTATGTAGCCCAATTCCTCAGTCAGTTCTCCCAAATACTCGTTAAAGGAGAAGGTTTCACCGGATTTGATGATCGCTCCGTTCAGCTTCTCACAAGCCAGTGTGGCATTGGCAGCCCAGTTGCTGTCGGAGGGCAGGGCGGAAGAGAAATCACCCAACACATCCTTAAAAATGTCACCGGAAATATGTTCAACTGTCAGGTTGGGAACCAAATAACGCAGCGGTATGTCAAGGGTTGTGCCGTAGGGCGTCTGAGCAATTTGATCCTTTACTTCATCCAGATAAAAGCCGTAGCCATAAATTTCCGGTGTAACTTCATAAGTGACCGGGTCAACCTTGGCGTCAATGGGCTCCTTGCAAAGGTCGTTATAATAGGATAGCAGCTGTTCATCCAGAGAATCCGGAGCAACGACGTTGCAGGTTCCGACTACCTGGAAAATATTGATGTTGTAGTATTCCAGAACCTGATTAAAGAGCTTGTTGGTATCCAGTCCGTATTCCGCTGTGCCTACATAGATATGCAGGGTTTGATAAACCTGGGTGGTGTCAGGGTTCTGGACATTCAAATCTGCAGGGGCATTACCGGAAAGGGTGATCTTACCCTGTTCCAGAGTGCTGCTGAATTGCTCACCCAGCTTGTTGATCTCACTGCGGATATAGGCAGTGTTCAAATTCAGATATGAAGTAATAGGAATGATCACTGAATTGGAAAGGGCATTCTTTTTTGCCTGCTCACGTTCAGAACGGCTTCCGGTGCGGCCATAATTGTAGGCATCCCGCACCACTGCGGCAATGTCAAGCTGTGCTCCCGTCTGTTCCGGTGAGAGAGTAATCTGTGAATCCAAAACCTGAACGGTCATATCCAACTTTGAGTAGGTGTCCTTTGTTGCGGTTTCCAAGGCAGTGGTTGCTTCCTCGGGTGTCATACCGCCCAGGTTAACACCTGCGGCGACAACGCCCTTCAAGATCAAGCCGTCATCCTCAGGAGCCGGATTGGCAAACAAAACGAGGATAATCGCCGCAATAATGAGAACAGCAGTGGCGGAAGCAAGGGAAATCAAAGTGATTTTTTCCTTGCGGCTTAGAAAACCCCGCGGTTTCTTCCGCCGGTTAGGCGCGGAGGAACCATTTGGCTTAGAGGAGACTGTGTCGGCATCCTCTAAGCGAACGCGCTGGGTAACATCCTTGTTGGGGATGGCTGCATCAGTCTGTGAAACCGGACCCGCAGGAGCGCTGTAACCCTCACGCATATTATCAGTATGATTGTCGCTAATAGTAAACCTCTCCTATCTGTCAGCGGCCATGGCCGCGCATAAAGTGCATCGTTACTACCTAATTGTAACACATTTTACACAAAATGCAATGTCATTTCGTTACCAAAGGATGAAAATACTGTTAAGTGTAAAAAAATCAGAGGCCTTGACAGCATTTTTTGTATTTATCCAGGAAAATTTTTGTCTGACGCAAGCTGTCTATGCCGCTGCTCAGTCGCAAGCGCAGAGTAGGCTGCTTGGCGCTGGCAACGAATTGGATGCGTTTGGCATAATCCTTGTCAGAGCAGATTTGGCTGATACCGTCGAAATTCAGCTCAGTCAGTGTAATTTGCACCTCGGAGGCTTTCTGACGAATATCGGAAATGTGCAGCTTCTGTGCTTCTGCACGCAGTAGGGCAATATCGATGAGATTCAACACGCCCTTTGGCGGATCACCGTAGCGGTCGATGATCTCATCCAACAAATCGTCGGCATCCTCCTGGGAACGAATTGCGGCCATCCGGCGGTACAGATCCATCCGTTCTTCTCCTCTGGAAACATAGTCCTGACTGATGTTTGCCGTAACATTAAGATCCGCAGTGCAGTCCGGTTCTTTGGCCTTTTCGCCTTTTTCCTCCAGAACTGCCTCGTCCAATAGCTTCAGGTACATATCGTAGCCCACACTCATCATGTGTCCGGACTGCTCCGCACCCAGCAGATTGCCCGCACCCCGGATCTCCAAATCCCGCATGGCAATTTTGAAGCCGGCACCAAATTCCGCAAAGTCCCGGATGGCAGACAGGCGTTTTTCGGCCACTTCTGTCAGATTTTTGTCCGGTCGGTAGGTGAAATACGCATAAGCATGACGCGTGGAGCGTCCCACACGACCCCGGAGCTGGTGCAGTTGGGAGAGACCAAAGCGATCTGCATTTTCAATGATCAGTGTGTTGGCATTGGGAATATCCAGTCCGGTTTCAATGATGGTGGTACAAACCAATACCTGAATCTCTCCGTCAGCCATGGACTGCATTACATCGCCTAAGGCATCCTCGCCCATTTGGCCGTGTGCGACCGCAATAGACAGCCCGGGAATGCGCTTTTGCAGTGCGGCGGCACATTTATCGATGGATTCCACGCGATTGTGCAGGTAATAAACCTGACCGCCACGCTCTATCTCCCGTCGGATCGCATCATCCAAAATGGCGTTATTATGTTCCATGACAAAGGTTTGCACCGGATAGCGGTCTGCCGGAGGTTCTTCGATGGTGGACATGTCCCGAATACCGGACAGAGCCATGTTTAAGGTACGGGGAATGGGTGTTGCGGACAGGGTCAGAACATCCACGCCTTTGGAAATTTCCTTCAGCCGTTCCTTGTGACTGACGCCAAACCGCTGTTCCTCGTCGATAATCAGGAGACCAAGATCCTTATATTCTATGTTCTTTTGCAGCAGCTTATGGGTGCCAATAATCAAATCCACTCCGCCGCTGCGTAAATTCTGGATAGTTTTCTTTTGTTGTGCCGCCGTGCGGAAACGGCTGAGTACATCAATATTTACAGGAAAACCACGGAAACGGGCGAGGGCGGTTTGGTAATGCTGTTGTGCCAGCACTGTGGTTGGTACCAAAATTGCGACCTGTTTACCGTCCATGATTGCCTTCATTACTGCACGCAGAGCGACCTCGGTTTTGCCGAAGCCCACATCACCGCAAAGGAGCCGATCCATGGGGGTGGGGGATTCCATATCGGATTTAATATCTGCGATACAGCGCAGTTGGTCATCCGTTTCCGGATAGGGGAAATTATCCTCAAATTCCTGCTGCCACGGGGAATCTGCAGAGAAGGGGAATCCCTCCTGTCGCTTACGGGCAGCGTAAAGCTGGATCAATTCTCCGGCCATGTCCTTTGCGGCTTTCCGTGCCTTTGTCTTTGTTTTTTGCCAGACATCAGAGCCAATTTTATTAAGCTTTACATTGGCGTTTTCTCCGCCGGAGCCAATATATTTGCTGACCAAATCCAACTGTGTTGCCGGAACAAACAGGGTGTCTGAGCCTTGATAGGCAATTTTAACGTAATCCTTCACGGCACCGTCAACTTTGATCTGCTCCACAGCGACAAACCGACCGATGCCATAGTTTTCGTGCACTACCAAATCACCGGGGGTAAGATCCGCAAAGGAGTTGAGTTTTTGTCTGTTTGTGGCGGATTTCTTCGGCTTTTTTCTGGTTGTGGCTTTGGCAATCAGCTGTCCTTCGGTTAACACTGCAATTTTAGCACTGGGGTATTCCATACCAAAGGGCAGAGTTCCTTCCGCCAGAAGAATCTGTCCCGGATTTGGCAATATATTCAGAGGAATACACAAAGAGGCAGACAGATTCCGCTGCTGAAGCTGTTCCTGTAAAAGCTCAGCCCGTCGACGGGTGCCGCAGAGTACCAATGCAGAGAATTCCATTGTCTGATAATGCATCAGATCTGTTGCAGCAGTGTCCAGACTGCCGCCGTAGCCGGGAAGCTGCTTTGCGGTCATGGGCAGAAGCTGCTTCGGCGGGTTTTCCTCCGGATAGGAGGTGCCTCCAAAGGCGTCAAAATATACGAGCACCCGGTCTGTTAAATGGGCACAAAAATCCTCCCATTGGCTGGCATAATCGCACAGCTCTCCTGCCAGCAGGCCACCTTGAAGAAGGCCGTCCAGCTGCATCCCCAGTTCCTCCATGTGTGTGCGTGCGGTGCGTTTCAGAGCACCTTGGTCACAGATAACATAGGTGGCAGATTGGGGAATGTAGCTCATTGCAGAGGCGAACTGGGGATAGATTAGCCCCATATAGCGGTCGGACGCAGGATTTTGCAGATTGTTTTGATATTTTTCCAGGTCGCGCTCCAATGTCTTGATGAGATTCTCATTCAAATTCTTGCGACGCTTTTGGCGTGCAATCATATTTTCAAGATCCAGACACAAGCCCTGTAAACTGCCCGGATGGAGTTTGGGTTGGGTTTCCCCCACGGGGAGAATCGTAACCGAAGAGATGTTTTCCGTTCGACGTTGAGACTCGGGATCAAAATAACCCATTGTGTCCAGTTCTTCACCGAAAAACTCACCGCGGATGGGGAAATCAGCGGCAGGAGAGAAAATGTCTAAAATGCCGCCGCGGACTGCAAATTGCCCGGGTCCTTCCACCATGCTGGTGCGGCTGTAACCGGCATCGGTCAGCTGAGAGATCAAGGCATTTAGGTCATATTCTCTGCCGACTTCCAGGGAGAAGGCGCATTGGCGCAAAATTTCCGGTGGCATGGTACGCAGACTGAGAGCTTCCCAGGTCATGATTTGCAGTTGGGTTTGCCCCTGCATCAATGCATACAGCTGACGCAGACGCTTTTGCTCCCAGGCGCGGCTGGCTACTGCGGTATCGTAAAGGGTAAGTTCCCGTCCGGGAAGAATAGGGAAGGTATCCCCAAGAAAAGCCTTTAATTCTTCCTGCAGCTTTTTTGCGGCCATGTCGTCCTGACAAATGACAACAATGGGGCTATCGATATCTTTATGCAGTGCCGCAATCATGTGGCTGCGGTTCATCTGTCCGATGCCGGTGACGGCAACGCTCTCTTTCAGGGCGATTGCCTCCAGAAGTGAGCGATATTCCGGTATGGACTGAAGTAAAGAAAGTAGCATTTCCATGGTTTCCCTCCACGTGACAATGCGGAAAGGGGGAATTTACCCCCCTTTCCGTGGTGATTTGACAATATTTACGGCTTGCTGCCGTTATAACGGTTTGCGGCCTCCGGTACACCGTGGTCAATGATGCACAAAGCGGCATCTGCAGCTCGTGCGACAGAAGAAGTTACTGCTGTTTCCTCAGCCGCGGAAAAGGTAGACAGAACCCAATCCGCCAGGTCCTGCTCGGGATGAGCCTTGGCGCCCACGCCAATTTTCACCCGCGGAAACTCCTGACTTCCAATTTCGCTGATAATAGACTTGATGCCGTTGTGGCCACCGGCAGAACCGTCCGAACGGATTCGCAATCGCCCGGGTTCCAAGGAAATATCGTCAAAAAGAACAATGATCCTTTGCGGTGGAATGTGAAAGTAGGCGGACAGCTGCAATACGGAACGGCCGGATAAATTCATATAGGTCATTGGCTTAAGCAGCAATAGCTTCCCACCGGCATAATTGACCTGACCGTACAGACCCTGAAATTTTGCCTTGTCAATTTTACAGTCTAATTTCTCTGCCAGACAGTCAATTGCACGCCAACCGGCATTGTGGCGGGTTCGCTCGTACTCCTTGCCGGGATTGCCCAATCCGACGATCAGCCAATTTTCGCTTTTTCTCCTGAACACGGCTTAGAACAGATCAGCGATGGAGGTGCCACCGTGAATATGAGAAATAGCCCGGGCAAACACAGGAGCAACATCCAGATAAACCAGCTTATTGCTGGCGGTATTCTGAACCTGAGGAATGGTGTTGAGGAAAACCATTTCCTTGATTGGGCTGGCTTCGATCCGATCGTAGGCAGGACCGGACAGAACACCGTGGGTAGCACAAGCGTATATTTCCTTGGCACCGCCAATTTCCATCAATGCGTGGGCAGCATTGCAGAGGGAACCGGCTGTATCTACCAAATCATCGTACAAAATGCAGGTTTTTCCCTTGACATCGCCAATGATGTTCATGACCTCACTGACATTTGCCTTGGGACGGCGCTTGTCCACAATGGCAAGTCCCATGTGGAGCTTGGAAGCAAAAGCGCGTGCACGGCCAACAGAGCCGACATCCGGGGAAACAATAACGAAGTCATCGTAATTAAATTGCTCCTCGGGGAATTTCTTGGTGAAATATTTGCAGAAAGTGGGATTTCCCAACAGATGGTCAAGAGGAATATCAAAGAAGCCCTGAATCTGTGCAGCATGAAGGTCCATGGTCAGGATCCGGTTGGCTCCGGCAGCGGTAAGCATATTGGCAACCAGCTTTGCAGAGATAGGATCGCGGCTTTTTGCCTTTCTGTCCTGACGTGCATAACCAAAGTAGGGAATGACGGCAGTGATCCGACCGGCAGAAGCACGGCGGCAGGCGTCGATCATGACCAACAGCTCCATCAAATGGTCATTAACGGGTTTGCAGGTGGACTGAATCAGAAATACGTCAGCACCGCGAACGGTTTCGTTTAAGCTGACAGAAGCTTCTCCGTCTGCAAAGGTTCTCACTTCGCTGTTACCCAAAGCAATGCCAAGCTCCTTGCAGATGGTGCGGGCAAATTCCGGATTGGAATTTCCGCAGAATACCTGAATGTGTTCTCCGTACGCGATCATCAAGAAATACCTCACTTTATTCTTTTTCTGTTGCGCGGGGACTGTCAACGATATTATACCATTGCCCGCGGGGAAAAAGCAACTGTTTTTGCGGAAAAATACACCCAATTATCTGAAAGAATATCGTCGGGATTTGGGCAAAATTGCTGTTTGCGAAGTTGTGAATAAATAAAAAATTTTCTCGGAAGGTATTGCAATTTGAAAATTGGGTGGTATAATATTAGCACTCAGATAAAAAGAGTGCTAATATTACAAAGGAGTGTACAGCACAATGGAAAAAAAGCAATTTAAGGCGGAATCACAGAGATTACTGGATCTGATGATTCATTCAATCTACACACATAAGGAAATTTTTCTGCGGGAAATCATTTCCAATGCCAGTGATGCCATCGATAAGCTGGCGTATACGGCTTTGACGGATGACAAAGTTGGACTTAATCGGGAGGACTTTGCCATTACTGTTACACGGGATCCTGAAAAGCGGACGTTGACTGTTTCGGACAATGGCATTGGCATGAGCCTGCAGGAAATGGAAGAAAATCTGGGTACGATCTGCAAGTCCGGCTCTTTGGGCTTCAAGCAGGCTATGGAAAAGACGGGGGACATTGATATTATCGGTCAGTTTGGCGTGGGCTTTTACTCCGCATTTATGGTGGCCGAGTCCGTTACCGTGGTTTCCAGAAAATACGGAAGCGATCAGGCTTATCGGTGGGTGTCCAACGGTACAGATGGGTATACTGTTGAGCAAGCGCAGAGAGATTACCCCGGTACAGACGTGATCATGACGGTCAAGGCAGATGGAGAAGATGAAAAGTATTCGGAATTCTTGGAGGAATATCGCCTGCGCAGTCTGATACGGAAATATTCGGACTATATCCGCTATCCCATCAAAATGGAAATCACGAAATCCCGCAAGAAAGCGGATGAGGACGGCTATGAGGACTATCTGGAGATGGAAACCCTCAATTCCATGGTTCCCCTTTGGCAGAGAAACAAAAAGGACGTGACCGAGGAAGAATACGAAACCTTTTATCGGGAGAAGTTCTTTGATTATAATAAGCCCCTTTCCACAATGCATATCAACAGCGAAGGCAGTGTCAGCTTCAAGGCGCTGCTCTATATTCCCGGGAAGGCACCTTTTGATTTTTACACCAAGGATTTTAAGCACGGATTACAGCTATACAGCGCCGGTGTTCTGATTATGGAAAACTGTGAAGAACTGTTGCCGGAGCATTATCGCTTTGTTCGGGGTGTTGTAGACAGTCAGGATCTGTCACTGAATATCAGCAGAGAAATGCTGCAGCATAACCGGCAGCTGACAATTATTGCCCGTGGCATTGAGAAAAAAATCAAGTCTGAGCTGAAAAACCTGCTGGAAAACAGCAGAGAGAAATATGAGGAATTCTACGCCGTATTCGGACGCCAGCTGAAATATGGAGCAGTAGCGGACTACGGTGCACATCAGGATGCGGTTAAGGAACTGCTGTTATTCTGGAGCAATAAGCAGAAGAAATGGATATCCCTGCAGGAATATGTGGATGCCATGGCGGAAGGGCAGGAGAAAATCTACTTTGCACCGGGTGAAAATAAGGAGCGTCTGACGCAAATGCCACAGGTTCGTGCCCTGGATCAAAAGGGCTTTGATGTTTTGCTCTTTACGGAAGATGTGGATGAGTTTATTCCTCAGAGCATGACAACCTTCGCGGAAAAGGCCTTCTGCAATGTAGCTGCCGAGGATCTGGATTTACAAACGGAAGAGGAAAAGAAGGAACTGGATTCCAAGGCGGAAGAATTGAAGGGAATTCTCACCTTTGTGAAAGAGACCCTGGGCGATTCAGTCAAGGAAGTCAGACTTTCCGGTAATTTGGGAGATGCTCCGGTTGCTATGGCACCGGATGCCGGAATGAGCTTTGAAATGGAAAAGTATATGAAGCGGGCAAATCCGGAATTCGCTTTCACCGTTGGACGAATTCTGGAGCTGAATCCTCAGCATGCTGCGGTGAAGGCTATGATTTCTGCAGTGACGGAGGATGTGGAAAAAGCAAAGGACTATGCCAAGCTACTCAGATATCAGGCACAGCTGATGGCGGATCTGCCCATCGAAGATCCGGCAGAGTATACGGCTTTGGTTTGCAAGTTGATGAAATAAAAATTCTCCGCTGCAGAAAAGCAGCGGAGAATTTATTCGCCGATATACTGGAAACGAGGCAGAGGGTGGCCTTCCCACTGGACAGTTTCTGTCCACATGGCTACCGGTCGCACCCAAAGACTGCCATCTCCGTAAAGTGCACGGTAGACGACCATTGGCTCCAGCGTTTCGCTGTGTTTGGCAATACCGATAAGTTCGTATTTGCCACATTTGAAATGGCGATATTTTCCGGGCTTCAAATCCATAAAGTTCACCCCGTTTTGTAATTCCAATTTTCAGATTTCTTTCGTAAATGGGAGGGTGGACTCGAGGAGATTCATTCAATCAAGGTCCGGCTCGGTCGAGCCCTCGCCGCCAACACGCCCCCGGCGTGTTGGATTTGAATCTTCGAATCTCCTCTCATGAATACCGTACCAATGAATACAGCCATCCTTTTTGGATGGCTGTATTCATTGGTGGACTCGAGGAGATTCGAACTCCCGACCCCCACAATGCGAATGTGGTGCGCTCCCAGCTGCGCTACGAGCCCATAATTACCCTGAAATTATACTGCCGGAATGGGCATTTGTCAAGGGAAAGATATATGGGCCGGCAAGAAAACATATCGATGCTTTACAGGCTGGGAGAGGAAGTGTTTTTGTGTTTTTTTCTCAGGATACACAGGAACATGATCAATACCAGAAAAGCGGGAACTGCGGCTGCGAGGAAGATGTAGGCATTTGGAATAAAAGAGGTCGTATTGTCGCTGTTGGTAATGACTTCTGCGTTGGCGAGCACAGCACGACCGATCATAGGTCCGACGACACCGGGGATAAGCACCTGTGAAACAATGCGGACACCCTGAAGCATTCCTGCCTTACCGCTGGGTGTCAGGTCCCGGATTTGGGCACCGAACACAGCCATGCCGGAAAGATAGCCGCACATCATCAGCAGAGAGCCGATGAATACCGGCAGTGTTGAACGCAGCAGGAAAAGAACAGCATAGCCTGCCAGCAGGGAAAGCAACGAAATTATTGACGTGAAACGGAAACCCTTCCGGTCAAAGACACGACCCCAGATAATGGTAGCAACAGAGGCCAAAATGATTGCCGGAGCCATCACCAGTACATAATCCTTCATTCCCAGGGAAACTTCGTAGTAGATGATGAGGTAGGGCATGAAAATTTGAATGGAGATATTGAAAACGATAAAGGCAAGTAATGCAAAATAAAGTTTTCCGTTTGCCCTGACAGTGGAAGGACGGAAGCCGTAAAGCAGATTTTGCAGAAAGCTTGTTGTTGACGGCTGGATCGGAGCATCTTTGATCAGGAAGAGTCCCAGTATACCTACCAATATGGTGACACCGCCAATAACCGCAAAGATGATACTCCAGCTTTCGGCCTGATCCAGATTGAAGGCCATAAAACCGCCAAAAACGACAAGAATGGCAATCAATGGCATCATGGCATTGACACCTTCAGCAGCACCACGGTTGGTGGTATCTGTGCTGTCAGTAAGCCATGCATTGAACGCGGCATCGTTGGCAGAAGAACCGAAGAAGGTCATCACGCAGTCCAATACGATGGTCAGGGTAATGCACAGGGATATGGCTGCACCGCTAAAGGACACCATGGGGAAGAAAAGGTTATGGATGCTGCCCTCACGGATGAAGCCGAATGAAATTACGGAAAGACCCCAAAGAATATATCCTGTGCACATGAAGACCTTGCGTTTACCAAGTCTGTCTGAAAGCGCACCAATGAGAATGGTGGTCAGTGTTGCAGTAATGGCGCTTGCGGCAACCATCATAGAGATATCAGCGGTGGATGCCCGGAACATTTTGTAGATAAATACGTTGAGATACATGTTCTCAACGACCCACGCGACCTGTCCAAACAGACTGAACAGAGAAAGCGCCAGCCAAAAACGGGGAGAGAGTTTTGTTTTCATTTCTAATCCTCTAAATTACAGCAGCCGAATGCCGGCTTTTTCACAGGCTTCAACAGTTTGGGCATCCCAAATACTGGACTGGACTTCGCCAATATGGGCACAGCCCATCATCAGCATACTCAAGCGGGATTGACCGATACCGCCGCCAATGGTCAGGGGAAGCTCGTCATTAAGCAGCATCTTATGGAACGGCAATTCCCGGCGGTGTTCGCAGTTAGCTTCTTTCAGCTGGTAAGCCAGCGATTGGGCATCTACACGAATACCCATGGAGGAGATTTCTAATGCCCGGTCCAAAACCTCATCCCAGAAGAAAATGTCGCAGTTGAGACTCCAATCATCGTAGTCCGGTGCGCGTCCGTCGTGGGGCTTTCCGGAAGCCAGCTTGCCGCCAATCTGCAAAATACAGGCGGTGTGATGCTCCTTGACGTAGGCCTTTTCCCGTTGGGAGCCGGTCAGGTCAGGATACATATCCTCCAGTTCCTGGGTGGTGACAAAGGAAACCTCCCGATCCAGTTCCACACGAAGCTGAGGAAAACGAACGTGCAGTCGGTCATTGGTGTCACAGATTGCCCGGACAATGGCACGAACGATGAGTTTCAGGTATTCCAGATTGCGGTTTTCCTTGGTAATGACCTTTTCCCAGTCCCACTGGTCCACATAGATGGAGTGGATGTTATCCAGACTTTCATCCCGACGGATAGCATTCATATCGGTATACAGACCGTTTCCAACGCTGAAATTGTACCGCTTCAGAGCAAGGCGCTTCCACTTTGCCAGAGAGTGTACTACCTGAGCATCCTCACCCACAGCAGGAACATCAAAGGAAACGGCACGTTCATAGCCGTTCAAATTGTCATTCAGACCGGACTCCTCGGTAACGAACAGGGGAGCAGATACCCGCTTCAGATTCAAAGCGGTGGAAAACTCCTCCTGGAAGGTCTCCTTGATATAGGCGATGGCCCGTTGGGTATCATAGGCATCCAGCACCGGCTGATAGCCCTGGGGAATATAAATCTGGTTCATATAGTCACAACCTTTTACGAAGAAATTATTACGATTCTAAAGCTTTTGTTGCGGATGGGGCCGACCGCTGTTATTTGTTACAGCTGCGAACGTGCTCCAATAACTCACTGGGCTTTTCGATGGTCATGTCTGCGCCGTTTTCCAGCAGTTCTTCCTTGCCGCGGAAGCCCCACAACACACCGATGGTGTACAACTGAGCATTCTTTCCGGTTTTCATATCCGTGCCGGTATCTCCGATGTACAGGCATTCCTCCTTGGCTGCACCCATATCCGCAAGAATCTGGTTGACAGCTGTGGGGTCGGGTTTGATGGGGATGCCTTCCCGCTGACCGTATACACAGTCAAAATAGCCTTCGCCAAACAGGGAATTAACCACACCGCAGGTTGCAAAATGGGGCTTGTTGGAAACGATGGAAATCTTCACACCCAAAGCCTTGATGCCGTCCAATGCTTCCTGCATGCCGTCAAACATTTTGGTCTTGTAGGAGGTGTTGGCGTTGTATGCGGTGTCATAGTCTTGAAATACCTTCTGAAAATTCTCGTCCGACATACAGCCGCGGAAATTCAGCATGTTCTTAATCAAATTGATGATTCCGTTGCCGGCAAGAAATTTGTATTCATTCACTGGGATGGGTTCGATTCCGTTCTTTTCCAAGGCGTAGTTGCCATAGTAAGCAATGGATTCCACCGTATCTAAAACAGTGCCGTCCAGATCGAATACACACAGTTTCACCATGGTCATTACCTCATTTCTTTATAGTGCATCAAACATATCGGCCAAACGCCGTGCTGCCGCAGCCATATCCTTTAAACCGGTAAGCGTATCGATTTGGGGGTTAAGCCGCAGATAATTGACAGATTCCAGAGTGAAATAACCGTTGTAGCCAACGTCCTTCAGGGCCTTGAGGATGGGACCGTAGTCAATATTCAGGGAGAAAGGAATTTGGTGGTTGTCATTATGTCCGTCAATATCGTGAATATGCAAAGCCTGCACATGCTTTCCCAGCGTGCGGATCATCAGATCGGCACTGGTATCCAGACCATCCATTTCGGCATGACCCAGGTCCACACAGGCAACAAAATCGGGGTCATTTACGGCTTCAATATGGGCAAGAAAATCATCGTGACGGGAACAGTTGGTGGGGAATGCGTGGTCTTCCTTCAAATTCCAGTCCCACATGTTCTCTGTGGCAATTTTCACACCGTATTCCTTAGCAAAGGGAAGCAGTTCATGATACATTTCCACATTCCTTTGCATATCCACACGGCAGATGGGATGAATAACACAGATTTCAGCTCCCAACTCTGCAGTGCATTCCAATGCCCATTTCAGCCGGTCACGGACAATGGGCTCATCTGCGGGAAAAGGAGCGTGGGATTGATTGCAAATAATGCCGTTGTCTTCGGCGATTTGCTTCAGATGCCGAACATACTGCAAGTAGTGCGTGCCGGCCATGGGGTGATTTTTGTTAAAGATCAGCAGCTCCGTAGCATCGTCCTCAATCATAATATTGGTCAGGGACATATCAAAGGCATCAAATCCTGCTTTGGCAATATAGGTGATTGCCTGTTCCAGACCGACACGACGTTCCACGGACATGGTTTCGGTTGAGATTTTCATATACTTTTTCCTTTGTGTTTATAGCGTCTCAAACATATTTGCCAGTCTGCGAACAGACTTCTGTAGAGTGCATACGCAATCAAAGGTATCCCAATCCGGGTTTTCCCGCAGATAGCAGACGGATTCCAGGGTAAAGTAGCCTGAATAGTTGATGTCCTTCAAGGCCTGCACGACAGCCTCAAAGTCCACATTCAGCGAAAAAGGAATCTGGTGATTGTCATTGTGCTTGTCGACATCGTGGATGTGCAATGCCTGCACATGCTTTCCCAGAGTGCGGATCATTTGCGGTGCACTGGTATTCAGCCCTTCCATTTCTGCATGACCAATGTCCACACAGGCGACAAAATAAGGATCGTTCACAGCTTCCATGTGTGCCAGGAAATTGTCGTGATGCGAGCAGGCGGCAGGAGCAGCATGGTTTTCTGCGTGATTCCAGTTCCACATATTTTCCGTCGCGATTTTCACGCCGTGGTCCTTGGCAAAGGGGAGCAGCTCAATGTACATCTGCGCATTTTCTTCGGGAGAACGGTTGTTATCCGGATGAATGACACATATCTTACCGCCCATTTCTGCGGTGCATTCAATAGCGCGCTTCAAAAAATTGTGCGCTATGGGATCCATGGAAGGGAACGGTGCATGGGACTGATTACAGGGGATTCCGTTGTCATCCGCCACCCGTTTCAGTTGGCGTATGTATTTTAGATATTGATCTCCGGCAAGAATGTCATCTCTGTTGGCAATCATTTTCCAATCCGTCGTATAAGAGATCAGACTGGACATGGACAAATCAAAGGCATCAAAACCAGCTTCCGCTACATATTGAATTGCTTTTTCGCGTCCGACACGGCAGGAGATAGAGGCGATTTCGGTAGAAACTTTCATGGAGTGACCCTCAGCTTTCTTATAGTATTTCAAATATATTCGCAAGGCGGCGTGCCGCCTTTTGCAAATTACAAACTCCCTCAAAAATATCCATATCTGCAACACTGCCTAAATAGCCATCTGCCTCTAAGGTAAAGACACCCCGATAATCAATGTCCTTTAATGCCTTCACGATGGGGCCATAGTCAATATTCAGTGAGAAGGGGATTTGATGATTATCTTTATGCAGGTCAATATCGTGCAGATGCAACGCCTGCACGTGATGACCCAGGGTGCGGATCATTTGTGCGGCACTGGTGCCCAAGCCCTTCATTTCAGCATGTCCCACATCAACGCAAGCGACCAAAAAGTCATCACCTACGTCCAGGACCTGTTCCAGAAAGCTGTCATGGGTGGAGCATGCTACCGGTGAGGCATGATCTTTGGCACTATCCCAACCCCACATGTTTTCCGTTGCGATTTTCACACCGTGTTCTTTGGCAAAGGGCAGGAGCTGGCGATACATCTTTCACCGCCCATTTCGGCAGTACACTCGATTGCACGCTTCAATAAATCAAATACGCAGGGGAAAGAGGGAAACGGTGCATGGGACTGATTGCAGGTAATGCCGTTATCCTCTGCGATTTTCCGCAGCTGGCGGACGTATTTCAGATATTGACCGCCGGCAAGAGAAGAATCGTTGTCCAAAAGCGCTTGGATTCCCAGTGGACTTTTGCCATTTCAAACATGGAAAAATCAAAATGGTCAAAGCCGGCTTTTGCAACCAGCTCGATGGCTTTTGCCTGACCAACCCGGCGAGAAGCAGAGTTGATTTCTGTTGAAATTTTCACAATATCACCGTTGCATAATTATTGACTTATTATATCTTGTGTAGTAAGATAAAGCAAGCATTATTTTCCGGACAGGAGATAGAAGATGAAGACGATTATTCTGGTGCGCCACGGCCAAAGTGAGACAAATGTGCAGAAGGTATTTACCGGGCAAATTGATGCACCGTTGACAGAATTGGGAAGAAAACAGGCACAGCTTATGGCGGAATATGTGGATCAATACCATGTGGATAAAATCTATGTCAGTCCGTTGCAGAGAGCTGTGGATACGGCAAACGCCATTGCCCAGCGGCAGGGATGTATGACGGTAAAGTGTGATGCGCTGATGGAAATCAATGCAGGCGCATGGCAGGGACTGTCGTTTGAGGAAATCGGAGAGAGATTCCCACGTTCCTACGCAAATTGGCGTGCCGATATCGGTGCGGCAGCACCAGAAAACGGAGAAACCTGCGCACAGCTCTATACCCGTGTGACACACTTGTTTGAAGAGCTTTTGCATGGAGAAGTGGAGTCTTTCTGCCTGGTTGCACATGCTACACCCATTCGTATGATAGAAAGCTACATTTCAGGACGCGGTGTGGCGGCGGCTCAGGAAATTCCCTGGGTGCCCAACGCCTCGGTTACAGTCTACCGGTATGACGGAGATTTTCATACGGTAGTACAGGGTGCCTGCGATTTTTTAGGGGAGCTGCAAACCAATTTGCCAAAGTCAATATAACGCAATCGGGTCTGCCGCGGCAGACCCGATGATTTTATTTGGAACCGATTTTGTTGAGCAGTGTAGAGATCAGAATAATCACAAGAGTAACTGTAAAAATACCCAGCATGCCGACACCGACGATGCTCAAAACAGCGGGGAGACGGGCGGCACTGATGTCCAATTCGATTTGTGAAAAGTAGGATACGATAGCACTGCCGATACGAATCGCTAAATCATTCATTCTATTTCCTCCTATAAACACGCTCAGTTACACAGGGAGAGAATCAAACCGCCTGCAATCACAGACGCGATCTGACCGGATACATTCACGCCGATGGAATGCATCAAAAGGAAGTTCTGATTGTCCTCCGCCAGACCCATCTTATGCACAACACGGGCGGACATGGGGAAAGCAGAGATACCGGCGGCACCGATCATGGGATTGATTTTTTTGCCCTCGGGAAGGAACAGATTCATCAGCTTGGCGATCATAACACCGCCGAAGGTATCGAATACAAATGCAACCAGACCCAAGGCAATGATCAGCAGTGTGACCGGACTGAGGAAGTATTTTCCCTCCATCTGGAAGGAGATGGTGATTCCCAGCAGGATGGTAATCAGATTTGCAAGAACGTTCTGCGCGGTATCGGAGAGGGAGTTCAGTACGCCACATTCCCGAATCAGGTTGCCGAACATCAAGAATCCGATCAAGGCGACAGCATCCGGTGCAACAACGCCCACAACGATGGTAACAACGATGGGGAAAAGGATTCGGGTTGTTTTGGAAACGGTCTTGCCGGTATTTGCCATTCTGATCTTACGCTCAGCCTGGGTGGTACACAACCGGATGATAGGCGGCTGAATCAATGGCACCAGGGCCATATAGGAATAAGCCGCCACCATGATGGCACCCATAATTTTGCTGTCCTCAGGCAGGAGCTGACCGGCAACATAGATAGCTGTGGGACCGTCAGCGGCACCGATGATGGAGATAGAGGCGGCTTCTTCGATATTGAAGAAGAAAGAGGCTGCGAACAGTGTGAAGAAAATACCGAATTGGGCAGCCGCACCAAAAATCATGAATTTGGGATTGCTGAGCAGGGGACCAAAATCGATCATGGCACCGATGCCGATGAACAGCAGCAGGGGAAACAGCTCAGCCGTTTCGATACCGGCATTGAACAGAGTCCCAATCACTTCGTAAACGCCGCCCTGATGACCGTCAACCATGACCGGGGGCAGGTTCATCAAAATTGCACCGAAGCCCATGGGCAGAAGCAATGTCGGCTCCATTTCCTTGACAATGGCTAAGTAAATCAGCAAACCGCCAATACCCCACATAATCACCATTTGCGGCATAATGGCACCCAGGTATTTCACAAGCTCTTCCATAAATAACCTCCGTAAGGTCATATTTTCTATAACGAACACATTATAGCATAAATCTGGAAAAAGTACAGTTTATTTTTCTGTTTCACAGAAAAAGATTGTAGAACAAAAAGACGAAAATGACAAAAAAGTTGGTGCATTTTCTCAAAAGGTATGCTATACTGTAAAAAAAGAGGAAGGAGCAGCCTATGTATCAGCCACTTGCAGATCTGTTGCGTCCGCAAACTCTTGACGAGGTTTACGGTCAGGAGCATCTTTTGGGCAAAAAGGGAATACTGCGTCGTCTTATTGACGGCGGCAAGATCCCCAATATGATTTTCTACGGCCCCAGCGGTACAGGCAAGACTACAGTCGCCAAAATTATTGCCCAGCAAACCAACAGGACGCTGTTCCAGCTCAATGCTACTACGGCATCCACGGCGGACATTAAGGAAATCACGGCCCAGTTGGACACCTTTTTGGCGCCCAACGGAATTTTGCTGTATTTGGACGAGATCCAGTCCTTTAATAAAAAACAGCAGCAGACCCTTTTGGATTATATTGAAAGCGGCAAGATCACCTTGATTGCGTCTACCACAGAGAATCCTTATTTTTATGTGTTTAACGCAATCCTGAGCCGTTCTACCGTTTTTGAATTTAAGCAAATCAACGCAGAGGCTGCTTTGAAAGCCGTAAAGCGGTCAGTTGCATTTCTGGAACAACGCAATGCCCTGACGGCACAGCCCGAGGAAGGGGCTTTGGAGTATATTGCCGGTTCCTGCGGCGGAGATATCCGCAAAGCCATGAATGCGGTTGAGGTTTTGTTTTCTGCCGGTCAGCCCAAAGATGGAGTATTGCCGCTGACGCTGGAGGATGCCAAAGCAGTTACTCAGAAAAGTGCACTGCGTGCAGACCGGGAAGGAGACAATTTCTATGATTTGCTGTCTGCTCTGCAAAAATCCGTTCGGGGTTCCGATCCGGATGCCGCATGCCATTATTTGGCGCGGCTTTTGGAGGCCGGTCAAATGCAGGCTGCGTGCCGCCGACTGATGGTGATTGCATGTGAGGATGTGGGTTTGGCGTTTCCGCAAATCATTCCCATAGTCAAGTCCTGCGTGGATGCGGCATTGATGCTGGGAATGCCAGAGGCAAGAATCCCATTGGGAGATGCGGCAGTGCTTATGGCAACCTCACCCAAGTCCAATTCTGCGCATGTTGCTCTGGATGAGGCTCTTGCGGATATTCGTAACGGTTTGGGCAGGGGCTTTCCCCGCCACTTGCAGAATATGCATGCAGACAGCTTCACCATGGAACGGGAACAGGGCTATCAGTATCCCCACAGCTATCCCAATCACTGGGTCATGCAGCAATACCTGCCAGACGATTTGGCAGGAAGGACTTATTATGAGTACGGCAGCAACAAATTAGAACAGTCTGCCAAGCAATACTGGGATGCAATCAAGGGGAAGTGAGGATACCATGGATATTCAACTCAATGACATTCTTACGATGAAAAAGCCCCATCCCTGTGGCGAAAAGCGGTGGCAGGTGTTGCGAACCGGTGCGGATTTCCGTTTGCGCTGTCTCGGCTGCGGGCATGAAATTATGGTGCCCCGGTTCAAGGCAGAAAAAAATATCCGCAGCATCAGTAAAACTGAAAATTCATCGACAGAAACAAGCGGCAGCTGATAAAATCAGCTGCCGCTTTCTCTCTAAAAGGGGGAGTATGTCCCATATTGATAGATGGACAGTGGGGATTTGTCGGTGCAAACAGACGAGGATGCGACTAACTTTTCGTATGGACTACTTTATACTGAAACCATCTTCACAGGAGGGGGCGCAGATGTGGTAGTATATTTGGATTTGGTGATTCTTCTCAATTTTTTGATTGACTGGCTGCTGTTGATGGGTGCAAACCGACTGACCGGCTATCCATCCGGATGGAAACGGACTGCAGCCGCTGCTGGGGTTGGCAGCGTGTATGCCGGAATTTGTATGCTGCCCGGATGCGGTTTTCTCGGAAATATTGTTTGCCGAATTGTTGTTTTGGCTTTGATGTCGGTCGTTGCTTTTGGATGCAATCTCAGTGCATTACGCAAAGGGACTATTTTTGTATTGCTCAGTATGGCCCTGGGCGGTATGGCAATCGGCTTGGGGACCGGAAGCTTTCCTTCTTTACTTCTTTCTGCTGCCGGTGTGGCATTTTTGTGTGCGATCGGTGTCAAATCGCCATTGGGGATTAAGAAGTACCAGCCTGTGGAATTGTGCTGGATGGGAAATCAAGTGAAATTGATGGCTCTTGTGGATACCGGAAATACCCTGCGGGACCCGATCACGGGAGAAGCGGTATTGATTGTAGGAATGGACGTTGGGATGAAGCTGGGTATTTCCCGGGAAATCATCAATGATCCCGTATCAGCGCTGGCTGCTGCCGGCATAAGCGGTGCACGATTGATACCCTATCGGGCTGTCGGCAAACCCGGTGGGATGATGCTGCTGATACGTTTGGAGCAGGTACGGTTGAACGGGCAGAATATCAGTCCGATGGTAGCGTTTGCACCGGAGGAAATTGGCAGGGGAGAAGGATTTCAGGCGTTGGCAGGAGGGATTTTATGATGGAAAAGCTGTGGGCATTTTTAATTCGGATCGGTTGGATTCATAAAGGAGAAATCTACTATATCGGCGGAAGCGACATCCTGCCGGCACCCCTGAAGGGACAGGAGGAACAGCTGGCCTTGGAGGCTCTGGAAGCAGGGGATTCAGATGCAAAGCAACTGCTTATTGAGCACAATTTGCGTTTGGTGGTTTATATCGCCCGTCGCTTTGAAAACACTGGCATCAATTTGGAAGATCTGATATCCATCGGAACCATTGGGCTAATAAAGGCGATTAATACCTATCGGCGGGACAAAAATATCAAGTTAGCCACCTATGCTTCCAGGTGCATTGAAAATGAAATTCTAATGCACATTCGGAAAACCTCCTGTCAAAAGGCGGAGATTTCTCTGGATGAGCCCATCAACATGGACTATGACGGAAACGAACTGCTTCTATCGGATATTTTAGGCACAGAAGAGGATCAGATCTACCGCCCTATGGAGGATGATGTGGACTTGACCGTATTGCGGCAATCCCTGTCGGAATTGCCAGAACGGGAACGGGAGATCGTACTGCTACGATTCGGTCTCTACGGGAGAAAGGAAATGACGCAAAAGGAAATTGCGGCACAAATGGGTATTTCCCAATCCTACATTTCTCGATTGGAAAAGAGAATCATGCTCCGTCTTAAGAAGGAATTTCTGCGGCAAACCACCTGCGCGTAAATATTACTTGCATATTATGCAAACCTCTGTTATAATCAGTACAAATATGTATCGATATATTTTTGTATCGATAGCAGGGGGTAAGGAATATGGCACGAAAGGAAGTTTCAAAATCTGTTTTGAAGCGTCTGCCCGGCTATTTGACGTATTTAAAGACAGTTCCCGGCTTAGGCTCACCGTATATTTCAGCGACTGCGCTGGCGACGGCTTTGGGCATGGGTGAGGTTCAGGTGCGTAAGGATTTGGCAATGGTCTCTGACGGCGGACGTCCGAAAATCGGTTACTTACGTGAGAACCTGATCGACGATATTGAACAGTTTTTGGGTTATGATAATACCACGGATGCAGTTCTGATCGGAGCAGGTAAGCTGGGTCAGGCGCTGTGTGGCTACAGTGGCTTTAAGGCGTATGGCTTGAATATTCTTGCGGCCTTTGACTGCAATCCGCCCACGGCCCAAACCCAGGAGGGAACACCGATTTATCCAATGGAGCAGCTGCAAAGCTTCTGCAGGACGAATAAGGTTTTGATGGGCATTATTACAGTACCTGCACAGTACGCACAACAGGTTTGCGATCAGCTCATTGATTGCGGCATCAAGGCAGTTTGGTCCTTTGCGGCATCCCATTTGGAAGTACCGGAGGGTATTTTGGTGCAATATGAAAATATGGCCACCTCTCTTGCAGTGCTGAGTATGCACCTGCAGGCGCAGATAAAGGAGAAAAAATGATTTTGCTGTGCCATCCCCTGAAGTGACAGAGGATGGCACCTTTTTTCGCGGAGGTATTTCAGTATGAAAAAGCAGAGGGAAGGAAACCCTTGCATAGCGGCATTGTTTCTGGCGTATGGCGCGATGATGCTGTATTTGCTCTTTATCCGCAATCGGTCTGTTGTGGATGGGGCGTATTACTGGGAACAGGTGGAAAACAATTATAATCTGAATTTCCTGCGTACCATCGGTAACTACTGGGATGTACTTACCAGACCGGATTATTATATAGATAAATGGGAAGGCTACGCGGTTTACAGCTTTCAGGCCCGTATTGCCGTAATCAACATTTTGGGAAATGTTGCCATGTTCGTGCCTTTCGGTTTGCTACTGCCTATGAGATTTCCTTCGTTGCGGAAGCTTTGGAAGGCATTTCCGGTGGCGGTTACCATGATTGTGCTGGTAGAAATTTTACAGTTATTTTCCCTTCGCGGAAAGTGTGATGTGGATGACCTTTTTTTGAATGCGGTTGGCATTTTGCTTGGTTACGGACTGTGGTGGATATACCGGATTCGGAAGAATAAAGGAAACGGAAAGGGCGTGTAAATATGCTGCCTCAGGATTTCATGAATCGAATGCGCTCTCAGCTGGGAGAGGAATACTCTGCATATTTGGAAAGTCTGGAACGGCCCCGTGCGGTTGCGTTGCGCTTCAATCCTCTGAAAGGGGAGAAACCAAGTCTACCCTTTGTAGGGGAGCAGGTGCCATGGGAGCCAATGGGTTATTATTATGACATTGAAGCCCGACCCGGACTGCATCCATATCACGAAGCAGGTGTTTACTATTTGCAGGAAGCCAGCGCCATGTCCGCGGTTGCCTTACTGGACCCCAAACCCGGTGAACGGATATGCGACTTATGCGCCGCACCCGGGGGGAAAAGCACGCAAATTGCCGGACGCCTGATGGGGGAAGGCTTTTTGCTTTGCAATGAGATTAACCCGAAGCGGGCAAAAATTCTCAGCCGTAACATCGAACGGATGGGCGTGGCCAATGCCCTGGTGACCAATGAGCATCCGAGCCGTCTGGCAGAGCGTCTGCCCGGATATTTTGACCGTGTACTGATTGATGCGCCTTGTTCCGGTGAGGGGATGTTCCGCAAGGAAGAGGCGGCAGTAACGGATTGGAGCCTGGAAACAGTGGAAATGTGTGCCCGCAGACAGGCTGAGATATTGGATTCCGGTGCAGCCCTGGTGCGTCCCGGGGGCAGATTGGTTTATTCCACCTGCACCTTTGCGCCATCTGAAAATGAGCACGCAATCGCTGAATTTCTGTTGCGGCATACTGAGTTTTCACCAGAAGCGGTCTCAGCACCATGGTTTACACCTGCCGGTCAGGGTCAGTTTCGGCTGTGGCCTCATAAACTGTTAGGGGAAGGACATTTTGTTGCGGTTTTACAAAAGCAGGGAGAGGAAGCGCCGAACGAAACAGGAGAATGCGGGGAGAGGCTGCCAAAGCTGTGGACGGATTTTGCTGAGGAAATGGACATTGTACTTCCTGTCGGAAAGGCAGTGACCTTTGGCACAAGTCTTTATTGGACACCTGCGGAGCTGCCGTCATTGAAGGGCTTGAAGGTGTTGCGGCCGGGGCTGGAATTGGGAGAACTGAAGAAGGACCGCTTTGAGCCGGCACATGCCCTGGCTTTGTGGCTGGCAGATTGCAGACGGGTTGAGAATCTCAGGGTGAATGACGGAAGAATTGACGAGTACCTCAGCGGAAATGTGATTCCAAGTCACGAGAAGGGCTGGTGTCTTGTGACGGTGGACAGTTATTCCATCGGCTGGGCAAAAGGGGACGGTGTACAGCTGAAAAATCATTATCCGAAGGGTTTGCGACGTTTTCGTTGAAAATGGGCTTTACATAACTCTTTTTGTGTGGTATAATACTGAAACCGATAAACTTAATTTTTCGCAAGGAGAGGATTATCCTTGGCTCGATATGAAATTATAGGCGGAACCCAGCTTTTTGGTTCTGTTACCATTAGTGGCGCCAAAAATGCCGCAGTTGCGATTTTGCCGGCGGCTTTGCTTGTTGACGGCGTTTGCCGAATTGAAAATGTACCGGATATTTCCGATGTTCGCATTCTGCTCTCTATTTTAGAGGGGATGGGTGTTTCTGTTCAGCGTCCGGAAACCGGTGTGGTGATTCTGGACAGTTCTCATCTGAGCTGCACTCAGCCCAAGGAGGAATTGGTCAAGAAGCTTCGTGCCAGCTACTATCTGATGGGTGCACTTTTGGGGCGTTTCCATCAGGCACATGTGGCCTTACCCGGCGGTTGTAATTTTGCAGTCCGTCCGATTGACCAACACATCAAAGGCTTCCGTGCCTTGGGTGCAAAGGTTGTGGAGACGGATGAGTATGTTAAGCTGCGGCCCGGTGAAAATGGCTTAAAGGGCAACCGGATAAGTCTGGATATGGCGTCGGTTGGTGCGACAGTGAATATTATGATTGCGGCAACGCTGTTGCCCGGTCAAACCATTATTGAAAATGCTGCAAAGGAACCCCATATCGTTGATCTTGCAAACTTCCTGAACACCATGGGCGCCCGCATTTCCGGTGCCGGTACGGATACCATCAAGATTCATGGTGTGGAGCAGCTGAAGGGCGGTACATACGTCATTATTCCCGACCAGATTGAGGCGGGAACTTATATGGCGGCCACAGCAGCCACCGGCGGCGATGTGCTGATTAAGAATGTCATTCCCAAGCACATGGAGTGCATTACCAGCAAGCTGGAGGAAATGGGCGCAGAAATTATCAATTATGATGATGCCATCCGCGTTCGCGTAAAGGAACGGCTGAATCATACAACGGTAAAGACCCATCCCTATCCCGGCTTTCCCACAGATATGCAGGCGCAGATCTGTGTGTGTATGTCCTTGGCATCCGGTGTCAGCAGATTAACGGAGAGCGTATATGAGACACGCTTCTTTGGTTACTGCACCGAGCTGGAAAGCATGGGTGCTGACATCCAGATTAACGGAAAAACCGCAATCGTTACCGGAACGGACCGGCTTTACGGTGCTACGGTCAGTGCTAAGGACCTGCGGGCCGGTGCGGCTTTGATTATTGCCGGACTTGCGGCGACGGGCACCACATGGGTGAAGAACGCGAATTATGTGGAGCGCGGATACGAGCAGCTGATTGAAAAGCTGTCCGGATTAGGCGCGCAAATCAGAAGGATTGAAGATTAAAAAAGAGCCTGTTGCATACGCAACAGGCTCTTTTTCATGAGATTATTCATTGGAAAGTTCGCTGGAGGAGATTGCCACGGTATGGGGAATGGGATCCCACTTAACCCTGCTGAACAGTGCAACCACTGCGGTTGGCACAAAGGTGAACATAAACAGCGGGAATGTAAAGATAGAAATGATCTTTTTCTTTTTGGATGCGCGGACGTGCTTCCATTCCAGTACCAGTGTCCAAAAAGCCATGAAAGCCATGGAGAAATAACCGCCTAAAAGGCTGGATCCTGCGGCCAATGCAAGACCCACCAGAGAATGGGAAGCAAAGTAAGCGAGAGAGAGGGAGAGGATGGATGCAAGTGCAGCGTAGCCGAAGCCCCAAAGGGACAGGGAAAATAGCTCGGCACAGGTCTGGGTCTGCCAATTCATACGGAAGAAGTTGCGCAGGATAGAACCGCCATACTTAAGAGATACCTGAATGCCGCCCTTGGACCAACGGGTTCTCTGCTTCCAGGAATGCTTGAATGTAAAGGGCTGTTCATCATACAGTCTTGCTTCATGGCAGTAACCGATTTTGATACCATTGATTGCGCAGTAGTTACTGAACTCAATATCCTCAGTCAATGTAAAGAAGTTCCAACCGCCCAACTGTTCCAAAAGCTGACGGGTGTAGCCAAAGCCGGTACCGTTTACATGACACCCGACTCCCAAAATGGAACGGGAACGATTCATGTGACTGGATTCATGCAAATACCAAAGGGCATAACCGGAGGTCAGCCAGTTCGTACCGTAGTTCTTGGTGTTCCGATAGCCGCAGAAAGCCTGGAAACCCTGGCAGGGCATGCGGTTTATTTGAGAAATGTAATCAGGCTCCAGCAGGTTATCTGCGTCAAATACCAAAAAGGCATCATACTTTTCCAAGCCTGCGGAGCTTTTGATATACTCCAGCAAGTCATGTACAGCGTAGCCCTTGCCGACCAGACGGTTGTTGAAGCGCTCAAAAACAATTGCACCGTGTTCACGGGCCGCTTGGGCAGTATTGTCCGTACAGTTATCCGCCACCACATAGATGTCCACCAGCTCAGAAGGATAATCCTGTGCGTGGATGGAGTCCAGCAAATGAGGAAGAACCAGTTCTTCATTCCGGGCTGCAATCATGACTGCGTAGCGGTGAAGCTTTGTTTCATAGGGCTTTGTCCGTTTTTTAATCAGGGGAATAAACAGGTAGATAAACTGATAAGCATAGAGGAGCGTAACCAATAGCATCATGATGCCTGAGATAATCAATAGGATAGTAAGAGGATCCATTACGACTCAAATCCTTTCTCTTTATAAAATAGCGTTTTCACCGTATCGGCTACTGAAATCCGGGTTAATGGCTTCTGAAATCCAATAAAGCAGATGACGTCTTGCGGACAGGAATATGTTCCGGGGTTTACCCTTCCTCCACAACAATTTCTCGAAGCTGCAAGCCGGGGTTTTTCTTACAGGTAAAATCAATCGCCCAGTAGCTGCTGAATACCAGCAGACTGTGGCCGCGGTAGTCTTCCAACAGCTCAGCGTCAGAGCCGAGATTCAAATCGGAAAGGTCACCGGGATAGCTGTCGATCAATCGGATTTCCTCATAAGGAAGACTCTCCATACGCAGCTCCACACCGTATTCATTCTTCATACGATACTGGAAAACTTCCAGCTGCAGGACACCGACAACGCCCACAATGACTTCTTCCATACCGGAGTAGGGAACCTTGAAGATCTGAATGGCACCTTCCTGTGCGATTTGCTCAGTGCCCTTGACGAATTGTTTGCGCTTCATGGAATCCTTTGCGGAGACGCGGCAGAAATGCTCCGGCGCAAAGGTGGGCATGCCTGCATAGCTGAATTTCTTACCCGGGACGGTGATGGTATCACCGATGGCAAAAATGCCGGGGTCAAATACGCCGATTACGTCGCCTGCGTAGGCTTCTTCCACAATTTCCCGTTCGGCGGCCATCAGCTGCTGGGGTTGGGAAAGACGCATTTTTTTGTTGCCCTGCACGTGGTAGTATTCACTGTCCCGTTGGAATTTACCCGAGCAGATCCGCATAAATGCCAGTCGGTCGCGGTGCGCCTTGTTCATGTTCGCCTGAATCTTAAAAACAAAGGCGGAGAAATCCGGGCTGAAGGTATCAACCGTGCCGCAGTCGGCCACACGGGGCAGAGGAGGCGGTGTAAGCTTCAGGAAGGATTCCAGAAAAGGTTCGATACCAAAGTTTGTAAGTGCAGAGCCGAAGAATACAGGGCTCAGCTGTCCGCACCGCACTTCTTCCATATCCAGCTCCCGACCTGCGGAAAGGAGCTCCACATCATCGATAAGCTGCTGATGCTTTGCTTCGGAATCCAGCAGGGTGGCAACCTGACTGTCATATAAGTCAATGGCCTGACGATCTGCACGGTTTTTGCCGGAGATACCGGAGAAGAACAGCAGCTCGGCCTTTTCCCGATCGTATACCCCCTGAAAATCCTTGCCGCTGCCAATGGGCCAGTTCATGGCATAGGTTTCGATGCCCAATTCCCGTTCCACCTCTTCCAACAAGTCAAAGGGATCTTTGGTCTCCCGGTCCATCTTGTTGATAAAGGTAAAAATAGGAATATGACGCATAGCGCAGACCTTAAACAATTTGCGCGTCTGGGGTTCCACACCCTTGGCACCGTCAATAACCATGACTGCAGAGTCGGCCGCCATCAAGGTCCGATAGGTGTCCTCGGAAAAGTCCTGGTGACCGGGTGTGTCCAAAATGTTGATACAGAAGCCGCTGTACTGAAACTGCATTACAGAGCTGGTGACGGAAATACCACGCTGTTTTTCGATTTCCATCCAGTCGGAAGTAGCGGCACGGGAATTCTTCTTGCCCTTAACGACACCGGCTTGTGCAATGGCGCCGCCGTACAGAAGAAATTTTTCGGTTAAAGTTGTTTTACCGGCGTCCGGATGGGAAATGATCGCAAAGGTCCGGCGTCGGCTGATTTCATCAATTAAGTTAGACATTTTTTCCTCCTTGTTGGTTGTAATTTACAGGAGAAAAGCTATGTGGGGCTCAATGAACGCATAATGCCTCCTAAAAAGCAGATTGGTCAGTCCAACTTATTTTACCACAGGAATCGAACTTTTACAAGAGAAAGTTGTAAAAGGCAGAGAAATGTGCAGAAAAATCCCCGTATCCGGTGAAGATACGGGGATAATAACGATCAGTAATAACCGTAATAATAGGAATTATAGGAATTGCCGGCATAGATTACGGCAGGAAGCCAAATGAAAAGGAAGAACAGCAACCACAGAATAAGGGCGATAATACCTGTTGCCAAACCGGCAGTTGCCATGCCGTTCTTAATACCGGCACGGTTAGACTTGGAACGACTGATCGCACCGAAAATTACAGCCAGCAGTTGGGGAATGAAGTAGACAGGGCATACCAGACCCAAAATGCCTAAAATCATAGCTGTAATACCAAAGCCCTTACCGGGAACACCGGTAGGCTGCTGCGCAGGCTGCTGATAAACGGGCTGCTGATATACAGGCTGCTGATATGCAGACTGTTGGTAAACAGGCTGTTGATAAACGGGTTGCTGATAGCTGGGCTCCGGAGTAACAGGCGCCTGCTCAACAGGCTGTGCGGTTTCAATCGGAGCAACAGGTTCCTGCTCAACAAATTCCGCAACTTCAATCGGAGCAACGGGGGTCTGCTCAATGGGTTCTACTGCTTCTGCCGGAGCAGGGATGGGGCTGCCGCAGTTTGCACAGAACATGGCTCCTTCGGGGCAGCTTGCGCCGCAGTTTTTACAAAACATATTATATACCTCCCAGTGTTTGTGAATTGTAATTATGTCCGATTCATGAACAAATAGTATCACATTATTTTTGAGAAATCAATGCTATTTTACAAAATATTACGGAGAAAGCCAAAAATTAACAGGGAGCAGAAGGTTGCAATGCACATTACCGTTAAAAAGCGTTCCGTAGCTACAATTTTCGGCTTCCCGATAAAGCACAGGACTGCAATCCCGTTCCAAAGTAAGACCAGACATAAGGTAACCGGGTTATAGGACCATGCGCCTGCAAAATCCCCGCGTAAAAGCGATAACAGCATACGGCTGGTGCCACATCCCGGACAAAGTAAGCCTGTGTGCATATTCATGACGCAAGGAATGCCGATACCTACGAATTTCAGCCACAGGATATAAGAAAGGCCTACTCCCAAAATGGCTGAGTAAATAATGAGCAGTCGTTTTCGCATCCTTTCACCCACTTTCCGTTTTAAGCATACCACATTGTGGGATTTCCTGCAACGAAAAATATATATTTATCCCCGGTTTTGTATTTTCCTCTTTACAGAATCAGGAAATTCGGCTACAATATAAAGCGATGTAAAATCTATGAAACGAGTGTGTGTTCATGAATATTGAATTTGACAGCTACAAGCAAAAACTGAATGATATTAAGCCTGCCTTGGACGGTCTGGCAGACTCTCTGAATCTGGTTGGGTTGAAAAATGAGCTGGAGCGACTCCATGCCATGCAGGAAGCCCCCGGTTTTTGGGATGATGTGGAGAAGAGCCAAAAAACGGTCATGAAGATCAAGCAGGCGGAGAATAAAATCACCCGGTATGAGAAAATGGTTTCCTCTTGGGAGGATATGCAGACCATTTGTGAGATGGCGGAGGAAGAGGATGACGATTCCATGCTTCCGGAGCTGAAGGAAGGCTTTGAAACCTTGACCCATGAGATGGAAACCTGCCGTCTGGAGACTCTGCTTACTGGAAAGTATGATAAAAACAACGCAATTATGAGCTTTCAGGCCGGTGCCGGCGGCACAGAGGCCCAGGACTGGTGCCAGATGCTTTACCGCATGTATACCCGCTGGGCAGAACGCAGTGGCTTTACCTATAAGCTGATGGACTATCAGGAGGGGGATGAAGCCGGAATAAAGTCTGCTTCCATCCTGGTAGAAGGCGAAAATGCTTATGGATTCCTTAAGGGAGAAAGCGGTGTGCACCGCTTGGTCCGTGTATCTCCCTTTGATGCCAATGCCCGTCGGCAGACCTCTTTTTCCGCCATTGAGGTCATTCCGGAAATTGAAGATGATTCTGAGGATTTTGAAATCCGTCCTGATGAGTATGAAATGCAGGTATTCCGTTCTTCTGGAGCCGGCGGACAGCACATCAACAAAACTTCATCTGCGGTTCGGTTGATTCATAAATCCGGAATCGTCGTTTCCTGTCAGACCGAGCGCAGTCAGTTTCAGAATAAGGAAACCTGCTTGCGGATGCTGCGCAGTAAGCTTGTGGAGATTCGGGAACGGGAGCATTTGGCGACCATTGCTGATATCAAGGGCGTTCAGCAGAAAATCGAGTGGGGCAGCCAGATCCGCAACTATGTGTTTATGCCCTATACTCTGGTGAAGGATACCCGTACCGGTTGTGAAACATCCAATGTCAATGCAGTTATGGACGGTGCATTGGACCCGTTTATTGAGAGTTATCTTAACTGTTTGGCATCCGGAAACTGGGTGCAGAAGTAAAAAGTAAAAAAATGGGGAATACCTCTTGCAATTTCGTAAATTGCGTGATATAATATCGTAGATTTTGTAAAACACCCGTTGGAGGGAGGTAATTTTAATGGGACCTATTGAGATTATTCTGACAATTCTGGAGATTATTGCCAGTGTTGCCTTGATTGCAGTGATTCTTTCCCAATCCGGTAAGGAATCCGGCCTGTCCGGTGCGTTGACCGGCGGTAATCAGGAAACCTATATGGGCAAGGGTCGCACCTTGGATAAGACCTTGGCATCTGCTACCAAGTGGATCGCTTTGGTTTGGATTCTGCTCACGCTGTCTTTGAGCTTGGTATCCTAAGTTAAAAATGAAAGCTGCGAAGAAATTCGCAGCTTTTTTATATGTATTGGCTGTATATTCTGGATTCTTTTTATAGACATCATTCCGTGGTTATGCTAAAATAAAGAAAACAGTAAGGAGTGTTGCGTATGAAACCTTTGAAACTTGCCGGACTGGAGCCTGCCGCTGTTTTCGGCTATTTTGAAAAGATATGTTCCATCCCTCACGGCTCGGGAAATACAAAAGCCATCAGTGATTATCTGGTATCCTTTGCAATTGAGCAGGGCATTCGCTATGAGCAGGATAGCCTGAACAATATATTGATGTACGAGGAGGGTACTTGCGGTTATGAAAACCATGCCCCTGTCATTTTGCAGGGGCATATGGATATGGTATGCGAAAAGGATGCGGATTGTACCATCAATATGGATACGGACGGATTGGATCTTGACCATGACGATACCTGTATATTTGCACACGGTACCACTCTTGGGGGCGACAATGGCATTGCGGTTGCCTATATTTTGGCTCTGCTTGCTGACAGATCCATACCGCATCCACCGCTGGAAATCATCATCACCGTAGACGAGGAAACCGGAATGGAGGGTGCGGCCGGGGTAGATCTGTCCCGCTTTCAGGGCCGCACAATGATCAATCTGGATTCCGAGGACGAGGGCGTTTTTACGGTTTCCTGTGCCGGTGGTGCCCGGGGCGTGATCCATTTGCCTGCTGAGCGCAGAGTCGTGTACGGTCCCTGTGTGAAGCTTACGGTGGAAAACCTGCGCGGCGGTCATTCCGGCGTGGAGATTCACAAAAAACTGGCAAATGCCAATAAGGTAATGGGGCAATTCCTGAAGCGTATTCAAGATCGTATGCCTCTGTGCATCACAAAATTACAAGGTGGGGCAAAGGATAATGCCATTCCCCGTTCCTGTGAGGCGATTCTGATTCCCTTGGGGATGAATATTGAACAAATCAACGATATTGCCGCGCAGTTGCAGGCGGAAATCCGCACGCAGTTTGATGAACCTGAGGCTGTCGTCCGTGGGGATGATGTGGACGCATTGGGCGGAAATGCTTTGACTACGGAATGTACTGCTAATGTCATTTCTCTGATGAATGAGGTACCCAATGGGGTGCAGAGCATGAGTGAAGATATCGCAGGACTGGTGCAGACAAGTCTGAATTTGGGCGTGCTTTCTCTGGATGAGGAGCTGACCCTCACCTTTGCTGTGCGCAGTTCTGTAAACGAGGAGAAACGGGAACTGCTGAGGAAGCTGTCCGACATTGCATCGCACTACAACGGTACCTACACGCAGATGGGAGATTATCCTGCCTGGGAGTATAAGAAGGATTCTCTGCTTCGGGATACAATGGTGAACACATTTACCGGCATGTTCGGCAAACAACCCCAGGTGGTTGCAATACACGCAGGTCTGGAATGTGGCTTGCTCAGTGAAAAGCTTCCGGGTCTGGATTGCGTATCCATCGGTCCGGATATGCACGATATTCATACCAGTCGGGAACGCCTGGAAATTGCATCCACCCGTCGCACATGGGAATTTTTGCTGGAAGTTCTGAAGGCTTTATAAAAAACGTAAAATGCAAAAGACAGACTGCTATTGCGGTCTGTCTTTTCTATTAACAAGTTGCAGCAGCCAGTGGCAGTCATCCCTTCTTACCACACCCATAATGAAGAGAAGTGCCAAAAGCGCTGGGATTCCCATTCCGGCCTTCATAAAGGGGGAAGGAGCAAGGTGTGTAAGAAGAACTGTCAAAAAGGCCGCAAGCAGTGCTCTTAACGGAATACTGAAAGGGATGTCCAGGTCGGTGATTTTCAGTAAACGACGCAGACTAAGCAAAAAATTAATGACGTGCGTGACGGTAAAACTGATAAAATAACCGACAATTCCATAGCGGGGCAGCAGCAAATATAAAAGGATCACGTCCATGAAATTGGTGAAGATATTGTATCGTACAGAGGCTTTTTGCTGTCCCAGACCTTTGATCATGGCATCGGTTACCCCATCACAGTAAAGCATGATCGCAAGCGGTGCGAACCATTTCAGGTATCGCCCGGCTTCAGCACTGTTGTACAGTTTTTGGCAAAGGGGCTCTGCAAGCAAGAATAAAACACAGCTGCACAGGGTGCCGAACAGCAGTCCGATGCGCAGACTCTTCTTAACAAGGTAGTGAATTCGGGAGGTGCTGCCGGCGGCATTGCATCGTGCCAGCTCCGGAATCAACAGTTCTGTAAGACCGTAGAGAATTGCCATGGGAAAAGTGAGAATGGGAAATACCATTCCACAGATTGTTCCAAATGCGGCTAACGGAGAAGCAATTCCCTGAAAGCGTGCCAGCCGTTTCGGTACCATCAGATTCTCCACAGTGGAAATCCCGGTCCGCAGGTTGTCAGCAAATGCAAGAGGAATGGCGGTTTGCCGCAGTTTGCCGGCAACGGAATGACGGGGGGAGTCAGGAGCTTTTTCCCTGACACGAAGAATTACCAGACTGATGAGGGTCAGTCCGGAGCCCAGACCGCTTCCCAAAATGACGGAATGACACGCCTTGATAGTGTCGTGTCCTGCCCAAAGTGTGAGGAGCGAAATGGTGCAGAGCATGGTGAAGAACTGTTCAATAACTTCAACGATTGCCAATGTTCCGATGCGATTGACGCCGGTAAAATACCCTACCATAACGCCGCAAAGGCAGTTGACGGGGAGAAAGACGGAGAACAGTCGAATAGAATCTTCTACCTCAGGATGACCGATCCAGGACGATGCGATTTCCGGAGCAAAGCAGTAGACCAGTATGGCCACAGCAGTGCTGGCAACAATACTGTAACGCGTACATCCGGAGAGCACCCAAATAAGTCTGGACGGTCGTTTTCGTCCCACTTCCTCAGCAGTCAGGTACATGGTGGCGGTGCGGATTCCTGCCATACCGGCAACCATCGCCATGGAGCACACACTGAGCACCAACTGCAGCAGGCCGATCCCTTCTGCACCGATTCGTCCGGAAAGAAAAACCTGAAAGGAGGTGCCGACAAAGCGCAGGAGAAGATTTACTGCAGTGAGTAATATGGCGCTGTAAAAGATCGGTAGCTTCCTGGTCAAGAAAATCCCCCCTTGTCCACAATCTATGCGAACAAAGAGGGATAAATACAATTATTTCATTTGATTTCCTTACACCAGCTGCGCAGGGGACATTGGGCGCATTGGGGGCTTCTTGCGGTGCAGATTTCTCTGCCAAATAAAACAATGCGATGGCAAAAATCCGAGCTTTCCTCCGGCGGCAATATCCGTCTGAGCTGCTGCTCACATTTTTCGGGATCCTTCGTGCCGTCTGTCAGACCTAAGCGACTGGCAATGCGGATACAATGGGTATCACAGACAACACTGCCAGGGGTACCATATAGGTCGCCCAAAAGCAGATTTGCAGTTTTTCGACCAACACCGGGAATCCGCAGGAGCTTTTCCATCGTGTCAGGAACCTTCCCACCATAGTCTCGAAGAAGCATTTGGCATGCCAAAACAATATCCCGGGCCTTGTGCTTATAAAAACCGCAGGAATGGACCAATTCCTCAATATGTGCAACATCGGCAGAGGCCATCGCTTCCAGGGAGGGATAGGCGGCAAACAGGGCCGGGGTGACCAGATTCACCCGTGCATCGGTGCATTGTGCAGAAAGCCGCACAGAAATCATCAGCTCATAATCCTTTTTGTAGTGCAGGGCACAGGGAGCATCCGGATATCGGAGCTTCAGCTGTTCAATAATGGAGTTTACTTTTTCCTTCATCTCTTTCCCCCCTTATCCCCGTTATTCTACCATAATTGCGTCCAAATGCAAGGATTTTTTGCACATTTTCACCGCTGAAAGGATATGATGGATTATGAAATGGGAGGGATGGTTATGCAGGTCAGTCTGGCGCATTTGCCATTGAACATACCGGCGGTCGTACTGCGTGTTGGATGCAGTAAAGAGCTGTGTTATCGGTTAAAGGATTTTGGATTGGTGCCGGGAACAGAGGTGGTTGCGCGGTATCGCAGTCCCGGCGGTGGTGTAACAGCCCTGGAATTTCGCAATACAGTGATTGCTTTGCGTACGCGGGATATCAAAGGGGTGCGTGTGGAATGGAATTAGAGAGGCCGGCACAAAAGAGGACGGTCGCCCTTGTGGGAAATCCCAATGTGGGAAAAAGCACACTGTTTAACACGCTGACCGGTCTGCGTCAGCATACAGGAAATTGGCCGGGAAAGACGGTGGGAGTGGCAACCGGCTATCTGTCAAGAGGAAATATTACCTTCGAATTTGTGGATCTGCCGGGAACTTATGCCTTATCCGGTGGCAGTGAGGAGGAGCAAATTGCGTCGGCCTTCATTACATCGCAAAGCGCTGATTGGACTGTGGCGGTATGTGACGGTGTGTCCTTGGAGCGAAGTCTTATTTTGGCGTTGCAGGCAAAGGAATATACATCTAATTTCATTCTGTATGTGAGCCTTATGGACGAGGCGGAACGGATGGGTATCCATATTGACGGGGAAAAGCTGTCGCAATTGCTGGATGCGCCTGTCGTGCTGTCAGCGGCGGGACGCAAAGACGGTATAGAAAAACTGCTTCAGCTCCTCAGTGCGCCGCCACCCGTCCCCAAAAAGGTTGCGGCAGCCAATATGAATGCGGTTTCTATGGCAGAATCCATCGCTGCCCAATGCGTTACAAAAGACCGGAGCAAAGCCCAGCCATGGCGGAAAAAGGTAGATGAAATACTGGTTAGCCGAACCTGGGGAGTTCTCATTCTATTAAGCCTGCTGATGCTGTTGATCTGGCTGACAGTTTACGGAGCAAATATACCTTCCCAAATGCTGGAAGCATTGCTGAATAAAGTATATCAAGGCCTCCAATGGCTGTTTGGATGGATGCCGGACGGCTTGAAGGGATTCTTGCTGGATGGAGCATATGCAACGACAGCCAGAGTGCTCAGTGTTATGCTGCCGCCGATGGCGATTTTCTTTCCGTTGTTTTCTCTTCTGGAGGATGTGGGTTATTTACCGCGGATGGCCTTTTTGCTGGACGGCGGCATGCGCAGATGCGGCGGCTGTGGAAAGCAGGCACTAACGATGTGCATGGGACTTGGGTGCAATGCTGTCGGGGTGACAGGCTGTCGGATCATCCAATCGCCAAAGGAGCGCCTGCTGGCGATTCTGACAAACGCGATGATTCCCTGCAATGGGCGTTTTCCAACATTGATTCTGCTTGCCGGGCTTGGCTTTGGCAGTTGGGCACCCCTGGCGGTTGGGGGATGTGTGGTCCTTGGCGTTTTTGGGGCAATGCTTACCTCCGGAATCCTGAGCAAAACTGCATGCAGGCATGCCTGCAGTCATTTTCTGATGGAAATTCCTCCGTTACGCAGACCAAGAATCGGCCAGATTTTGGTGCGATCCTTGTTGGATAGAACCTTACGGATAGCGGCAAGGGCAGTAAAGGTGGCAGCACCAGCAGGAATGCTTTTATGGTTACTTGCCCATGTGGGTTGGTTGCAACTCATTGCACGGTTTGTCAATCCAATTGGCATCCTTTTTGGGATGAACGGTATCCTTTTGTTAGGTTTTCTGCTTTCGCTGCCTGCCAATGAATTGCTGTTACCCATCGTTTTAATGACGTTGACAGGTGGTACCGGATTGCAGGATTTTGGATCGGCGGAAACGGTACAGCTCCTCGCAGTCCTTTCCCTGGAGAACCTGCTTTGCAGTATGGTATTTACGCTTTTTCACTGGCCATGTGCCACTACCATTGCCACAATTTATGCGGAAACAAGAAGCTATAAAAAAACAGCGGCGGCAATATGCTTGCCTACCGCTGTCGGGTTACTGATATGTTTTTTGTTACATGTCCTGTTCCGTTATCTGGGCGGTTAGGGCGGATATTTCGTAGGCTACCCGTTGCTTTTGCCCTTCCTCGGTATGCTTGATGTAGGTGCGGCTTTGCAGTCTGCCAACGATGCGGATGCAATCCCCGGTGTGACAGACAGAGATTTCCTCTGCGGTACGCCCCCAAAAAATGCACGGCAGATAATCGGCACGTCGGAAGGTCCTGGGTACCGCCAGCATGGCGTCACAAATCTCTCTGCCCAATGGGGTTCTGCGGTAGATTGGCTCCTTGCAAAGGGGTCCTTCAATAATGACATCGTTGCAGGGCTCGCCATCTTCTGCAGTTACCGTCAATGCAAAAATAAAAATCAGCAGGTGTCGGCTGCCGCCGGTGCGTGTGTTGTGGGAACGGATTTGACCGGTTACGCAGAGCATACTGCCACCGGACAGATCCAACGTATCAAGTATGCGTTCTTCCACTATCACCGGCAGACAGTCGGAATTGCCGGAAAGTCGGGGAATGTCCAGATAGAACCGGTAAAATCGTTTTCCGTGATTTTCGTGTGAGAATTCCGGCAGAGCCGTCAATTCTCCCCGGACTGTAATCTGATTGACAATATGTTCCATAGTACCACCTCAAGTTTCAGTTGTATGGAACATTCTATGTTTCAGATGGGAAATAAGAACCGGAAAGTTACGGAGTTACCGTCCCTTTTTGAACCCCTTAGTCCTTTTGGTCTTTGCTGGGGACTGCGGCTTCTTCGGTTCCTGCTTCTTTTTGGCAGAAGGTTTAACAGGGGCAGAAGGATATTTGCCGGATCTGGGTGGAATGGCCCGAATCAGACACTTGGGACCTGAGCCGATCAGATCCTCTCGGTGTGCTTTGATCAGTGCCTCCCGAACCAAATAGTAATTTTTTGGATTGCGATATTGGATCAGCGCCCGCTGCATGGCTTTTTCGTGGGGATCCGTGGGAACGTAGACCCTTTCCATTGTTCGGGGATCCAATCCGGTGTAATACATCACAGTAGAGAGTGTGGACGGTGTGGGATAAAAATCCTGCACCTGTTCCGGATTATAGCCCATATCACGGATATACTCCGCCAGTTCCACGGCTTCCTTCATGGTAGAGCCGGGATGGCTGGACATGAGATAGGGAACCAGATACTGATTCATACCGTATTGCTTGTTAAGGGCATAATACTTATCCACAAACTGGTTGTAAACTGCCTTTTTCGGCTTACCCATACGGCTGAGCACCGCATCGGATACATGCTCAGGCGCAACCTTCAGCTGACCGGAAATGTGATACTGCACCAGTTCCTTGAAAAAGGTATCCTTCTTGTCTGCCAGCAAATAGTCAAATCGAATACCGCTGCGGACAAACACTTTCTTGACACCGTCGATTTTCCGCAGCTTTCGCAGGAGTGCAACATAATCCGAATGGTCCGCTTTCATATTTTTGCAGGGAGTGGGGAAGAGGCATTGCCGACCGCCGCAGGCACCTTTCGTCAGCTGTTTCTCACAGGCCGGAGCACGGAAGTTGGCTGTCGGACCGCCCACATCATGAATGTAGCCCTTAAAATCCTTCTCTTTCACGATTTTTTCCGCTTCTGCAAGGATAGATTCGTGACTGCGGGATTGAATGATGCGCCCTTGATGGAAGGTTAGTGCACAGAAGGAACAGGCACCAAAACAACCGCGGCAGCTGGTCAAACTAAATTTTATTTCCTCGATAGCGGGCACACCGCCTGCCTTTGTGTAGCTGGGGTGCCAGGTACGGGTATAGGGCAGGGAATAGACAGCGTCCATTTCTGCTTCGGAAAGTGGCTTCTGAGGTGGATTCTGAACTACATATTCCTGACCATAGCTTTCCGCTAACCGCTTGGCGGTAAAGGGATCGCAGTTGCTGTATTGAATACGGAAGGATTCCGCATACTTTTTCTTGGTTGCTTTCAGTTCCTCAAAGGAGGGCAGGATAATGGTGGACAAACTGTTGTCCAAATCAGATGTTTTAAAGACAGTGCCGTCAATATAGGTGATATCCTTTACATTCAGGCCGGAGTTCAGCGCATCAGCGATTTCCACAATGCTCTTTTCACCCATGCCATACATCAGCAAATCTGCCTGGGAATCCAGAAGAATGGAGCGCTTCATGGATTCTGACCAGTAATCGTAATGTCCCAGTCTGCGCAAACTTGCCTCAATTCCGCCGATTAAAATTGGGACATCCTTATATTTTTGACGGATAAGATTGCAGTAGACAGTGGTGGCGTAATCCGGCCGTTTGCCCATCACACCGCCTGGGGTAAAAGCATCAGTCTTGCGCTTGTGTTTGGTTACGGAGTAGTGGTTCACCATGGAGTCCATATTGCCGCCGGATACCAAAAAGCCCAAACGCGGACGGCCAAAAACGTCAATGGATTCTGGATTCTTCCAATCTGGTTGAGAAATAATGCCTACGGAATAGCCGTGACTTTCCAGCACACGGCTGATGATGGCATGACCGAAAGAGGGATGATCCACATAGGCATCCCCGATGATATATACGAAATCGCAGCTTTCCCAACCGCAATCCAACATTTCCTGTTTATTGATGGGAAGAAAACCCATGATTTCACCTTCCTTTGGTCATTTTTGTCCATTATAGCAGAGAAGACGGGAAAAGAGAAGTGTTTTTTCTTGACAGGTGTGATATGATGAGGGAAACGGGGGTGACAATATGGCAGTTCGGTTCAATGAGGATAAGGAAACGGTCAAGGCCATTCAGGAAGGATTAAAGCGCACAGGAGGATACTGTCCCTGCCGTCTGCAGCGTACAGAGGAAAACAGATGTATTTGCGCGGAATTTCGGGCGCAGATCAAGGATCCGGACTTTCGGGGATATTGCCACTGTATGCTGTATTACAAGGATTGAAAAAAACCGAAAATTCGCAAAAAAGACTGTTGACAAATGAAAGTTGCCATGCTATAATACCCAAGCGGTTGGGGAAAACCCACTGATAATTGAAGATTTGCGCGAGTGGTGGAATTGGTAGACTCGCTAGATTCAGGTTCTAGTGCTCATTCCGGGCATGCGGGTTCAAGTCCCGCCTCGCGCACCAAAGAGACGATCGGAAGATCGTCTCTTTTTTTGTCAGTCGATCCTGGCCAGAACAGAGTAAACCCCTTGGAATCCAACGAGTTTGGACCCCAAGGGGCGTTTTTGTTATCCTTAGCACCATTTCTGCCTGTTTAAAACTGTTTCTTCCTATTTTCGTCAGCGCTGCCGGCGATCCGTCGTTTTTTGGTGACTAAGCGTATGAATCTCGGTTTGATTACGATAGAACAGGGAGTATAAGGTAATAGTAATTTGTGCCGTTGAAGTTCACCGCCATCGGTGCTCCACTGGCGTCGTAGGCAAAGCGCAGGGTGTTGGTGCCTGCCGTCATTTGGCTGAGACTACCACCATTGTATACATAGTTGTATGTGGTTGTGCCGTTGGTACGACCGGTGCGCATTCCGTTGGCATCGTAGGCATATTCCTTGCGCGGGTGGCAGTCGGAGGGAGGTTAATCCCTCCGACTGCCATTTGAAGGCGATATTTGCTAGCATATTGTTTTTAATAAACCGTTCAAAGGAAATTAGATGTTACTTTGTTAGTTGAACAATTACATCCTTTGAAATAATGTGCAATTCATCTCCAGAAAACATTTGAAACAGTAAGTAGAGAGAGTCTTTAGAGTATTCGTTGTGCTCTGGGAGACAAGTCTGTAGCGATGAATAATCATCTTCCACACTAAGCGAAAGGACGATTGTACGACTTCCGTATTCATTTCCTTTCCTTGTAAACATAACTCGTATATTTCGAAATGTTAGGTCAAGTTTGCTGTTAAAAAAAGTATTAAATAACTCAAATTTTATGCTATCTTCGCCCCAGTTGTATTCGATATTTTCAAGTTGTGAATCGTGGGCGTAACTATTATATAAAAGTTCGATTAATTCATTTGCATTAGTTTTATCAAATATTAACATTATATCACCTCATTGTTCGTGCGGAAAATATATAGTCGCATAGGGTTCTGGTACAATATCATTGGGGTAATAATGCCCGGTTCCGTTGATATGATAGTGCGATCCATTAGAACCTTTGGAATTTTCATCCCACCGAAATACTTCGGTGTTTGTAAGCGGATCCATCCAATTAATAATTGCGCCGTTTTTTGTCCCGGTCCTATGAACTTTAACTAATCCAATAGGATTGAAAGCGTTTGGATCAGCCGGAAAGATCACGGAATTGTCAGGCTCCTTTGGGATGACTATAGCCTCTGATTTTTCTTCAATTTTTGAATCGGAAATAGATTGAGCTTTTGTTGCTTGATGAATTCCGTAACCTATAACACCTGCTGTTATCGGGGCTAACTCTGCTATTATCCCGGCGACCAGTTGTACAAATAGACCGCTTAGGTCAGCATACCCCCCATAGCCTGAAATATCCTTTCGATAGACCATCATATGGCCAGTAGGATCAGATCCATTAACAGGGTTATTTCCGCAGTAGGCGAACATATTGTTTCCGGTTAAACCCTGACCTGTGGAGGTGAAGCTATCAGCATTGATAAACCTACCAATCTCGGGGTCGTAGTAACGGGTTTGGAGGTAGTAGAGGCCGGTCTCGGTATCGTACACATATCCGCGGTAGCGCAGAGGATTGAGCGTTCCGATAGTATCCGCTAAAACGCCCGAGGGTAGGGGATTATAGCCCCAGGCGTTGTCCCAGTTGTAGGCAACAACCAAGTTGCCCTCATCGTCAAAGATGCCAATGACATCGCCCTGACCGTTCAGTGCATAATAGTAGGTTGTTCCGTTCCAGGTAACAGTAGTCGGGCCAAGCCTATATTAGGGGAGAAGTTTACACGGAATTTTCAGTTACTGATAAAGACCGAGGGTATGCATACATAATTTTATGGAGTTTTAGTACAAGTGGATTCGTTTTTGCCCAAGTAATAGAACTCTGCTCCGAGATGCCTGTCAATAGAACGCCAAGAAAGAGTTTCTGCGCAGATGATGGTGCCGGTATAGCTTTCTATATCACTTGCTGCTAAACCGCCCCAGTCCATCCAGTAGATATATCCATCACTCATAAGCAAAGTTGAGTCAAGAATTTCACAGGTGTAATTTTCGTCGTTAGGGAGAAGCCTTAGGAACTTTAGTTTTTGAAACTCAAGTTCAATAACAGGATATTCCTTTGATTGACGCTGTATGATGATGCGTAGTGATCGTGCACTATTTATGGCATGCATCCCTCTATTCTCGTTGACGTAAGCACCACTTATATACCGCATTTCTTTTATACAACTGTCGTGAAAGAAATCCATTTCATTCATAAAGCGCTCTATACTTGAGTTGTCCAATATTTGTTTCCACATTTCAATGACCCCTTATTTTTTACTTAAATATCATCCCAAAGCCCTCACATACGGCCATAACTAATGGAATGACGAGTGCGTCATCAGCGGCACCAATCCCAGTTATGTCATTAGCAACCACATACACTATACCTATGCAATTTATGAAGATTACTCCCACTCCCATAAGAACATCGCCAGAAAACTTGTAATCTGGTGAGGGATCCAAATGTTCTTTGGATCTTTCACCGTTCTCCCAAGTGTGATCGTGTGGAAAATCCATATCACCATTATGGTTATAGTCGCGATCTCGCTCTGGGTTTCCATTCTCGTCATACCATCTTTTTTGCTTTGGCGTGCCATCGGGGTTAAAAAGAGTATCTGCTGAGTGCGGTTCACCATGGTAAGGAAGCGAGGAGGATGGAGATAATTCGTATGAAGATGGAGGTAACTTAGGAATATATCCATGGTAATCAACTAAGTTAACAGGATTGTTCCAGCAATAAGCAAATAAGTTATTGCCCAGCAATCCACCGGTAGATGCAAATGCGTCTGCATTAATAAATCTACCAATCTCGGGGTCGTAATAACGGCTCTGCAAATAATAGAGGTTGGTTTCCTGGTCATAGACATAACCACGGTAGCGCAGGGGATTCAGCGTGCCGAGGGTAGAAGACATAGAACCAGTAACGGAAAGGCGGTTACCCCAAGCGTCATATGTGTAGTTTACTACCAATGTGCCGGAACTGTTTGCAATAGCTACGATATCGCCTTGCAGGTTTACAAGGTAGTAGTAATTCGTGCCGTTGTAGTTCACTACCATCGGTATTCCGCTGGCATCGTAGGCAAAGTTCAGCGTATTTGTACCGACTGTCATCTGGGTCAGCTGACTGCCGTTGTACACATAATTATAAGCAGTCGTGCCGTTACTTCTCAGGGTGCGCATTCCATTGGCATCGTAGGTGTAGGTCCAGGTAGTTGTGCCGTCGGTCATGGAGGCCAACTCTCTGCCATTCTGCCATGTGTACGTCCATGTGCCGTCTGTCCAAAGATTTCCTACATCATCGTACGTTCTGGGTGAACCGTCGTAGGCGGTCAGCAGATCCCCCCAGGTGGCGTCACCGTAAGTGTAGGAAACGGTATCGACAGGTGTTCCCAAGTCACCGGTGGTGTAGGCATATTCCTTGCGGCTTACAATGTTGCCTGCATTGTCATAGACCCAAGTCCAGGTCTTTCCGGCTGCCTGGTTATTCTCCCGAATCAGCTGATTGGCAGAATCATAGGCATAAGAGGTAGTATTGCTTCCATCGCTTACCGAGAGGATATTGCCGTTACTGTCGTAGGTGTAAGAATAGGTGACAGTCGTGCCGTTTTCAAGGCTGATGCGAATGGAGTCGATTTGCGTAGAAAGCTTTTCCGCCGTGTCGTGATAGAAATAGGTGCGCAGAGGCTGCTGCCCGCTGGCATAGGTATCCTCCACCTCAAACAGCCGCCCATAATTATCGTATGCATAATTGCGGGTGATGCCGCCGGCGGTCACCGATTCC
>SVMA01000034.1 GCA_015067635.1 Oscillospiraceae bacterium | reverse complement strand
CAAGGTCTAATTTTTATATTCGGTTTTGCCTTATTTTTTCAAATTGGCTTTGCCCAAAAACAAATGGGTTATTATTTCCCACTTTCCTTAATTGCAGCCTGGGCGGCGGCGAGACGGGCGATGGGTACGCGGAAGGGGCTGCAGGACACGTAGTCCAGACCCAGGCTGTGGCAAAACTCCACGGATGTGGGGTCGCCACCATGCTCGCCGCAGATACCCACGTGGAGCTGGTCGTTATTTGCACGGCCCAGAGTGCAGGCCATGTTCATCAGCTTGCCTACGCCGGTCTGATCCAGCTTTGCAAAGGGATCGTTCTCGAAGATCTTTGCATCGTAGTAAGCATTCAGGAACTTGCCGGCATCGTCACGGCTGAAGCCGTAAGTCATCTGGGTCAGGTCGTTGGTGCCGAAGCAGAAGAAGTCCGCATTCTGAGCGATCTCGTCTGCAGTCAGGCATGCCCGGGGAATCTCGATCATGGTGCCCACTTCGTAGTGCAGCTTCACGCCGGCAGCGGCAATCTCAGCATCAGCGGTGGCAACCACAACGGACTTGACGTACTTCAATTCCTTAACGTCGCCAACCAGAGGAATCATGATCTCAGGCACCACGTTCCAATCGGCATGTGCCTTTTGAACGTTGATGGCAGCGCGGATAACAGCGCTGGTCTGCATCTTGGCGATTTCGGGATAGGTGACAGCAAGACGGCAGCCGCGGTGACCCATCATGGGGTTGAACTCATGCAGGCCGGTGATGATGGTCTTAATCTGTTCGACAGTCTTGCCCTGTGCCTTTGCCAGCAGAGCGATGTCCTCCTCAGTGGTGGGGACGAACTCGTGCAGCGGGGGATCCAGGAAGCGAATACAAACGGGCATACCTTCCAAAGCCTCATAGAGCTTCTCAAAGTCGGACTGCTGATAGGGCAGGATCTTAGCCAAAGCGGCTTCCCGTTCCTCAGCGGTGTCGGAGCAGATCATTTCCCGGAAAGCGGCAATACGGTCAGCCTCGAAGAACATGTGCTCGGTACGGCACAGGCCGATGCCCTCTGCACCCAGCTCACGAGCCTTCTTGGCATCGGTGGGTGTGTCGGCATTGGTACGGACCTTCAGGCTGCGGAACTTGTCGGCCCAACCCATGATGGTGCCGAAGTTGCCGGAGATCTCTGCATCCACAGTGGGGATCAGTCCGTCGTAAATGTTACCGGTGGAGCCGTCGATGGAGATGCAATCGCCCTCGCGGTAGGTCTTACCTGCCAGAGTGAACTGCTTGTTCTCCTCGTCCATGGCGATCTCGCCACAGCCGGAAACACAGCACTTGCCCATACCGCGGGCAACAACGGCTGCGTGGGAAGTCATACCGCCACGGACAGTCAGGATGCCCTGTGCGGCCTTCATGCCGGTGATATCCTCGGGGCTGGTCTCCAAACGAACCAGAACCACCTTCTTGCCGGCGTTCTTCCAGTTTTCCGCATCCTCAGCAGAGAACACGATCTGACCGCAGGCAGCTCCGGGAGAAGCACCCAGACCGCGGCCGATGGGCGTTGCAGCCTTCAATGCCTTGGTATCGAACTGGGGATGGAGCAGGGTGTCCAGGTTACGGGGGTCGATCATCAGAACGGCCTCAGCCTCGGTCTTGTGACCTTCCTTCACCAGGTCAACGGCAATCTGCAGAGCCGCCTGGGCGGTACGCTTGCCGTTACGGGTCTGGAGCATGTAGAGCTTGCCGTGTTCCACGGTGAACTCCATGTCCTGCATATCGTGATAGTGATTTTCCAGAATGTTGCAGACGCTGACGAACTGCTCAAAAGCCTCGGGGAACTTCTCAGCCATCTGTGCGATGGGCATGGGAGTCCGGACACCGGCCACCACGTCCTCGCCCTGGGCGTTGGTCAAAAATTCGCCCATCAGCTTCTTCTCGCCTGTGGCGGGATCACGGGTAAAGGCAACGCCGGTACCGCAATCGTCACCCATGTTGCCGAAGGCCATGGACTGCACGTTAACGGCAGTACCCCAGGAGTAGGGGATATCGTTGTCCCGACGGTAAACATTTGCACGGGGGTTGTCCCAGGAACGGAAAACGGCCTTGATGGCGCCCATCAGTTGTTCCTTGGGGTCGGAGGGGAAATCTGTACCGATCTTGGACTTGTACTCGGCCTTGAACTGATTTGCCAGCTCCTTCAGGTCCTCAGCAGTCAGGTCCACGTCCAGTGTGACACCCTTCTTTTCCTTCATTTCGTCGATGAGGACCTCGAAATACTTCTTGCCCACTTCCATAACCACGTCGGAGTACATCTGGATAAAGCGGCGGTAGCAGTCGTAAGCCCAACGGGGATTGCCGGACTTGGCGGCCATAACCTCCACGACCTGCTCATTCAGACCCAGGTTCAAAATGGTATCCATCATACCAGGCATGGATGCGCGGGCACCGGAACGAACGGAAACCAACAGAGGATTCTCCAGATCGCCGAACTTCTTGCCGGTGATACCCTCCAGCTTTTCCACGTACTGCATGATTTCAGCCTGAATATCATCATTGATGCGGCGGCCATCCTCATAATACTGTGTGCATGCCTCGGTGGAGATAGTGAAGCCCTGAGGAACAGGCAGACCGATATTGGTCATTTCCGCAAGGTTTGCACCCTTGCCGCCCAGCAGCTCCCGCATGGAGCCGTTACCTTCGGTAAACAGGTAAACATACTTGTGAGACATTTGAAAACTCCCTTCATTTGTTAACGGGCAGACGCCCATTTTTTTATGTGTTTATGCCACGAAGACCCCTTTTTTCAAAGAAAGTCCCTCGTTTAGCCGTACCAGTATACCACAGTTGCTGAAAAATTGCAAATCTTTTTCCATTTTTTATTAAATTTTTATAAATTTCACGCATTTTTCCCTTCCTTTTCCGCCTGTTTTGGTGAGAAAAGCAAAAATGCTACGCCTTGTTGCAAAAATTATGCCATTATGGTAAAATATTCCCAAATCTTTCGACAATTTTTGCAGGGAGGAACGTCCATGGTCATGCAAATCGGCTCACCTGTTTATATGCTCTCCCTTTTTATCGCCTTTGTCCTGTTGACCGGGCTGTTCTTTCTTTTGAAGGGTCGGCGCAAAGGGGTGCAAAAGGGAATCCTTTTGGGGCTGATGCTTTTGAATGTTTTACAACATCTCCTGAAATTCCTCATCTATCCCCACTGCTACGGAAACGGCTTTAACGTGGAAAATACCGCGTATAATATGTGCGCCTTTCTGATTCTGCTGGCACCCATCGCCTATGGAACCAGGAGTGCCTTTTTGAGGGACTTTACTTTTTATACCGCCACGGTTGCCGGCATCCTTGCCATCGCCGTACCCATCTGGTTTCTGGGTCAGCCCGTCAAATCCCTGAGCTGGGAATACCTGCGGTTTTATCTTTGTCATGTTCTGCTGTTTCTTTCCGGCGCTCTGCCCCTGATGCTGGGACATCACAAGCCTTCCTGGCGGTGTTTTCCGAAAATCGGTCTTGCTTTCTTGCTGGTGTTGGGGCTGATCCTGCTCAATGACGCTCTTTGCGTACTTGCCGGTATCTTCCCCGGACATACGGCGCAGGATCTGTATGCCACCCTGCGGGCCATCAATCCCTGCTGGTCCATGGGACCGCCTGCGGACGGCAGCTTTGCCTTCGTGGTGGATGTCATCCATCTGTTTTCTCCCAACATTTTCTGCGGAGAAAATGCCGCCGGTCTTTACATCCCACTGCTTTGGTATGCCATTCCTATGTATCTGGGCATCACCCTGGTTGCCTTCGGCGTTTGCACACTGGTAGACCGCCGGCGCTTCCTTCAGGATATGCGATTGCTGCGCGCCCGAAGAAAAAAGAGAGCCCGGGACAGAAAAAAGGGTTGAAATTCAATGGTTTTTGCAGTATAACTGTACTATCTTGATATTGTAGAAATGAGGATCACCATGGAAAGAAGAGTAGGAACCACCTCCAGAGGCATTCGCTGCCCCATCATCCGTCAGGGCGATGACCTGGCTGATATCGTTGTCACCAGTGTTTTGCAGGCCGCAGAAAGTGAAGGCTTTTCCCTTCGTGACCGGGACGTGGTGGCAGTGACCGAATCCGTAGTTGCCCGAAGCCAGGGTAATTATGCATCGGTGGATGCCATCGCTGCCGATGTGCACCGGAAGCTGGGCGGCGGCAGTGTGGGTGTGATTTTCCCCATCCTTTCCCGAAACCGCTTTGCTGTTTGTCTGCGGGGTATTGCCCGGGGCTGTCAAAAAATCGTGCTGATGCTCAGCTATCCTTCCGACGAGGTGGGAAATGAGCTGGTATCCCTTGACCGTCTGGATGAAGCCGGTGTGAATCCTTACAGCGATGTGCTCACAGAGGAAAAATATCGGGAGCTGTTCGGAGAGAATCTGCACCCGTTTACCCTTGTGGACTATGTGAAATATTATGGCGACCTGATTCGTCAGGAGGGCTGTGAGGCTGAGATCATTCTGGCCAACAATCCCCGTGCGATTTTGAATTATACCAAGACCGTGCTGACCTGCGACATCCACACCCGGGAGCGCACCAAGCGGATTTTGCGCCAGGCCGGCGGAGAAACCGTATACGGACTGGACGATATTCTCACCGAATCCGTGGACGGAAGCGGATATAACGAGAAATTTGGTCTGCTGGGTTCCAACAAGTCCACGGAAAGCACCGTTAAGCTCTTCCCCAAGGAGTGCGGCGATTTGGTGCTGGATATCCAAAAGCGTCTGCTGGAAGCCACCGGCAAGCACATGGAAGTTATGGTCTACGGTGACGGAGCCTTTAAGGACCCTGTGGGTAAGATATGGGAATTGGCAGACCCCAGTGTATCCGTTGCCCATACCCCCGGGCTGGAGGGTACGCCCAACGAGCTGAAGCTGAAATATCTGGCGGATAACGATTTTGCCGGTCTGTCCGGTGAAGCGCTGAAAAACGCCATTGCCGACAGAATTCGCGCAAAAGGCGATTTGTCCGGCTCCATGGCTTCTCAGGGCACCACGCCCCGACGGCTGACGGACCTGATCGGCTCCCTTTGTGACCTGACCTCCGGCTCCGGAGATAAGGGTACGCCCATTATTCTGGTGCAGGGTTATTTTGATAATTATACCAGCTGATATTTGCCTCCCTCTCCCGAGGGAGGCTTTTTCCTGTGACGGGTAAAAGAAAAAGCCCCTTTCCCAAGGGGCTTTTACAGCATTTCTATTTCGTTTCAGCAGCAAAGACAAAGGTGGACATGAGCAGTACCGCCCAGCCGAACAGTCCAATCACCCAGAACTGACAGCAGACCATGGGTACGGACACCAGAATCAGCATCCAATACAGCACAGTACCCCAGGCTTCAGAGGCGTGCACGGCAAGCAGATTTCCCAAAATCAGCCCCAAAGTCAAAACCAAAGACAGGATGCTGATGCGGCGGAGCTTCTTCAAAAGCTTCCTCTGCTTCGTCCGGACAGCTTCATAAATCAGCATACAGGGCGGCACAAAGAAGCCGATTCCCAACAGTATCAACATTCCATAGCCCAATCCGGAGGGATTGGGAATAAAGCCGCAAGCGGCACAAAGCAGGTATAAAATACCCCAACACAGCCAAATTGTTTTCGTATTTTTCATGTCTCTGCCCCTTTTTCGGTGAAACTGTCTTTATTTTGCCCCAGGAAATCCCGCTTGTCAAGAAAAAATACTTGAAAGCCCGGTAAGAGTTTGGTATAATCAGCGTATATTAGGAAAGAAGGGAGCCAATAATTTATGAGATGTCCCTTTTGCGGCGATTTAGAAAGCAAAGTGGTGGATTCCCGCCGGTCGGAAGATTGCGGCAGTATCCGCCGTCGTCGGGAGTGTATTACCTGCCAGCGTCGGTTTACCACTTATGAAACGGTGGAGAGTCTGCCCATTATTGTGGTCAAGCGGGACGGTACCCGGCAAAGCTTTGACCGGAACAAGATCCTCAATTCCATGGTTCGTGCCTGTGATAAGCGGAAGGTGGATCTGGCGGATCTGGACCGTATCACCACGGAAATTGAACAAACCATTCAGAATTCCCTGGATCGGGAAGTAAGCACCGACAAGCTGGGCGAAATGGTCATGGAACGGCTGAAGCCTCTGGATGAGGTCGCCTACATCCGTTTTGCATCGGTGTACCGCCGGTTCCAGGATGTGGGTGGATTTATTCAGGAGATCAACCATTTTCTGGAGAAGAAATAAGGAGTAACGCCTATGGAGGCAATCAATTCTGCAATAACTGAATCGGGCTCCGGCGGCGTTTTGCCCACCTTCGGCGCATTTATGGGCTTTGTGGAGCTGTTGCTTCGGGTCGCTGTCATGGCAGGACCTCTGCTCCTGCTGGGCTTTGGTCTGATCTTTCTGCTTGCACCCCCAAAGGAAGCCAACTACGGTGTGGGCTATCGGTTCTGGTGGGGCATGGCCAGTCTGGCGGCATGGAAATTCACCCAGCGGCTGGCGGGAATGGTCTGGTCCGCCCTGGGCGCGGTACTGACCATTGTGATGGCATTCATCTGCAACGGTTTTCGGGACCTGGAGGCTATGGATATGGCCAGCCGTGCCGGCACCTGTGTGCTTTGGGAGCTTTGCATAATCGTGGCCGCCTGTATCGCCATCAATATTACCGTCATGGTCCGTTTTGACAAGGACGGTTTCCTGCGCAAGGAAACAGAAGAATAAGTATACGGCTGTTGCCTTCGCAGCAGCCGTTTCTTTTTGGTTGACCAAAGTTAACCACCGGCTCTGCCGGTGGCAAAAAAATAGCTTCTAGCGAGGAGTAAAGTAGACAAGAAAAAAGCTCCCCATTATAGTAGAAGTGGTTTGCCGACCACACAACTACC
>SVMA01000011.1 GCA_015067635.1 Oscillospiraceae bacterium | reverse complement strand
GTGATCTGTGTGCCTTCGTCCACTTCTACCTTGGTCTCGCCGCAGTTGCCGCAGGTATAGGTAGTGTAGCCATCTGCTTCGGTGGTGGGATCGGTGTAAACACCTTCGTCCCATGCATGACCGGTAGGCTCACCGTAAGTGAAGGACTGCGTTGTCTTGCCATGTCTGCCGCAGATGCAGGACAGGTAGTAAACAGCGGGTTCTGTACAGGTTGCTGCAGAGATCTGATGGTAAGCGGATACGACCTCTTTGTTATAAGTACAAACATGCTTGCTTGTTATAACAAATTCATGCTCACCGGCAGGTACATTCAACGTCAGAACCTGATTGCTGTAGGTTACGGCAACTGCACTGCCATCCATTGTAATGGACTCCGGTGCGGACTTCCCTATCTTAATCGTAACAACACGGTCTTCCTCCGCTACGGTTGCAAGCTTTGTTACAGGCTTTCTCACCAAATCCGGATCACCATCGGTTATATCCACAACTGCGGACATAATACCGTTAGCTGAAAACAAGTTTTCACCATCAAAGGTCAGGAAGGTACCGTTGGCGATAGAATAGCCGTCCTTCAAGGAACCACTCTTCAGGCCCATTACGGTTGCCTGACTGCCGTCGGATGTAACCTTTCCGGCAGATATCGTACCGGTTCCGCGGTTGAACAATGCTACGTCCCGCAGTCCGGTGCCGTAAAGAATGGTTGCACCCAAAACGTTTTCATCGTCATAGGTTTCTGCTACGTGCGTCGTGCCGGGAGAAAGGGTTACCTTACCGACAGAGATCAGGGTTCCCCATTCTGCATCCGCTTCCACATCGCTCACCAGTACCAGTTTTACAGTATGCGCACCGGCTGCAACGGTTGTTACATCAATGGGAACATTCATAACCTTGTTTGCCGTATTCTTGGACGTATACAGTTCACCGATGGCTGTGCCGTCCAGATAGACCTGCCACTTGCCGCCGTACTGACTGAATGCACCCAGCTCCAGGCTGACCAGGAAGGTTCCCGTCTTCTCTGTGACAAAGGGGAAAGATATCCAGTCGCCGACCGCACCGGCACGGAACATGGTAACACCTTGCGCTGTCAGCGGCAATGCAATAACCATTCCACCGTTATTGGAGCTATACCAGCTATATCCATTCGTATTGCTGTTCGTTAAGCTATTGCTTCTTTCGGTTAACATCCCGGTGGGATCAAACGTTTGGTTGTAGAGTTCTTCGGTATCCACGCTCAAAACCGTCATGAACTGATAATTCTTGGCAGAGTTGGCATTGGCACGAAGCAACGGTCCAAAAAATTGCTTATTATCTTTGGTGAAATACTCAGCCGAGAAATTCAAGGGCTGACCGACAAACTTACTGCGAAGAGTAAATCCGCTTTCCTTTACCGCCAGATCATGTCCTGCAGTTACGTTCTCACCGTCAAAAGTCTTACCGTCCAAAGAAACAGATGTAAGCTTCAGGCTCTTATGGTGCATATTCCAGCCGTAGACGTGCTCGGCATTTGCTGCAAGATCGTCAAACACAATGTAATAAGCACCGTTATTGTGGTTCATCATGACGGTGTGACGGTCAAATTTATTCAGGATTTCCTTGCCGTCAACCTTTCCGTAAGCACCGGGCGCACTACCCACAATGTGGCCGTACAGCTCAGCGCCGATAACCTTGGAAATGCTGCCGGCGGCCTTGACCGTTTGGGCAATGTTGTCAACAAAAATGGTATTACTGGCATACTGCTTATCGTAATAGGTCTTGTCTACTGCTTCTTGAATAGAGCCATAGCCCGGGTCCTTGATCACCCACTCACCGCCGGTTGCCATATAGATACTGTTGCTTTCCCAGCCAGCATGTCCGACCTTATAATCATCGGAAAACAGTACAAGCAGCTGATCCATTGTACCCCAACCGGTACGCAGACTGCCCAGACCCATAATTTCAACCACGGTAACATTCATGAAATCATCCGCCGGTTTTTGGGCAGCAACATCCACAGAATGGGTATATATCAACGTCTGGAAGTTTGAAGCACCGCCTTTGGTCAGACCCAGGCAATATGCAGCTGCCGCATTACCCTGTTTTGCCCAATAAGAGAGTGTAATACGGTAGGAGTTGCTGTACGGAGAGTCACTGTAGCCCGGGGTTGTGCCTTTTCCGGATTCCATAAAGCCAAATAGCCACTCCGGTAAAGTATCGGTAAAGAAGTGATGATCCAGGTTGCCGGTAATGCCAGTAACGCGTTCAATGACGCCCATGGCTTCAACCAAGGGTTCAATGCCGCAGGCGGCATAGTCGTAGCCCTCGTTGTGACCCATATCATACCAGTCAAAGATCCACTTGTTATACTGCATTGCACGGTCCAGATACTTGCTCAAATCATTGATATTGTTTTCGTCCAAAATCGCTGTGCAAGCAAGGAATGTGGTGGACATATGGTCGTGATCACGACCTCTTGCCATGCGAAGCCCACAGGTATCGTACATCGGCTCGAGACCCTTTTCGATCAGCGCAGTCTGTATCAGAGTCTTATCAGCTTCGCTAATCAAGTCGTAGCAAAGGTCATAGGCTGTAGCAACTGCAGTGACACAGTAGCCCATAGGCTGTGCAGAAAGCTCAGCATCTTCTTTGCCTTCATTGGGTTTGATGGTTTCAAACTCGCCAACCCAGTATTTCCACTTACACATATCCGTTGCGTACTGAACCGCACGGGTGCCGTATTTTACTTCGCCGGTCAGCAAATAGGCAAGCGACAGCGCTTCCACGCGATCCTGTATACGCCAGGTAGCCTGAGTCATGTAGGGGTAAGGAATGGCATAGCTGGGCGCAGGAGCTAACTCAAATTCCGGACGAATGGACATATCCTCCAAAACAGGATATACCGGGAAGGAAATAGTAGTTCCCGCCCATGTATAGGAAAAGGAGGTTTCTTCTAAATATTTATCTGCCTCTTTGATGAGTTTATCATAGATTTCCTTGCCGGAATATCCCATAGAGGTTACCACAGAACTATTGGCAAACTTCTTGATTTCTGCCAGTTCTGTCTTATTGAAGTAAACTCTGGGATGCTCTGTTTCAATGATCTGCCAATTATAGTTTACTTCCTCAGGGACTTCCGGAAAACCGGTCGAATCCGGCAACGCAGTTGTCTCAGTAAAGATAACACGATCAATATAAGAGGTGCCGACGTGCGTGCCACGGTAACTCTTGTAAATCAAACAGTACGCCCAAACAGCATCCTCAGGGACATTCACTTCTATGTAACTCTGGGTCCAGTTTGCGGTGGGCTGAATATCGATATGTGCCGGAACGTTGATTGCCTTTTTATCAGCAGTCAGGAACTTGATATAGAGCTGCACAACGCTATCGCCACAGGTATCCATTCCGACCCAAAGGGCATCCATATCGCTAACATTAATCTCCTGCGTCCTCAAACCACGAACATCCGTTTGGGGATTTTCTTCCGTAGATTCCGGCATTGTAAATTTCAGATAATATCTTCCATCCGATGCCGTAGCAGGAGCTCCCTCGGGAAGCTTGGAATCAGTTGCATCCAAAACTTCACAATATTTTTGCGAATTATTATAATTAACCCAGTTTTTCGGCAAACCGTTGGATGCGGTACCAGCCTCAAACGAGAAATTGAGCTCAGACAAAACATTCTCAGAAGTTGCCTCAGCTTTGACAGTTGCACCGAAGGGTGTGGGCAGAACTCCAATCACTCCCGCCAGCAAGGAAGCCGACAGGACGAGTGACAGGAAGCGCTTTGAAAAACGTTGCATAAAAATCCTCCCTTTCATATTTACCAATTAATTATATAACATTAAGTAAAAATGTCAAGAAAATGTTGGTAATTTCGTATATTTATATGCACAAAGGCCAGTCTGATCACGACTGGCCTTAATTATGCTATTTAACCGGCAGATCCTTCAGAAAGGTCGGATCCAGCAAATCACTTCGCCGCAAAAAGTTTTTTGGTTCGTCAATGTACTGATAGGACTTATTCCCTGTTTGGGTCAGACTCCCCTCACTGTCACCGTAATATACCTCCATGTGGAGCATTTCCGTGCCGGAATCTGCCCGCAAAACCGTTCCAACCAAATCCCCTTGTGACACCTTATCACCGACCTCTAAATCAGTCGAGATTTCACAGTACCGCAGAATTGATCCGTCGTCATTTTTAACCTCTACCGCCCATGTGTTCTGATAGAACATTGCTACGCGCTGAACGACACCTGCTGTAATTGCATAGACCTTCGTGCCGTGGGGTGCAACAAAATCAAGACCAGCATGGGCCCGTTTGCCACCGCCACGGGAGGATGCAAAAGTCCTGCTTCCGATTACTTCTCCAAATTCCACTCGCATCGGTGAGGTCCAGGAGCTCATCTTTTCATCCACAAAGGCAATGACCTTTGGATTTGAGGAATTGGGCTTTTGCGTTGGGGGTTGTGTGGCAGGCGGACTTGTAGGTGCAATAGTAGGCACAGTTGTGGGTGCAGTAGTAGGCGCCGTTGTTGGAGGTGCAGTTGTCGGCGCTGAGGTTGGCAGACTTGGCTGCGGCTCTTGTGACGGCTGCGTATCCGGAAGCGCCTGCGTCCCGGTAGGCACAGATGCATCCGGCATTCGAATATTCCCTTTCGTTACAAAAAACGCAAGGATACATAGTGCGACAAAAACAGTACTAAGAACACATGCCAGTTTCTTCATCTATATCTCTCCCGGGGTGTATTATGTTCGCAACATTTCTTCTGCACTTTTCAGGGTAGTCTCTGTAATATGTGTACCGCCGATAATCCGTGCAAGTTCCTGCTTACGGCCTTCCGTATCCAATGGTGTAACGGTGGTATAGGTACGCCCGTCGTGCTCTCCCTTTGAAATCAGCAAATGTGTTTGTGCCAACGCTGCCAGCTGGGGCAAATGGGTCACGCAAAGCACTTGCTTGTGATTCGCCACGTTTCGGAGCTTCTCTGCAACCCTTTGTGCGGCACGACCGGAAACACCGGTATCCACCTCATCAAAAATCAAGGTCTGCACCTGATCTTTTTCTGCCAGCACGTTTTTCATTGCCAGCATGATCCGTGCAAGCTCACCGCCGGATGCAACTTTGCTCAACGGCTTCAAATCCTCACCTGCATTGGCCGACATGTAGAAGGAAACAGAATCCACTCCGCTGGACGCAAGTTCGGTTTCCGTAAAACGGCATTCAAACTGAACACGAGGCATATCCAACTGGCTCAGCTCATCCAAGATGCGCTGTGCAAGCACGGCAGCAGCTTCTTTTCTGTTCTTCTGCAAAACAAGAGCCGCATTCCATGCGTCCTTTTCGGCATTGGTTAGCTTCAATTTGAGACGTTCCAGATGGTCATCGGAAAATTCAATTTCGTCCAGTTCCAGTTTTGACTTTTCCAGATACTCTAAAATTTCCTCACAGGTTGCGCCGTATTTGCGACGCAATTTATGTATGATATCCAGACGTCCCTCGATTCTGTCCAGCTCTTCCTCTGAATAGCTCAGCTCATCCCTTGCATCCATCACAAGACGTGCAACATCTTCCACCCGGTACATGAGATCCGCGACTTTTTCATGAAGCTCTGAAATAGAACCGCTATATTTGGATATCCGTGCCAGGGCACGCTCAGCAGAAGAAAGCATGGCATTTGCTCCGTCTGCATCCTCCGTACCGTAAAGATTTTCAACGGCATCATTCATGCCGTCAGCAATCTTCTCCGCACTTTGGAGCAGTTTTCTCCGTTCATCCAGCACTTCGTCCTCCCCTGCTTTCAGCTCTGCTTTTTCAATCTCAGCAATCTGATAGCGCAAGGTCTCCATACGGCGGAGTTTTTCGCTCTCGTCCATTGTAAGGGAATCAATTTCCCGCCGCAGTTTTATTACATTCTGGTATTTCTCAGCATAGCAATCGCGCAAAATCTGATTATCCGCAAATGCATCCAGAAAATTCAGATGATTTTCTTCATCAAAAAGAGATGCCGAATCATGCTGACCGTGAATATTGATCAGTTGAATACCCAATTTTCGGAGAATTGACACAGAAACAAGGCTTCCGTTCACACGGCAGACATTTTTCCCATCCAAATAAATCTCCCGTTGGATCACTACCTCCGGATCATATTCCACACCGTTGTCTTCAAACCAGGGAAACGGTGCAACATCCGTGAATACAGCCCGTACGGACGCTTTATCCGTACCCGTCCGGATCATATCCCGGTATGCCCGCTCACCTAAAATTGCGGAAATGGCATCAATAACGATGGATTTACCGGCACCGGTCTCGCCGGTAAGGACGTTGAAGCCCCGGTCAAAGGATATATCAGCACGCTCAATGACCGCAATATTCTCGATATGCAGAAGGCTAAGCACGGATAATCCCTCCCAAAATGTTAATTCAAAAGGCTCTTAATTTCACCGCAGAAGGCCGCGGCCGCATTATCATCCCGCATGACAACAAACACCGTATCATCTCCGGCAAGTGTTCCCAAAACGACGGACAAACTCATGGAATCAATCGCAGATGCGGCGGCATTGGCCAAACCAGGCAGGGTGTGAATGACCAGAATGTTCTGGGCATAGTCAAACTTTGTTATGCACTCACGGAAAATCGAATTCAATTTCCCGGAGAAGGTGTTCCCCACTTCACTGGTTGCAACCGCATAGCGATACGTACCAAAGCTGGTCAGTTCCTTGATTATTCTAAGTTCCTTTATGTCCCGGGAGATGGTTGCCTGGGTAGTGTAGAAGCCGGCCTGCTGTAATTCAGTAAGCAGTTGTTCCTGGGTTTCTACGTTGATATTGGAGATAATCTCCATAATTTTCGCTTGTCTTTTCGCTTTCATCCAATCACCTCATCTGCTGTCTCTGAACTTCTGATTTACCACATCATAAAAGCTGCGGTCCTTGAGTCTCAGAAGATTGGTCTCTAAATTAGACTTTTTAATAATCGTCACATCGCCCATGTTCAAACGGACGGACTTTCCGCCGTCAACAGAAAGATAGGCGTTACGCCTTGCGTTACGGGTAAGCTTCACAGAGATAACCCGCCTGTCCGACGCAACCATGCAGCGACTGCCCACATCGTGCGCACAGATCGGTGTTACCAGGATGCTGTGCGCTTCCGGCTCGACGATCGGTCCACCGGCAGAAAGGCTGTAAGCCGTTGAACCGGTAGGAGTTGCAACGATCACGCCGTCTCCACCGGATTCCATCGCTTCTACGCCATCGCATTCTACTGCCAAATGTACAATGCGCGCAACGGCCCCCTTGGTAATAACCACATCATTCAGACAAATATCGTGGAAGAGAATATCCCGGTCGCGGAACACTGTAACATCCAGCATCATACGTTTGTCAACGGTGTAATCCCCGTTTGCCAGTCTGCGAAGCTGCTCCAGCTCCGTACTTTCCAATTCTGCCATAAAACCCATCGTTCCGATGTTCACACCCAGAATCGGAATACCGGCTCTGGTTGCAGTTTTCGACATGTGCAAAATCGTCCCGTCACCGCCAAAGCAAATGATCAGATCCGCATCCGAAAGCTCCTTATCCAATCTGGAAAAGCAAAGATCCTTCGGCAAATCATAGGAGCGATCCACCTCAAAGGGTAAGCAAAGGCGAACCTCCATACCGGCTTCTGCCAAAATGCGTGCAGCCTGACGGACAGTTTGAAAATCCTTATCCCGATAGGGATTGGGAGTCATTATAATTTTCTTCATACGCTCACCCCTTTAATTTTTCATGCGCATCCTTTACCACAGAGGCAGTATCCGGAGATATTCCGGTTTTCTCCTCCAAGGTCAGATGACCCAGGAATTCAATATTTCCCTCCGGACCCTTAACCGGAGAAAAAGTAAGTCCCAGTATGGTAAAGCCCAGCGCTTCCACTGTCTCCACAAAGCTGTCCAAAACCTCCTTGTGAATTTCCGGTTCCCGAACCACGCCCTTCTTTCCAACCTTCTCCTTACCTGCCTCAAACTGAGGCTTAATCAGGCACAATACCTGACCGTCAGGCTTCAATAATGCCTTAATGGCGGGAAGAACAAGCTTAAGGGAAATGAAGCTTACATCAATGACCGAAAGATCCAACGGCTCTCCCAAATCCTCGGGCGTGACGTAGCGGATGTTGGTTCTTTCCATAACGACAACACGTGGATCGGAACGAATTTTCCAATCCAGCTGACCATAACCCACGTCAATGGCAAACACCTTTTTTGCCCCCTGCTGGAGCAGGCAGTCTGTAAAACCGCCGGTGGAAGCACCGGAATCACTGCAAACATATCCCTCCGGCTTCACGCCGAAGTCCCGGAGTGCTTTTTCCAGCTTCAGGCCACCGCGACTGACATAAGGACAGCTCACTCCCCGAACTTCAATTTCCACATTCTCTTCATAGGAAGTACCGGGCTTGTCCGCTTTTTGTCCGTTTACATATACCTGTCCTGCCATAATAATTGCCTGCGCTTTGGATCGGGTATCCGCATACAGCTGTTCCGTCAGGAGTACATCAAGACGTTTTTTAATTTTCATTTTGAAGCACCTCCAAAACCGCATTGGCAATGGATTCCCCATCCAATCCGTGTTGACGGTAAAGCTGAGCAATGCTTCCATGGGATACAAATTCACGTCCCAAATCCATGGTATGGAAACGGATATCCTTATTGTAATCCAAAAGCCGGTTATGCAATGCGTCTGCAATACCGGAACCGGTACACGCTTCCTCCACCACAAAAACATGTCGGCAGTCCTTCAAGTGCCCGACGATATCCTTCATCGGCAATGGAGCAACCGTCAGTAATTGTAATACAGTAACTTCTATTCCCTTGTCGGAAAGAATTTGCGCACTACGAAGTACCTGATTGGTCATACTGCCGTAGGAAATCAGCACGGCATGCTCACCCTTGCGATGGCGGTATAGCAGTCCGTCAGTTCCAATTTGACCGTGACTGGTAAAGCCGGATTCTGTAAGCAAATCGTCTCCACCTCTGGGATAGCGAATTGCAACGGGTCCGTTGTGTGTCTTCACAGCCCAGTGCAGAGCATCCGAAAGCTCCCGACAGCTCGCGGGGCACAACACCATCATGCCAGGGATCTGCCGCAGGAATCCAACATCAAATACGCCATGATGGGTCTCTCCATCCTCACCCACAAGACCGGCACGGTCAATGGCAAAAACCACGTGAAGCTTGAGCATAGCAACATCCTGAAGAATCTGGTCATACCCGCGCTGTAAAAATGTAGAATACAGGGCTACAACAGGGATCATGCCCTGCTTGGCAAGACCGCCGGCCATGGAAACTGCATGCTCCTCGGCAATACCCACGTCAAAAAGGTGCTCCGGATAGTTTGCCTTATACTTCAGCAGGCCGGTACCGCCCGGCATTGCGGCAGTAATTGCACATACACGTGCATCCTCTTCCGTCAAATCCATCATGGTATCCCCAAAGGCATCGGAGAATGTGTAGCTTTTTCCGCTGAGCATCTCTCCAGTATTGGGATCAAATTTGCCGATGCCGTGAAACTTCGAGGGACGTTCCTCTGCAGGCAGATATCCCCGTCCTTTTTGTGTAATAACGTGAAGCAGGACCGGGGATTTCATATCCCTGGCAACTCGCAACAAACGAATGAGCTCGTTCACATCATGGCCATCAACAGGCCCCAAATAGCTCAGACCCATGGTTTCAAACATCGTTACAGGCAAAAGCGAACGTTTCACCCATCCCTTCAGCCGGCTGGTCGCAGTGTAGAACGCCTTGCCGCCGGGTATCTTGCTTAAGGTATTTTTATAGGATTCCTTCATCCCCAAATAACGCTGCTTTGTGCGCAAACGGGACAGGTGCTTGGACAGACCGCCTACATTGCGGTCGATAGACATTTCATTATCATTGAGAATAATAACCAGCGGCTCCTTACTGTCCGCGGCATTATTCATGCCTTCATAAGCCATACCGCCGGTGGCGGCACCGTCACCAATCAGCGCAACCACATCGTAATCATCCTTCTGGAGGGTTCTGGCGTGTGCCATGCCCAATGCGATGGAAACCGAGCTGGAGGCATGACCTGCTACAAATGCATCCGCATCACTCTCCGACGGCTTTGGAAAGCCCGCCATCCCACCGAATTGACGCAAATGCTCAAAATCCGCCTGGCGTCCGGTCAGCAGCTTATGAACATAAGACTGATGACCCACATCAAACACCAAGCGGTCCTTCTGTGTATCATAAACAGTTTCAATGGCGACTGTCAGCTCCACAACGCCTAAATTGGAAGCCAAATGTCCGCCTGTTTTTGATACATGGTTTATCAGAAATGCCCGGATCTCCCGGCACAATGCCAGGCACTCATCCTCAGTTAAGGAAAGCATATCCTGATGTCCATTAATTTTTTCTAATATACTCACTTATGACACAACCTTACTATTTGCTTTCAGAGGAACGGCTAAACCGATGAAATGTGGCGATGGTTCTTCCCACAAAATGGACGATCGCCGTGGAAGAATTCACCGCAAAGGTTTTGCCGATTGCCTTGCCACCGACGGTCAAGCCGGAGACAACGGCAGACATTCCCAAGCCAATCAACATTGGCCAGGAAAATTCAAATCTTGTCAGTAACTGCGCTGCAATCGTTGCAGCGGCAGAACCGGAAATAACGCCGCAGATATCGCCGATCACATCGTTACAAATGGAACTGACGCGTTCCGCATTACGCAAAAGGCGAATTGCCTCATGTGCGCCGGAAACTTTTCGTGCCGCCATGGAATGAAAGGGTGTTTCATCCGCTGAGGTCACGGCTACCCCAATAACGTCAAAAACGATGCCAACCACAACGATCAGCAGCAGAATCACAAAGCTCACAACAATACCGCTTCTGCTGATAATCTCTTCAGAAACCAGAGAGATCAAACCAGATACAAAAATTGTCACCAAGAAGATGGTGACAACCCAGCGGATTGTTTTCTTACGTTCTTTTCGCGAATGACTTGGGTCTGATTTAGACACAGGAATTCTCCTTCAATATGTTATTAAGGCGACGGTAACAGGCAGGATAAATCTTACGGCTTAGGTCGGGTTGGTTTTCCCCAAGCAGAACCTGCCGTTGCCATGCAGGCCGTTTCCGTTTGATCCGCAAGCTCAGGCGTTGCCAATCCTGAATACCCGATTGCCACTTAGTCCGTACTGTAATCCCCTGTCTGTCCAGCTACGACAGCCTAGGTGTTTTCCACGACAAAATGAATCATAGTCTTAGCCTCTTTTGCAAGGATGGTTTCCAGAGGCAATATCGGCAGTTGTTATGGCCATAACAACCAGCCGCATGATCCTCTTTCCCCACATACTCACTCAAGGCAGGCTACACTGCACGTAGCAACACGATTCTGTGCACCACATTGCAGGTTCATACCAGGCCCATACGCGAAGAAGGCTTTCCAAAGGGAGTTCCCACTCTTCGTCGCACAAAACCTGGTCTCCACGGAAACTGGGTCGTATGCTCCATGCCATTGGAGCGCGCCCAGAATCCTTAACCCCCAGCACCCACCCTAAACTGGGCGTAAAAAGCAGACACCAGGGACTTCATCGATGTGCCCTTCAAAGGATTTTTAGGCCCTTCCTGGAAAATGAACATTTCGACTAGGATACTGCACCGTCGTTTTGAATTTTAGCATACTTTTTGTGAATATACAAGTATTATTTCAAAAAATACAGAATTTTTATAGAAAATTCATTATTTTTGGATATTCATACCTTTGGTACAGGTTTGGTAACACCGGTACGTCTTGCTTTATCCAGACCGCCGGTCATGTGTCCCTCCGCATTTTTTGCAAACTTTGCCCGTCGGATCACATCCTCTCCATACTTGTCCCGCAGGGCATCCACAGTCTCGTCCAGACGCAGTTTTTTCTCGTACTGCTCCGGACAGACGCCGGAGAAAAAATCAAATTGCTGGTAAGCCTCTGCGGTTATTTTTGTCATCTGTACGCCTACCTGCCGCAACGGTGTTACTCCATCCCACGCCTCGCCAAAGATGCGGCAGGCTTCTTCAAATATCTGACTTGTCAGATTTGTTGTTCCACTCAGCTGCGCTTGGTGAGAAAAGTGGGAAAACTGATTTGTGCGCAGATGCACAGTCAGGCAACCGCCGCATTTTCCATCCTTGCGCATACGCATACCGACGGTTTCGCACAGACCCAACAGCACTTGATGGGCATGCTCCGTTGTTATGATATCGGTGGAGGTGGTAACGGAATTGCCGTAGCCTTTGTTTTCCGCCGGTTCCGGTGTGACCCCGTCTGCATTCCGACCGTTGGCAAAATGCCAAATGGTTTCTCCGTGCTTCCCCAGCCGCCGGCGCAGCAGCTGAACATCCGTCTGTGCCAGATCGCCAATGGTATGAATTCCCATAAGGTTCAGCTTACGCTCGGTTGCCGCACCTACCAAAAATAAATCCTGAACCGGCAGCGGAAAGAATTTGCTTTCCATCTCCTCGGGAAAAAGTGTGTGGATTTTGTTGGGCTTTTCAAAATCTCCGGCCATTTTTGCCAGCAGCTTGTTATTGGAAATGCCAATGTTGACCGTAAAGCCCAATTCCTCATGTATCCTTTTTCGCATTTGCTCCGCGGCAGTTAACGGACTCCCCCAAAGCCGCTGGGTACCGGTCATATCCACCCACGCTTCGTCGATGGAATACTGCTCCACTTTCGGACTGAACTGACGAAGCATCTGCACAAAATGGCGGGAGGCTTCCACATAAAGACCATAGTCCGGCGCAACAACCACCAGCTCCGGACATTTCTCCAGCGCCTGAAACAGCGGCTCACCTGTTTGGATGCCGTACTTTTTCGCCGGACCGCTTTTTGCCAATATGATGCCATGGCGTGATGCTTTTTCACCTGCCACCACAGACGGAATCTCGCGCAGATCCACATTTTCTCCCAACACCTTCAGCCGATAGACAGCGGTCCAGCTTAAAAACGCAGAATTCGCATCCACGTGAAAAATGACTCTTTCTTTCATCAGCACACCTTCCTCAACAGACACCAGCTATGGGTGCGAATGGTATATTTCAGCTCAAACAATGTTTGCTTCCCTTCTACGGTTGCACGACACAGAAAGATTTGTGCTTCAATTCCCACATATTGCACCTTGCGCATGCTGATAACTTCCTCAATATCAATTCGCAGAAGCTGATGGGTTTCTTCTACCCGCAAGCGCAGAGGCCTTATCTCCCCACCGGCGGAACACACAGAAATTACATCTACCGGACACATTTTCAGTTCCAAACCCATCCCCTCCTTTTTGTTTATTGTAGCACATTTGTTCGCAAATAGCAAGAAGGGAATTTTTGTTATTATATGCAATGGCCACCCGCATGGGTGGCCATACAATCAACTTATTCTTCAGAGATAATATATGCTCCCACAATCTCCCCATAATAGGCGTAATGGAAGTCACGAACACCGTTCTTTTCCGGATAGTACCGGTCCAAAATTGCTTGGGGAAGCTCAGCTACCGGCTGAGGATTCCTGTACAAAACCTTACATTCCAGTGTCAGGGGCAATTCCCGAATACCGGGAACAGAAATTTGCAGAGGCTCTTCCAAATGCAGTCCAAGTTCCTGAATTTTATCCATATCCCGACCGGATTTGGTTCCGCAGATACTGATTATATTGCTGTCAATATCCCCCACCGGACAGTTTACGGTAAATTCGCCGGTTTCGTCCAAAATCTGACGGGTATACCGACTTTCCCGAACATAAGCAACAAATATGGGTTTCCCCCACTCTATGCCCACAGTACCCCAACCGATGATCATGGTATTCACAAAATCATCCTTTTTGGTAGTCAGCAGGATGCCCCGTTTCATGTTCTTTGCAAATTCACCGGAGTAATCAAAGGCGTCAATGATCTTTTTCATAAGCATACCTCCTAATTTGGTATTTCTATCATAGCACAGGAACGAAAAATTTTCCATACTTTCTTGACGGGAAATGTACAGAAGATTATAATAGTATTAGAAAGAAGGTGTAATTATGATTTGGTGGTGTCTGGCACTTGTGCCCCCATTACTCCTTTTAGCCGTTTTTATCTATGCATTCCATATCTGCTTTTATTCCGCAAATAAGAAACCGCAAAATCCTTACCGACCCCCCGAGGGTGAACAGTATGTTGCGGTGGCGGATAAAATCATCAGCGCCACACAAATGATGGATGCCGTGCCCTTTGAACCGGTCACAGTTAAGTCCTTTGACGGCTTGACGCTGTTTGGGCGGTATTACCACACGAGAGATGGTGCCCCAACAAAGATAATCTTTCACGGCTATCGCAGTATGGCGCTGCGGGACGGTATCGGTGGCTTTGCCATGGCTAGAGAGCTTGGTATGAACGTGCTTACCGTAGACCAACGCGCCCACGGAAAAAGTGACGGACATGTCATTACCTTCGGTGTTCTGGAACGGCGGGACTGCCTTACATGGATCGAATATGTAAATCAACGGTTTGGTGAGCAAACACCCATTGTCCTGTCCGGTCTTTCCATGGGCGCCGCAACCGTGATTATGGCCGCATCCCTACCGTTGCCGAAGAATGTTGTCGGTATTTTGGCAGACTGCCCCTACTCCTCCCCTAAGAAAATTATCAGTAAGGTTGCAAAGAATTTGGGAATTCCACCAACCCTGGCCTATCCGTTTATCCGTTTGTCCGCCGCTGTACTCGGTGGCTTCCCCTTGGAAGGCTGCAGTGCGATCGAAGCCGCCGGGGCTTCAAATGTTCCGATACTGATCCTTCACGGCGAGGACGACCGTCTTGTGCCGCACACTATGAGCCAGGAAATTCAGGATGCAGGCAAAGGACGGGTTCAGCTGGTCACCTTCCCCCAAGCGGGTCACGGATTAAGCTACATAATACATCCGCAGGCATACAAAAAAACCGTCTTTGATTTTCTAACGGGCATTCCGGATTTGAAGCCTTATCTTGAAGCAGATTCCGTACCGAAAGGCGTTATTTGACAACCCATCACCGGCATGGTATACTAATATCAGATAATTAACAAGGAGGATTCATTATGAAAAAGACGATTATTACCATCAGCCGTCAATTTGGCAGTGGCGGCAGAACTGTTGGACATCTCATCGCCGAAAAGTTAGGTATCCCCTTTTACGATAAAGAATTGGTGGAACAGATCGCTCTGGAATCCGGCTTTGCCCCGAAGTTTGTAGAGGAAAACGGAGAGCACTCCCCCGGCCGGAGCATCCTGTCCTATGCCTTTGCCTCCACCGGTGTTCCCGGTGTGATGAACGGTCTGTCCACTGCTGATTTCCTGTGGAGCATCCAGTGCAGTGCCATCCTGCAGCTGGCGGATAAAGGACCCTGTGTCATTGTGGGTCGGAATGCAGACTATATCCTTAAAGACAGAGAGGATGTCCTTCACATTTTTGTCTATGCAGATACCGAGTTCCGCGCGGACAGAATTGTGCGGCTCTATGGCGAATCCGAAAAGAGCCCCGTTGCAAGATTACAGGAAAAAGACAAGCGCAGGAGCGTAAACTATCAGCACTATACCGGCAGAACCTGGGGTGCACCCAAAAATTACGATATTTGCATTAACACCGGAGTTATCGGAATAGAGGAAGCTGCGGATATCGTGGTTGACATTGTTAACCGTTCCAAATAACAGTCAAGGCGTGTTGCGAGAGCAACACGCCTTCATTTTATTTAGACTGTCTGATGGATCTCAAGCCCATTGCCATGCAGGCAAAGGATATCAGCATTAGCAGAACTGCCAATTCATTGACCCAGCCAATAAGACCCAGCCGACCAAGATCAAAGAACAAAAAACGCACGACGGATGCCAGCAGGAACATCCATACTGCCAATTTCCGACCCGGCAAATGCCCTCCAACCGTCATCAGAAATACAACTGCTGTGGGGATATACCAAACAATGGAAAGCACCGACCGCACAAGGCTTCCGGACATCAGGTTCAAAAGCATTAAGATAAGACAAAATGTCATGCCGGCAATTCCGTAGATACCGGGAGCATTGTACCGGACACAGTTAAGCAGTACTACCATACCGGCACAGAGGGAGATTCCCAGGAATGCAGAGCAAAGTATTTGCACAATTCCAACATCCCGAAAGCTTACCAATGCAAAATAGTAGACGATCTTCAGAAAAAACGCCGCACCGAATAAACCTCCGCAGGCTGCGGTGTATTTACTGTCAAAATCAATAATATACCGTGTATAACGCTTTAACATTATCAGAAACCTCCCAATTAAACCGTAACCGGTTCATCCTGAATGTGAATACTGACACCGTTTACTTCCACATCGTCCTCCGCATGGATCAGAATGTACTTCACCCCGCCGATGATGCGGGTCTCAATCAGATCCATACGCTCGGGTGCGACCTTGATGGACACATCCGCTGTCTTGATCTCAAAGCGCTTTTCGTCAATGATATTCTTCGGATACAAATCAGCTTCAAAGCCGAAGGCCTCATCATAATCCACGCTGAATTTAGCAACATGGGCATCCGAAACACCGCATCCGGTCAAAACGTCCTTAAATTCCTCTTTGGAAATCAGCAGAGCCTCCGGAACTTTGCTTTCCTTATGCAATGCAATTCGCTGGGAAAGCTGTTCGTGAACACTCTGCACCACGTCCATACTGCATTCCTCACCCAAAGCGTTGCCCAAAATTCCCTCAAAGGATTTCTTTTGCGAGAAAGCCGGCTGTGGGATGGGTGCATTGAAAATACTGGTTGCAAAAGCATCGTGATTTACCTTGGAACTGCGATGGTAATACAGTGCATTATAAATGTTTGTGGCACGGTTATCAAAGGCAGGAAACAGAAATCCCAGCTCCGGCGATCCGACCACGTTGGTAATACCCCCGTCGTGGAACAGCTTCTCTTCCGGAACATAATGCAATGTGGGTTTTGTCAGCTTTACCGGACATACGGCACACAGAAGAAAACGGTAGGTTTCCTCAGAATTACTGCCCCCAAACCCGTCTTTACTCTTAAAAGGCACATCATAGGTATCACAGCCAAGTAAGATCAGAAAACTTTGATCCAGATCAACAGATTCCATGACCTTGCGGTAGAAGTCCATTCTCAGCTGTTCGTCCTCCAACCCAGTCTGCCGCAGATTCATAAGCAATTTGTGTTCTGCACCATCCATTACCTGCGCAGTTTGAAAGGAGATATCAATAAGATTCTTGCCGATGGTTCCGGACAGCGTCCGGCGCAACAGTCCAAAATACTTCTCACTCTCATTTTCGGACATCATACCAGTACTGCGTCGAAATTCTGAAACGATCTCCCGATTGTCGTTGACATAGCAGCCGTAGATCGCAGCCATATTGCTCCGATCCCGACGAATGTGGCGGCGGATCTCGCCAACTTCCCGAATGTTCATGGTTTTCCCTCGCTAAATGAATTTTCTTGATTATATCACAGGAACAGGAAAAAGTCGAACAAAAAATCCGGAGCATCGCTCCGGATTTTTCATTAATCCAAAAGACATTTCCAATTTTGAATGAAATACTCAACACCGGAATAAACCGTAGTCACAACAATGATACCAATGATAATCTGACTTAGGATATATTCCCCGGGAAATCCCATCCAGACACATAAACCGATCATTGTGCTGGCAGTCTTTATTTTGCCACTCCAGCCGGCGGCAATCACCTTGCCCTTACCAACTGCTACAAGACGCAGACCGGTAACCGCAAACTCCCGTGTCAGAACCAGCATCAGTGCCCATGCCGGCATCTTCCCCCACTGACAGAACATACACATGGCGGCAATCACCAGAAGCTTATCTGCCAAGGGATCCAAAAACTTGCCAAAATCCGTTACCTGATTGTGCTTTCTGGCAATATGTCCGTCAACATAGTCCGTCAGGCTTGCTATGATAAATACTCCCAGGGACAGCCACATCCACAGGTTGGATGCTCCGTTGCTCATGTACATAAGTACCGTCAAAAGCGGAATAAATGCAACACGAACCAAGGTAATTTTACTTGCAGTTGTCATAATGCTTCCTCCACAACAAAACCGGATAGGTCGCCGTCGGTGACACCGTCAATGCGTACTGTCACAAAGCTACCCTCAGATAGATCATCATCGCTTGCCAGCCAAACTCTTCCGTCAATATCCGGAGAGTCAGCATAGGTTCGACCGTAATACTGTTCATATTCCTCATCGTAGCCATCCACAAGGACTTCCACCGTTTTCCCAAGCATACCGGCGGCATAATCGTCCATAATGCGGGACTGGATTGACTCAACCATAGCTGCGCGTTCCTGTGCAACCGACTGATCCGGGTATTCCATTTCCGCAGCAGGAGTCCCCTCCTCCGGTGAAAACGGAAACGCTCCCACACGCTCCAGTCGCTGTTCCTTCAGGAAACGGCACAGCTCTTCAAATTCCTCTTCTCCCTCACCGGGCAAACCGGTGATTACACTGGTGCGGAGCACCAAACCCGGAATGCGTGCACGAAGCTTTGCAAAAAGGTCCCGCAGAAATGCTCCATCACCGCGGCGATTCATCAGCTTAAGAATCTTACTGTTACAATGCTGAATGGGAATATCCAGATACTTCAACAGCTTTGGCTCCGTTGCAAGCACATCAATGAGTTCCTCGTCTATCTCGTCAGGATATACGTAGTGCAGCCGAATCCAATGCAGCTGTTCAATTTCGCATAAACGTCGCAGCAACTCCGGCAGAAGACGTTTATGTCCGGGTAAATCCGTTCCGTAACGGCTGGTGTCCTGCGCGACGACAATCAGTTCTTTGACGCCGGAATCAGCCAGAAGCCGCGCCTCATACAACACATCATCTATCTGCCGGCTACGGAATTTTCCTCTTAAGTACGGAATGATACAGTAGCTGCAGCGATTGTCACAGCCTTCAGCAATTTTAATGAATGCATAATGCTCCGGTGTGGTCAGAATGCGACCGGTTTCCTGTTCCGGCGCATCAATGGAGCCAAACTCCCGTACCGAATCGCCGTGCAAAAGCTTTTCAATCGCCGGTACGATTTCCGTATAGCTTCCGGTACCCAAAATGCCATCCACTTCGGGCATTTGCAGTGTAATTTCATCCTGATACCGCTGGGAAAGACAACCGGTGACCAGAATCTTCCCTACAAGTCCCTCTGCTTTCAGCGCTGCTGTCTGTAAGATAAAATCAATCGCCTCAGACTTTGCAGAATCAATGAACCCGCAGGTGTTGATTACCACCACATCGCTGCCTACGATATCTGATTTTACCGTATGTCCGGCTTCCTGCACGCGGTACATCATCCGTTCACAGTCCACTTGATTTTTGGCGCAACCCAGGGATATAAATCCAATATTTGCCATGTTAATCCTCCGGAAAATCCTCAGCATCAACGGATAATTTTTCTAAACACCGGCGTATTTGCCCGTAGGTATGGCCTTTGCGCAAAAGCGCATCCACAACCCGCTTTACAGCCTTTTGATCAGAAAAATCATCCAGTTTTGCTTCCAGATATTCCATGATTTTATCAGTTTGATCCGGATAACCGGATAACGCATCTTCCCACAATTCCTTTGGGATTTGCTTTTCATAAAGGGCTTGCTTTGCCCGCAGTAATCCATATCCCTTGGCAACACAGCGTGATACGATCTGCTCCGCTGTTTTTCTGTCGTCCACAAGAGACAATTCACTCATCCACGCAACAGCCGCTTTTGCCTGCTCAGGATCTTCGCCTTTTTGAATCAAACGGTTTTTCAGATCCCGCTTGGAGACACTGCTCGCCGCAACGATTCTGACTGCACGCATTTTTGCAGACATCTCACCTGCCGCACTGCAAAGCATCCGGAATTCCTCGTCTGAAAGCTCCTTGCCGGCATAGAGACCAAAATCCTGTACAGTTTGGCGGTATAGGCGCATCACGGTATCGTCGTCAAACACCATCCGGTAACGCTCTGCCCGGTCCGGTGCGGCTGCCAAGGATTTAATCCTCATCATCAAAATCGTCGGCACTTACCGCAACGGGGTGCTCTGCAGCCTTTGCAGGTGTCCGGGCAGTTGCGTTGTTCTTCAGCAGGTTCTCCCGCACCTGTGCTTCTACCTGCTCAGCGATATCCGGATTGGACATAAGATAATCCTTGACCGCACTGATGCCCTGACCAATCCGTTCCTCACCCATGCTGAACCAGCTGCCACTCTTTTGAATGATGTCCATTTGAACTGCCAGGTCCACCAGTTCGCCCCACTTGCTGATACCCTGACCGTACATAATGTCAAAATAGGCTTCCCGGAACGGAGGCGCAACCTTGTTCTTAACCACCTTGACACGGGTCTTGTTGCCAACTACATTACTGCCTTCCTTGATGGCCTCTGTACGGCGCACATCCAATCTCACGGAAGAGTAGAACTTCAGCGCATTACCGCCGGTGGTAGTTTCGGGATTTCCGTACATGACGCCGATTTTCATACGGAGCTGGTTAATAAAGATGACCACACAGTTCGTCTTTGCGATGGTACCTGCCAGCTTACGAAGTGCCTGAGACATCAGTCTTGCCTGCAGTCCGACAAAGGTATCTCCCATCTCGCCTTCGATTTCCTGCTTGGGTACCAGCGCGGCAACAGAGTCAACAACCACAGCATCTACCGCACCGGAACGCACCAAAGCGTCTGTGATCTCCAATGCCTGCTCGCCGGTATCCGGCTGAGAAACCAACAAATTCTCGATATCCACGCCCAAAGCAGAGGCATAAACCGGATCCAGAGCATGCTCTGCATCTACGAAAGCAACCTCGCCGCCCATTTTCTGGGCTTCAGCAAGAATATGCAGTGCCAAGGTGGTCTTACCGGAGGATTCCGGTCCGTAAATCTCAATAATTCTGCCCTTGGGAACACCGCCAATACCCAAAGCGGCATCCAATGCAAGGCTGCCGGTGGGAATCGCATCCACGTTCATTTCCGGACGGTCGCCCAGACGCATAACCGTTCCCTTACCAAAGTTCTTGTCAATCTGAGCCAACGCAGTTTGCAATGCTCTTTTCTTGTCAGATGCCTGTGCAGGTGCCTCGTATGCTGTCTTTTTCGTCGCCATAATAATCTTCCTTCCTGTTGAGCTGTGCAATGACAGCTCTTTCTCTCTCGTTATAATCTCTGGAACGCTCCAGAATGGTATACTGATTCTTTTCTAAGATTTGACAAACGGCATCTCCCTGCCCCATGCCAAATTCAAAGCACAGATATCCTCCCGGCTTCAAAGCCGCGGTATAATTTTGGACAATGGCACGATAAAAATCCAGACCATCATCTCCGCCAAAAAGCGCCATGTGCGGTTCAAAACCGCTGACACTGTACGGTAATTCCTCCATCTCGCTACGGGTGATATAGGGTGGATTGGAAACGATCATATCAAACTTTCCCAGAAACGGAGAGGGTTTCTTTAATGCATCCGCCTGTATGCAGGTCACCCGACCGGTAAAATGATTGCGGGTTATATTTTTCTTTGCAACAGCCAGTGCTTCCTTGGAAATATCCGCCAAAGTTACCCGCGCATCCTTCACCCGGCTGGCAATCGCCAGTCCAATGCAACCGGAACCGGTGCAAAGATCCAGAATTCTGGGATCTTTCTCCAAATCCAGCCCCTTTTGAATAGCCAAAGCAGCAACTGCACATGTATCATCTCTGGGGATGAGCACGTTTCTATCCACATAGAGAGGTAAACCGTAGAATTCCCATTCACCCAGAATATAGGCAAGAGGCTCTCCATCTACCAGCCGCTTTGTCAGCTCCTCCATTTTACTGCAAATGTCCTCAGATGCATACTGTTCCCGGTCTGCAAGAATTTGCTCTTGCGTCCTTCCGGAAACGTGACACAGAAGCTGACGGGCAAGGATCCCTGCCGATTGCATATCCTCGGTAGCCATGATTGCTTTTCGGGCTTCCAAATAAAGCTGGGAATACTTTTTTACCAAAGGTCTGCCCCCTCTTCCTCCGGAAGAACAGCCTGAACTGCCGCAATACCTACTTCGATCATGGAATCATCCGGCTCGTTGGTTGTGAATTTCTGCATCCACAAGCCGGGTGCTGTCAGGATCCGTGTAAACCAATTATCATGGCGTCCGGCCCAGCGATTGATTTCATAGGTAACCGCCACCACCAGAGGCAGAAGCAGCAATTTGAACAGAATCATGATCAATCGGTAGAGGAATCCTCCGCGTAAAAGCTGCATAGTGGGAACCAACGCCAGCAAAAGGCTGGATGCGACGGAAAACACCAAAATCGATATGACCATAACCACCAGCAAAAAGCTTGTGCCGCATCTGGGATGCAGTCGGGTCTGCTGACGGACATTTTCTACCGTCAGAGGCAGTCCAGCTTCGTAACAGCGAATGGTTTTGTGCTCCGCGCCATGATAAGCAAATACGCGCTTCATATCCTTCATCCTGGATACGATCAGCATATACGCCATGAAGATGCACATACGGACAACGCCCTCAATCAAATTCAGTACAAGATTATGGGTGATCCATTGATCCAGGAATCCGACAATGACCATTGGAAGTAAGAAGAACAGCAAAATGGAAAGCCCCAAACCAAAAAACACAGCAATGCCTACAATCAGCTTTTGGAAGCTTTCGTTTCCAAGCTTCTTTTCCAGCCATGCATCGAATTTAGAGGGCTCTTCCTCCACAGAATCATCCGCACTCAGCTCAGCCGAATGCATCAGTGCCTTCACTCCTGCCACCTGCGCATCAAAGAAGTTTACAGCTCCGCGGATCAACGGCCAGCATAACACAGATTTTTTAGAGCGAAGCTTACGCGGCTTCACTTCTATGTTGATTTCGCCCTTTGCGCGGACAGCGATGGCATCCTTTTCAGGACCGCGCATCATAATACCCTCGATCAGCGCCTGACCACCAATACTGGTCTTGAACTTCTCACAGCAGGGTTTTGTATTTTCGTTGCTCATTTTATACCTTCCTTACAGGGTAACCGGCAAGCTGATGGTAACCAAAGTGCCGCCTCCCTCTGCATTTTCAAGTGTCAGCGTGCCCCGGTGCAATTCCACGATCTCATCGCAAACTGCCAAACCGATGCCCGTTCCACGTGCACGGGAGCTCCCCTTGTAAAATTTCTTTTTAACCAACGGAATTTCGTCCTCAGGAATACCGGGTCCGTAATCCCGGATACGAATGACTACATTATCCTTTTCCAAATGGATGGATGCCTCAATGCGTTCCCCGGCACCGCCGTGTTTTGCGGCATTGTCCAGAATGTTCAAAAACACCTGACGCAAACGCTCCGGATCACAGGATATCTCCGGTATATCGTCATCGTTATCCAAATAATCCAACTGAATGCCATCCTGCGTCAACCGGCTGGAATACATGTAAACGGTATCTTCAAATTCACTGCGAATATCTGCTTGCTGAATGTTCAGCGTGAACCGCCCGTCCTGTATTCTTGTGAAATCCAGCAGCTCCACGACCATTTCCGTTAAACGCTTTGTTTCCCGGGAAATAATTTTCATTCCCCGTTCCGCTTCCGGATCCAAAGTATCTCCTGCCAACAGCGTCTCACTCCATCCTGCGATTGCTGTCAACGGTGTGCGCAGTTCATGAGAAAGTGAGGAAATAAATTCCCGTTGAATGCGCTCGTTTTGGCTGATTTGTGCGGACATTTCGTTGATGGTCTGTGCCAATTCTCCGATTTCATCGTCAAATTTTGTTTGAATCTGCATTCCGTAGCTTCCGCTTGTGATTCGTTTCGCTTTTTTAATAATCGCATTTAAGGGCGATAAGATCGTGCGGATATAGTAATTGCTGCTGAAAAGAACGATTGCCATAATAATCAGCAAAGCGCACATAGCTGACAGGCCTATGGTGAGGATCTGACGGTCCAACAGCTGAGTTGAGGTCACATAGCGCATCACGCCGATAACCTGCTCGTCGTTGAATACCACCGGACTGGAAACGGCAATGATCCGTTCGTTGGTATTCGGGTCACGCCCTTCAAAGCTTTCAATGCTCACATTTTCAATGGCGCGCTGAATATCCGGCGTTGTGGGAGATTCCCCCGGCCAGTTTCCATAAGAAGATACGACAATCGTGCCATTGGCGTCAATGAATTGAAGCTCTATGGTATTTTTATGCTCAAAGCCTTTCACATAATCCAAACACGCCTGATAATATTCCTTATAATCGCTGGTCAGATATTCCTCAAAAAACGCGGAAGTAGTGGTTGCGCGATACCGAAGGTCGGAGGTCATTCCGTTGTGATAGTATGCGGAGAACACCATGGTCACGACAATTACGCAGACCAAGCCCAATGCACATATCACGCCGACTGTATTGATCAGCCAGCGCCTACGCAGTCCACCGACTCTTTTCATTGTTTCTCCCCCGTCTTATTCGGTCAGGTGCCCCACTTATAGCCGAAGCCCCATACCGTTGTAATATAACTCGGATTGTTCGTATCATCCTCGATCTTGATGCGAAGACGTCGGATATTTACATCCACAATCTTTTCTTCATCATATTCCCTGCCCCACACCGCAGAAAGGATGTCCTCACGGGACAGTGCTTTGCCGGGATTCTGCATGAACAACTTGACAATCGCATACTCCACCTGAGTCAGGCGGATACGGATTCCGTTTTTCTCCAGTGTGTGATTTCTTGTGTTCATCACAAAGGGGCCGTGGGTTAATATCTCCGACGAAACAGTATTCTCACCGCCCATGCGACGAAACAGCGCATCAATACGGGCTGTCAGCTCTGCGGGAGAAAACGGCTTTGTCACATAGTCATCCGCACCGGTCATCAAACCGGTTACCTTGTCCATTTCCTGTGTTCGTGCAGTCAGCATGATCACACCCATCTGCTTGTTAGTAGCACGGATGCGCCTGCAAACCTCAAAGCCGTCCATATCCGGAAGCATGATATCCAGAATGGCAACACCAATATCCGGGTACCTCTGAAGACAATCCAGTGCTTCCTGACCGGTTCCGGCCTCTAAAACTTCATAACCGGCCCGCTTCAGGTTAATCACAACAAAACTGCGGATATTCAGTTCGTCTTCCAAAATCAAAACTTTTTTCATCATGGTAGGTTTTACACCCCTCCGTTCAACAAGTCCTGCGCAATCAAATGAAATGCATTCTGCAGAGATTCCTGGGTCATCTGATAGGCGGCAGATGCCACCTCCAAATGTGCCGCATAAACCGTGGATTCATTGCGGAACACCACAAAGCGATTCTCCGCAATTGCCTGTTCTTCGCGTTCCTGGCCGGTAAATACGTATAATGTCATTATTTTGTTGGCTTCCCCGTTCTTGTCAAGAATGGAGAACTCATAACTGTTACCCAGCTGTTTCACCGTCAGATTTGCCGCAACGGCATTATCCAATTCCAAATACCATCCACCGGTAAAGCTGTGGTACGTATATTTCTTGTATACCTTGCTGCCATCCGAATTCATGGCATACCAGTGAATAAAGTGCTGATTACCATCGGGATTGCCATCTGCAGACTGAACAGGAATCAAATCCGGCAATTCCAAAACCCCGTCGTTATCAATGTCATTTGCATAAACATAATAGTTGCGAAGTGTCTGAACACTGGTGCCTGATTCACTGGAAAGGCTTACATTTGTAAAAACGTCCCCCAATAATGCATAGACATCTGTAATGATGGCATTTCCGTCCACATCACTGGCGACATAGACTGCAGGCAGACCGTCGTGAAGCTTGCCGATCATGATACGCTTGACGGAATTCACGGGTCTGGACATTCTTGCCTCCTGGGAACGCTCCACAACACCATCGCGAATATTGTAAAGCTCTACAATAGCGTTGTCGGAAGGACTTTCACCGGGGCGTAACACAACAATCTCCTGCTGCCCGTTCTTATCCATGTCAGCACAGACAAATCGGTCATAGTGGGCAGTAAACTGCTGCTGCATCCGTCCATCCACCATGGTATACACCGACAGCGGACGCACGACCTGGTCACTCACCTGCCGGCCAATGATCAGATCATATCCCTTTCCGCCGCTGAAGCGTACATAAGCTATCTGATCAAAGGCTGTGCCGTTACCTTCAAGCATATCTGCCAAAACGTACTCCTGTTCAACGCAGGCAAAAATCAAAACCTTAAGCGGTTTTTCACCGGAACCCTTTGCAAAAACGATATATTCCGCAACGCCGTCACCGGTCAGATCCGCCATTTGAACGGGCTGTTGATTTTCACCGGCAATGGGTGCATGGTATTCCAGTCCCTGCATGGCACTGTCCATAGCGGTTTTGAGGTTCAAATATCCCTCAGAACGCTTGGGAAGGCAGTACATTTGGTCAATGGTGCGCATGTTACATCCACTGAGTAGGATGGTCACTATGAGCAGTAACCCAAGAATATATTTTTTACATTTCATAGTACCATCTCCTTTCAAACTCACATTATAGCATATTTTCTGTAAAATGAAAAGCTATTTCAGCACAACATTGTCCTCACCAAGGACATTTTTCAGTTCCTGAAGCATTCTTGTATCAAATGCCGCCTGTGTTCCGCGGCGTGTCCGTGTGTCGGCGAAGAACAGAACAACCTGACCACTACCGGGGAACATATTGAGGATTGCCTTCACCTTCCGGTAGCGGTGATCCTCCTCACTGTCCAACTGCAGATATAGCTTATCACCGGATACCGTCACAGGAGTTTCTTCCTGAACAGGCAAAACCTGTTCACCGGCAAAGTCCGAAATGGGTCTTACCCGATTGATAACGATTTGCGGTTCCTTCTCATCACGAATGGAAAGGCGTCCAACAATCACTACAGCGCTGTTTTCCCGCAGATAACCGCCATACTGGGTAAGTACATTGGAAAAAGCCAGCATTTCGACGGACGAAGTATCGTCTTCCACCGTTACATACGCCATCATGGAGTTATTCCTTGTGGTTTTCATTTTTACGCCCTGAACAATACCTGCAACACTCACAATGGAGTCATCCTGATAGGGATTCTCTTCCCCCATTAGTACGGCAATGGGTACAACATGGGTACCCTTCAGGAGACCGCGGTAATCATCCATGGGATGACCGGAAATGTAAATGCCCGTGGTTTCCTTTTCCATGGTCATCATGTCCGCGCGGCTGAGCTCCGGAAGCGTTGGAATGGGAATGGCGGCTGCCTTATCGTCAGGCTCAAGCATGGAAAACATGCCCATCTGCCCGTCCAGATTCTTCTTTCTGGACACAGAAACACTGTCCATCATGCTGTCATAAACTGCAAGCAGTTCACTGCGGTGGTGACCAAAGCAATCCAAAGCACCGCATTTGATAAAGTTCTCAACTGCCCGTTTATTCAATTCGCCGTCGCCCATACGCTGAAAGAAATCCTCTACGGATTGGAACGGTCCGTCTGCCAAACGTTTTGCTGAGATTGTGCGAATCAAGGCACGGCCAACATTCTTAACAGCACCCAAACCAAATCGGATGGCATTTCCTTCTACGGTAAAATGATCGTCTGAGCTGTTGATATCCGGTGGCAGGACTGCAATTCCCATTTCCTTACATTCCGCAATATAGCCGGAAATCTTCGTGGCAGAATCCAGCACCGAGGTCATCAGTGCAGCCATATACTGATGAGGATAGTGACACTTGAGATACGCTGTCTGATAAGAAACCACTGCATAGCACACTGCATGTGCTTTATTAAATGCATAGTTTGCAAAATCAACGATTTCGTCATAGATGGACTGGGCAGCAGCTTCGGACACGCCCTTTGCCACAGCACCGGGTATGCCTTGCTTCTCATCACCGTAAACAAAAACCTTCCGTTCTTCCTCGATGACCTTCATCTTCTTCTTGGATATGGCCCTTCGGATGTTATCCGCCTGACCCATGGTATATCCGGCCAAAGCCTGAAAAATTGCGATAACCTGCTCCTGATAAACAATACAGCCGTAGGTAACCTTCAAAATCGGCTCCAAATGCGGTGTTTTATAGCGAATCTTTCTCGAATCCAGCTTGTTGGCAATAAAGGTCGGAATGGATTCCATGGGGCCGGGACGGTACAAAGCAACAATAGCAGTCAGGTCTTCTATCGAGGTTGGACGCATGTTGATACACACACCGGTAATGCCGGCAGACTCCAACTGGAATACACCTTGGGTTTTTCCCTCAGCCAGCATGGCAAAGGTGTCCGGATCGTTATCCGGAACCTTGTCAATATCAAATTCCGGATGCAGCTTTTGAATTTCCGTTTGTGCGTCCTTTATAACTGTCAGGTTGCGCAAGCCCAGGAAGTCCATCTTCAGCAGACCCAGCTCTTCAATTGTAGTCATGGTATATTGGGTAACGATGGTATCATCGTTACGCGACAGCGGAACATAGCAGTCCACCGGCTCAGCCGTGATCACAACACCGGCAGCATGGGTAGAGGTGTTTCTCGGCATACCCTCCAAGCTCATGGCAGTATCGATCAGCAGCTTTACTCTTTCGTCACCATCGTACATTTCCTTGAGTTTGGGGCTGACCTCCAGCGCCTCTTTCAGTGTGATATGAAGCGTTGTAGGCACCAGCTTTGCAACAATATCCGTTTCCGCATAGGAGAAATTCAACGCACGACCTACATCGCGAATCGCTCCGCGGGCAGCCATTGTGCCGAAGGTAGCAATCTGCGCCACATGATCCGCACCGTATTTCTCCATGACATACTCAATAACTTCCCCGCGTCGCTCCTGACAGAAGTCCGTATCAAAGTCGGCATGCTGACACGCTCGGGATTCAAAAAGCGCTCAAAAATCAACGCATATTGCATGGGATCCACTTCGGTAATATGCATACAGTACGCCACAATAGATGCCGCGCCGGAGCCACGGCCCGGTCCTACCGGAATCCCCTGCTCCTTGGCATAGCGAATAAAATCCCAGACAATAAGATAATAGTTGACGTAGCCCATGCGACTGATAATGCTGATTTCATATTCCAGGCGGTCCACATATTCCTGTGGGGGATTTTTATATCTTTCTGCAAAACCGGCATAGCACAAATTGCGGAAGTATTCCTCGTTTCTAATTCCATCAGGAACAGGAAAAGACGGCAAATGATACTCATGAAATGTAAATTCCAGGTTGCACATATCGGCAATTTTCGCCGTGTTTTCAAAGGCATCCGCGCAATTCGGAAACAGCTGCCGCAATTCCTCCTCACTTTTCAGGTAGAATTCGTCCGTCTGAAATTTCATCCGGTTAGTGTCATCCACTGTTTTACCGGTTTGGATACAAAGCAGAACATCCTGCATTGCGGCATCCTCTTTGCGCAGATAATGGGCGTCGTTGGTTACGATCAGGGGCAATCCGGTTTCTCTTGCCAGACGCAGTACGCCCTGATTGACTGCGATCTGTTCTTCAATGCCGTGATCCTGCAGTTCCAGATAGAAATGTTCAGGTCCGAAAATATCGGACAATTTCAGCGCATATTCCTTAGCGGCATTGTAATCCTCTTCCATAAGATACTGGGCAACCGCACCGGCCAGACATGCCGAGGTAGCCACCAAGCCCTCATGGTATTGAGAAAGCAGCTCCAGATCCACACGGGGCTTACCGTAAAAACCGTCAGTAAAGGCAATGGATACCAGCTTGCAAAGATTCTCATAGCCTGTACGGTTTTCACAAAGAAGCACCAAATGGTAAGGATCGTTGTCAATGCCATGCACCCGATCTTCCATCCGTCTGCGGGTAACATAGACTTCGCAACCGATGATGGGCTTCACACCGGCAGCCTTTGCCGCCTTGTAAAAATCAATACAGCCGTACATAACCCCATGATCCGTGATCGCAATGGCGGTCTGTCCAAGCTCCTTGACGCATTCCATCATTCGGTCAATGCGGCAGGCACCGTCCAAAAGGCTGTATTCTGTGTGCACATGCAAATGTACAAAGCTCATTGGGCTGCCTCCTTCGCAATTTCTACCATTTTTTTCAGTCTGTGATTCATTGCCGGCTTGGTGATGGCCGGCACCATCATTCCCGCAAGCTCCGTTAAGGATGCTTCCGGATTTTGCTCTCTGGCCTCGATTGCCTGCTGAATTTTAATCGGAAGCTTGGAAACGAGTCCCCGTTCCCGTAAAATTTTGATCGCGGCAAGCTGCTCCTGAGCTGCCTCCACCACCTTGGAGGTGTTCGCATCGTCGCAATTACAGCGGCGGTTAACTTTATTGTTCAGTTCCTTTTCCAGCCGTGCTTCCATGATGCCCATAGCAGCAATCGGTGCTCCAAGGTAGGTAAGGAAATCGGAAATCAATTCGCTTTGCTTGATATACAGAACAAGCGCACCGTTGCGTTCCGCAACCTTAGGCGAAAACTCCAATATTTCCCGAAGCAGCAAATCCGTTTCCCGGGCAACACTCTTATGGGTGGTTGTGATTTCCATGTGGTAGCCCTTTGCCGGATCCGTAACACTTCCTCCTGCCAAAAACGCACCGCGCAGAAACGACATTTTACAGCAGTCGTCCTCAACGATCGGCAGATTCACATGCAGCGCAAGTGTGTCATGAAGATCAAAACCATAGGCACTCATAATCGTCGCAAGCTTTGCTTCATCATTCACCAGAAAAACATGCTTTCCGCCGGAATTCTCGTCCGGAAACACATCAAAGGCGATTCCAAACGCCTTGCGAAACAGCTTAGGAAGATTTATGGCAAACTCACGGCTCTCCGTAATAATCCGGATGCCCTTCGCCCCAAAACTATTGCAATATAGCAGAATTCCAAAGCATTCTGCCAGCGCACAGCATTTCTTTTGAGGAAATACACGGCAGATCTCTGCCTTTGTCGTGCCGGAAAATGAGATAGCCATAGCTTCCCTCCTATCTTTCTTACCAAATTCGAATCTCTGGCTCTAACCGAACAGAAAACTGACGGAATACACGGTCAGAAACCTCAGCCAACAAGGCCTTCACATCCTCAGCCGTTGCACCGCCTGTATTCACAGCAAAACCTGCGTGTTTCGTGGAAATAGCCGCACCTCCAATTTGGAACCCGCGCAGACCGCATTGGTCGATCATTGCAGCGGCATAACCGTTGGCAGGACGCTTAAACGCAGAGCCGGCAGACGGCAAATCCAGCGGCTGAGATGCAGAGCGTTTCGCCATCAGCTCCCGCATTTTTGCCTTTATCTCTTCCTTATCCCCGGGTGTCAGCGCAAAGGTTGCGGAAACAACAATGCCGCCGGTATCCTCCAGCACACTGTGACGATAAGAAAATTCCATCTGCTCAGGTGAATAGGATGTAATCTTGCCCGTCGCATCCATAACATCCACACTGCTGCAAATCTGACAAATTTCTCCGCCATAGGCTCCTGCATTCATGTATACGCCACCACCCACCGTACCGGGTATTCCGTGGGCAAATTCCATTCCTGACAGCGCAAGATTGGATGCAAATACTGCGGCACGGGTCATAGTCACACCTGCGGCTACACGGATATGGGTAGCATCCAGCTGCTCCATGCCGTCCAGCGCATCCTTCAGACAGATGACAATGCCGGAAATACCGGCATCCGGTGCAAGCACATTGGTTCCTGCGCCCAAAATGCAGTACCGGACAGATAAGCTATCGCAGGTCTTCAGGATACCGGCCAGTTCCTCTGTATTTTTCGGAAAAGCCATCACTCCTGCTGCACCGCCAATGCGAAAGGAAGTGTGCTTTGCCATAGGTTCGTTAAAATGAATATCTATTTGGGGTAATAAATCAGCAATTTTCCGCTGAAAAACAGATAAATCAGTCATAAACGCCTCCGGGTGTATGATTAAACCCAGTATATCATACCTATACACTTTTTGCAATCGTAACCGTTATTTTTTTGTAACTTATTATTTATTATCGAACATCTGTTTATATGTTAACATGTATGCAAGTTTCTGTCAACAAAAAGAAAAAACGGGCAGCTGAGGCTGCCCGATATATAATAGATTATTTTTCTGTAATTTCAAGAATTTCCATGGGGCAAGCCTTGACGCAAATACCGCATGCAATGCACTTGCTGGCAGGATTCTCCGGCTTCAAAACCATAACCTTCATGGGACACACTTCCACGCACTTTCCGCAGGAAACACAGAGCTTCTTATTGATCATGTACACGCCCGTTTTGGGATTTTGTGTAATCGCACCGTGCTCACAAGCCTTTTCACACTTGCCGCATTGAATACAGGTCATGGGTTTTGCACCACTTCCCTTTGCAACAATTTGGATGCAGGAATAATCCGGATGAAATTCCTTGTAAAATGCATTGGAACAGGCGCGGACGCATTCCAGACATGCCATACATTCTGTGCCTTTTTTAACCGTAAGTTTCTTCATAATCAGGGATACTCCTTTATGTAATCTATACTTTCGTTATTATACTGCATTTTTCCAAAATAGCAATGGTAAAAATCAAAATTCCTGAATTGGCGCTTTTTTTCCTGTCTAAACTGAGAATTACGGGTAATAATATTGTTGTAATTCAAATTACAGGAGGTAAAACCATGAAAAAATTTGCAGTTCTTGCATTCGCTCTTGTCCTTACAGCCGGTTTGATGACAGCCTGCCGTTGGAATGCCAGTGTGGATACCACAGGCCCTTCCCAGACGAATGCGCCGCAATCAACCGCACCCACAACAAAGCCGACAACCGCACCCACAACTCCTTCTACCACACCCACACAGCCCTCTGAGAATACCCCCTCCAACGGTGGCACGATCGATGGCAACGGTGATGCTGGCAAGAAGAGCAACGGCGGCGCAGTGCTTTCCTAACGGTCAGGTTTGCCTGACCTACATATCAAAGAATGGTAATATAGCGAAGCAGGTTCTTCCGGATCCTTTCCACAGTCTTTACTGCCGCGTCAGTATATTCCATCGGGTTAGCTTCCTCTTCCTCTTTCCATGCGGCAGTAATCGTCGGACCGGCTGATATTACAGCACCGTAACCGAAACGGTCAAAGGCATAACTGCAATTTTTAACATTCCCGCTGGGATAATCCAGTCCGTCAACCAAAAGGAACATACGTTTATATTGTGCCCGCAAATTCCGCAGACTGTCTGCAGCACCTGCACTGCTGACTGAACAAATTCTGGAAAATCCGCATTTTGTGAAAATCGGTTCACCAAAACGGTTGACCATTTCCGCGGCCGCACCCTGAACCAAACGCTTTCCCGTAAGCAGATCCTGCAATTCCGATGCGGATTTATTGGCCGAACGAACAACAATAAACAGATCCTTCTCCATCTTTGTACAGGCAGGAACGAAAGGCTTGATGCCATCGCTTCCAATATAAGGGCTTATGAGCATGGCATCACAGGGATACTGTTCAGACTGCAGCAGCTCTGCTGCTCTGTCTGCTGCCCAAGGGGACAGAATCTGAGGGCCGTCCAAAATGGTATAAAGCCCCAATGCACGGGCACGATCCAACAGTGCGGAAAGATTTTCCAGTCCTTCCCCACCAAACAGTGCAAAGGTGTCAAAGGAAAACCGCACACCGGGAACAACCTCGTCCAGCCTCTCAAGCAATTCCTTGCAGAACCGATAATATGCTTTTGGGTAACTGCCTTCCTCTACCAATAAATATGGGGGAAGCAGGGTCTCCTGCATGCTGAAATCCACAATAATCGGGCACTTCAGCTTTCGGATTTTTTCATGTAATACGTCAATAGACATAATCATTCCTCCATGCTTTTTTTCTATTATATCATACTGCTGCTCAGTCGACAAGACTGTTTTTTCCATCTCAGAGCACTGATAATTCGGGTATACTAATACGGAAGGGAGGGAATTTTATGAGTTTCAAAGGATTGATGGTCACATTGGGTGTGGGAGCTGTGGTCGGTGCAGTCGCCGTTATGATGCTTCCGCAGGATTGCAATGCCCGCAAGCTGGCAAACAAGGCTGCCGATGCTGTGGAGGATGCAGCACAGAATGCAGGAGCCAAGCTATCGCAGAAAATGGATTTCTGATAAATAAGCCGGGAAGCTACCTTCCCGGCTTTCATTATTGGGCTTTTACAACAATCTCATCATTCTCAACGGATACTGTAATAGAAGAAATCGGTGCTTCAAAGGACGCAATGATTATTTCCGAAATTGGATCTTCCAGTTCCTTTTGAATTACACGGCGCAGATTTCTTGCACCGTAAACCGTAGAAAATGCCTTCTTTACCAAATGCTTACGAACAGTCTCATTCCATACAATGGTCAGACCACGCTCAGCCAGACATCCGGACAATTCAGCCAGCATGATGTCAGTGATGCCATAGAAATTCTCCTCTGACAAATGGTTAAAAGTGATAATCTCATCGACACGGTTAATAAACTCCGGTCTCAGGAACTCACGCAACGCGCCCATGGTCTTTTCCTTTACCTGGTCGTTCTGTGTGCGACCAAAGCCAAGTCCGGCAACACGTCCCTCACTGCCGGCGTTGGAGGTCATGACAACAATGGTGTTTTCGAAATTTACCACCCTGCCCTGTGCATCCGTGATCCGTCCGTCATCCAGGACCTGGAGAAGAACATTCAGTACATCCGGATGGGCTTTTTCGATTTCATCAAACAGTACAACGGAGTAAGGCTTCCGCCGAATCTTCTCCGTTAACTGCCCGGCCTCATCATAGCCGATATATCCGGGAGGAGAACCGATCAGCTTGGAAACTGTATGCTTCTCCATAAACTCGGACATATCCAAACGAATCAGGCTGTCCACGGAATCAAAAAGGTCGTCAGCAAGACACTTGACCAATTCCGTTTTACCAACACCGGTGGGTCCCACAAAAATAAAGGAAGCAGGTCGCTTTTTAGGAGAAATGCCAACGCGGTGACGCCGGATTGCTTTGGCAACTGCGTCAACAGCCTCGTCCTGTCCAACAATCCGCTGACGCAAGCGGTCAGCCAGCCCACTGATCTGTGCATATTCCTGCGCCTTGATTTTCGAGGCGGGAATCTTCGTCCACATTTCAATGATCCGGGCAAGATTTTCAATGGTTACTGCCGGTGCCGGAACCTTCTCCAGCTGCTCAATTTCTGCGGCAAGCTGACACAATCGGCTCCGCAAATGGGCTAAGCGCTCAAAATGCTCATTTTCTGTATCCTCAGTGAGCATCTGAAGCTCCAATTCATAATCGTCGCGTTCTTTCCGCAGCTGAGCCAGACGGGATATTTCCTCGCAGCGCAAATTCACATCCGAGCAAGCCTCATCCAAAAGGTCAATTGCCTTATCCGGCAGATACCGGTCGGTAATATATCGCTCTGACAGCACAACGCACTGGCGGGCAATCTCCGGAGAAACGGTGACACCATGAAATTCCGCATACTTTGGGGCAATCCCCTGCATGATCAGGCTGGCTTCCTCAATGGTTGGTTCCGCTACCGTCACAGGCTGGAAACGACGCTCCAAAGCCGCATCCTTCTCAATATGCTTGCGGTATTCATTAAAGGTTGTTGCACCAATTACCTGAATCTCCCCACGGGAAAGGGCAGGTTTCAGAATATTGGCGGCATTCATCGAGCCCTCTGCATCGCCTGCACCGACCAGGTTATGAACCTCGTCAATAACAAGAATAATATTTCCGCATTCCTTGATCTCACCGATCAGGCTCTTCATGCGGCTTTCAAACTGACCACGGAACTGTGTTCCGGCTACTAAGGCAGTCAAGTCCAAAAGAAGGATTTCTTTATCCCGCAGCTTGAAAGGCACATTTCCTGCCGCAATTCTCTGGGCCAAGCCCTCAGCAATCGCAGTTTTACCCACCCCGGGCTCACCGATCAGGCAAGGATTGTTCTTCTGGCGGCGGTTAAGGATTTGAATCACCCGTTCAGTCTCCACATCCCGGCCAATTACCGCATCCAGCTTGCCTTCCCGGGCACGCCCGGTCAGGTTAATACAGTAATTATCCAGGAATTTATGCTTTTTCCCCTTTTTCCTGGGTGCGTCCTCCCCGGTATGCTCTTCCGTTTGTTCCTTGCGCTGGACCGGCAGGTTCTCCTGTCCCTCAGCAGGCAAATTAGCAGATCCAAAAAGCTGGTTCAGCATTGGAAAGGTTGCCGTACGGCTGTCCATATCATCCTCTTCCCCGTCGCCCTGATCAATCTGACCAAACATACTGCTCATTTCATCACTGAGAGTATCCAGATCCTCCTCAGAAAATCCCATATTCTTTACAGCCTGATCAATCTGCGGAATTCCCAGACTCCGGGCACATTTCAGACAATAGCCCTCATTCAAAGCAACGCCGTTTTCCAGTTTTGTAATAAAAACAACAGCAATATTCTTTTTGCATTTTGTGCACAATTTCGGTTGCATCTTCCATCACTCCTCATACAAGGAAATATCCTTTTCCGGCAGTATATCACAAACTGCCGGAAAAAGATAAAACAATTTATAAACAATCCGGTGCCGAGCACTGGAAATTTTCCACACCGTCGTCATACCACAGATGTGTCATGTACAGCCCACCTGCCGGTACGGTGGGACCTGCGGCAGTTCGGTTTCCGGAATCCAAAATCCCGCCAATCTCTTCCGGCTTGATTTTTCCTTCCGCGGCATAAACAACAGTACCTGCCATGGCTCGGGCCATATTGTAAAGGAATCCGTCAGCACAAACCCGTAGACGGATCAAATCCCCTTCCCGCTCAACCTTATAATAGTATACGGTCCGAACCGTGGATTTAACATCCGTCCCCACACTTCGCACAGCTGCAAAATCATGGGTGCCAACAAATTGGTCTGCAGCGGCCTGCATGATTTTTTCATCCAGATGTTTGGGATAAAACCATGCACGATTGACATAAAAGGGATCCTTTACACGGGAGTTGTAAATCAGATAGGTGTATTCCTTCCTGACGCAGGAGCCAATTGCATTGAAATTCTCATGCACCTCAAAAGCCTTCGTTACAACGATATCCTGAGGCAGATGGGTATTCAGCGCATAAGGCAGACGCTCGACGGGAATGGTTGCATTTGTGCGAAAATTCGCCACATAGCACTTGGCATGCACTCCCGCATCCGTACGACCGCATCCGGTGACATGAACAGCCTCCCCTGTCAGCATTCCGATGGCTTTTTCCATGGTTTCCTGCACGGTAGGAAGTTTTTTTTGCATCTGCCATCCATGATACGCAGTACCGAGATAGGTTAAAAAGACTGCAATATTCCGCATAACAACCTCACAGTCCAAAGTGCGTGATCACAATCATGGCGGCAAGCACAAGAATTCCGAATCCATATGCTTCAAAATCCCGACGCTTGTAGCGCAGCAGCTTCATCTTGGTTCTGCCAGTTCCGCCATGATAACAGCGGCATTCCATTGCCGTAGCCAACTCATCCGCACGGCGGAAGGCACTGATAAACAGCGGCACCAAAATGGGAACCAAGGCCTTCACGCGCTTTATAAGCTTTCCGGACTCGAAATCCGCACCTCTCGCCTTTTGGGCAGACATGATTTTGTCTGTTTCCTCAATCAAAGTCGGGATAAAACGCAGTGCAATGCACATCATCATTGCCAGCTCGTGAACCGGAACTCTGATATACTTCAGCGGCCTCAACAGGGACTCCAATCCGTCTGTTAAAGCAATGGGTGATGTGGTATAGGTCAGCAAAAACGTGCCCGCAATAAGCATCAGAATCCGTGCCATCATATAGACAGCCCGCACCAAGCCCTCAAAGGTGATCGTGATTCCCCAGAAGGATACCAGAATATGCTCCCCCTGCGTGAAGAACAGATTCAATATCCCCGTGAATATCAAAATGAACAGCAGCGGCTTCATGCCACGAACAAATGATTTTACCGGGATTCTTGAAATTCCGATGCAGGTAGAAAGCAAAAGGAACATCAGTCCATAGGATGCAGGGCCGCCGGCTATGAACAAAGCAACAATATACACTACCAGCAAAACAAGCTTCGTTCTGGGGTCCAGCCGATGAATTACAGAATTTCCCGGGAAATACTGTCCGAGGGTAATATCCTTAAGCACGGATGATTCCCCCCTTCAGCGCAGCAACAGCCTGCTCCATGGTGTATACCGCAGGAACATCCAGTCCTGCTTTTTTCAGGTTCAGAAACACCTGAGTGATTTCCGGAATATCCAGACCCATCTCCAGCAGCTCTTCCGCACGGGAGAAGACCTCATCGGGAGTACCATCCATGGCCAGGTGTGATCCGTTCAAAACAATCAGTCTGTCCGTCAGCCGGGCCACGTCATTCATGGAATGACTGACCATCATAACAGTAGCATTCCGCGCCTTACGGTAATCCTCAATATTGCGCAGAATTTCTCCCCGTCCGGCAGGGTCAAGACCGGCTGTCGGTTCGTCCAGAATCAGAACCTCCGGCTCCATGGCAATCACACCGGCAATGGCAACACGCCGCTTCTGTCCACCGGAAAGGTCAAAGGGAGACATCTCCAGCTGTTCCTCTGTAATTCCTACAAAACCCGCGGCTTCACGCACCCGACGGTCAATCTCATCCGCATTCAGCCCCATGTTCTTGGGTCCAAAGGCGATATCCTTATAAACAGTTTCCTCAAAAAGCTGATACTCCGGATACTGGAACACCAGACCCACACGAAAACGCGCCTGACGGGTAACTGCTTTGTCGGTCCATATATCCTTTCCGTCCAGAATCACATGTCCGGCGGTTGGTTTGAGCAGACCGTTCAAATGCTGCATAAGGGTGGATTTTCCGGAACCGGTATGACCGATGATTCCGACAAATTCTCCGCGTTTTACAGAAAAAGACACGTCTTCCAGCGCCGTGTGCTCAAAAGGAGTACCAACGCTGTAAATATGAGTCAAATTCTGAACTTCCAAAATTGGTGACAATTATCTCTACCTCCTGCGGGTCAGACCTTCCAATTCTCCAAAAGTGTCTGCGCGCATTGTTCCGGAGACAATCCATCCAAAGGCAGATTGGCTCCCATCTGATTTAATTCCCAGCAAAGCTCCACCGTCTCCGGTGCGGCCAAGCCAATGCCGTGGAGCAATTCCACCTGCGAAAAAACCTCTTTCGGCGATCCGTCCGCGGCAATTTTACCATCGTGGAGCACCACAACACGCTGCGCACGAGCCGCCTCATCCATGTGATGCGTAATTAACACAACCGTGATGCCTTTTTCCCGATTGAGCTTTTCAATGGTCTCTATAACTTCCCTGCGCCCACGGGGATCCAGCATCGCAGTAGGCTCATCCAAGACGATACATTTCGGCTCCATGGCGATAATACCGGCAATGGCAATTCTCTGCTTCTGACCACCGGAAAGCAGGTGTGGTGCATGTTCTCTATAATCATACATCCCTACCTGATGCAGTGCCGCATCCACCCGCCGGCGAATCTCTGCGCTGGAAATACCGAGGTTTTCCGGGCCAAAAGCAACATCCTCTTCTACCACATTGGCAACAATCTGATTATCCGGATTTTGAAAGACCATACCAGTGGTTTTCCGTATCATCAGCAGTTTTTCCTCGTCCATGGTATCCATACCAAAAACGAAGACCTTACCGCCGCAAGGCAGCAAAATGGAATTAAAATGCTTGGCAAGCGTAGATTTCCCACACCCGTTTCCACCTAAGACAGCCACAAAGCTGCCTTCGTCAATGGAAAGGGACAAATCTTCAAATACCTGAATACCGGGGATATCATCTGCTCCGGGATAAGTATAAGACAAATGCTCTACATTGATTGCAGTGCCCAATTAACATTCCTCCAAATTAGGGTGTCCACCGTCCTGTTGCGCCGCAGGGCAGCATCATTCCTGTGGATTTCACAGGCAGTCCCAGCTCTCCCACAGCAGTTTTTCCACCAAATTTTCTTGAGAAAACTGTGTCGGCTGCATATCCGACTGCGGAAGGAGCTAAGCCCGTGGTATAGGAGTTGATGATCACAAACAAGGGATTATCCGTCAGCAGCTTTGCCACTTCCAGCAAAAACGGATAAAAGCTGGTTTCCATCTTCCAAATTTCACCGCTGGGACCGCGTCCATAACTGGGTGGATCCATCACGATGCCGTCATAACGGCGGCCACGACGGATTTCCCGCTGAATGAATTTTGCGCAGTCATCCACGATCCAGTGAATGGGCCGGTCATCCAAGCCGGAGGTTTTCGCGTTTTCCTTTGCCCAGGAAACCATACCCTTGGACGCGTCCACATGATACACCTCTGCTCCGCCGGCGGCTGCGGCCAAGGTCGCACCGCCGGAGTATGCGAACAGATTCAGCACCCGTACCGGTCTGCCGGCATTGGCACATTTTTCACGAATAAAATCCCAGTTTGCCGCCTGTTCAGGAAAAACACCGGTGTGCTTGAAATTCATTGGCTTGACATTGAATGTCAGATAGTCCTTGTAATGAATTTGCCAGCGTTCCGGAAGATTGTGGTCGGACCAATGTCCGCCACCGGTATTGGAGCGCAGATACCGCGCATCAAATTTCTCCCATTGCGGACACGTCTTGGGTGTATTCCATATTACCTGGGGGTCTGGCCGCACAAGGATATACTTCCCCCAGCGTTCCAGTCTTTCCCCCTCAGAGGCATCCAGAACTTCATATTCTTTCCATTCATCGGACAACCATATCATGGCAATCTCCTTTTAATCAGATAAAAATGGGAATGTGGGAAGCGGTTTGTGAATATGGCAGGACACATACGGCAAGGTCAATCCAGTATTCTTATTGCCGCTGAATCCGTAGAAGGATACAGGATTTCCCTTCTTATCCACCAGGTAGATATAGTTGTCGGACCGATATGCCGCCTTCAGGCCGCATTCGGATGCCCGAATAATTTCCTCCACCTGCGACTGTGTCATCTTCACCAAAGAACGCTTTACAACATTCTTACAGCCGGCATTGGCAACTGCTTTACAATCCTTGCAGTAATCCACAACCACATGGCAATCACAGGTTTCTGTCGGCACATCCTCCGGATAAACCAAAACCGTTTCCACGCGGCTGACACCGTGCTCATGGGTACGAACGTCCATTCGGCAGGCATCCGTGGCCTGCTTTCCGCAATCCGCGCATACAGTGACGGGGATGAAGTTCGCCTCGTCATACAATTTTTCGGATGTCAGATTCTTGTGCAGAGGCTCCATGACCTTGCGCCACAGCTGACAGGCAACGTTACCGCCGGAAACGCCCGTAATGGCCTCCGGATTGTTATAGCCGGTCCAAACTGCCGCTGTATACTGCGCAGTATAGCCGCAGAACCAACGGTCCTTCGCACTGGTGGTGGTACCGGTTTTTCCGCAAATATCATAAGAATATCCCTTGAATTTCGCGTAACGACCGGTACCGTCACCGGCGTTAACCGCATTATACAGACAGTAATTGACGTAATCCACCGTTTTTTGGCTGAGAATTTGTCTGGAAGTCTGCTCATTATTGTGGATCAGATTTCCGTCACTGTCATAAATCAGCGTATAGGTTCTGGCGTCCCGGTAGACACCGTTATTGGCAAAGGTTGCGTATGCTGTGCTCATATCACGCACAGTCACGCCGACAGTGGGTGCACCCATACCCAGGGGTGCCCAGTCCACGTCTGTAAATATCTTACCCTCTGAATTCACATATTCCTTTACCAGCGTTGAAAGGCCGAACTTATCCTTTGCAAAATTGAAGCTGTATTCGCGTCCCATGATATCCAGACTGTTGACAGCGACCGCATTTGCAGATACTGTCACGCCATCCAGAATTGTGTGTGTCAGAGAATACGTTCGCTCAGAGTTTCTCGGGAAAGGCGCATTTCCAACATAGTATAGGGGAAGATCCTTTACAACCGAGGAAGGATTCAAAACGCCCAGTTCAAAAGCAGGGGCATAAACCGTCAAAGGCTTGATGGAGGAGCCGGGCTGCAGCTTGGCATCCGTAGCCTTGCTGTATGCATCGTGTACATCCTTCTCACCAACACCGCCGGAAATAGCTACGATATCACCGGATTCATTATCAATGATGACCATGCCGGACTGGAGCTGCTGGATACTGTCCGTATCGGGAATTTCATCCAGATTCGTATATATCTTGTCCAGCTGTTTCTGAACGGACATATCCAAAGTGGTATAGATGTGCAGACCGCTTTGACAAACCAGCCGCTTAAAGTCTTCCCGGGCATCCTGGTCAGCAGTTTCCCAACTGACACCGCCACGCTCACAGTAAAGCTTTGCAACCTCTTCCAAAACAACGTCCACAAACCAGGAATAGACCTCACGGGACGCGTCATTGCCGACGGTGGTTGCCTTACCGCACTGAGGACAATAGGTTTTTCCGTCGCTTTTCTCGATGAAAGTGCCAACCTTGCCATGATATCCACAGTCCTCGTTGATACAGTCAGAATAACGATCCGCTTCATCAATACCGCGCTTGAGTGTCAGGTTCTCGCTGTCAATCAACGCCTGTGCATATTCATCTTCCGTCAGCCAACCGTACTCCTTCATCATAAATAAGGTATCCTCACGGCGGCGCTTGTTTCGCTCCATACCGGTCAGCTGCTCACCTTTATAGTTGTCCAAACCGGTACGGTAAGGATTAAACAGAGATGGGTTATTGGTAATACTGATCAGGGCTGCACACTCTGCGGCATTCAGGTCTTCCAGCTCTTTTCCGAAATACTCAGCCGCAGCAGGTTTAATGCCTTTACAGCGTTCACCCAAATAAATTTTATTCAGGTACCATTCAATGATAAATTCTTTATCATATCGCTTCTCAAATTCCGTGGCACGGAAAATTTCCAAAACCTTTCGCTGAACAGTAACATCGTCTGCAGATTCATCGTATTCCAAATACAGATTCTTAATCAGCTGCTGGGTAATGGAGGAACCGCCAAATTCCCTTCCTCCCACAAACATGCTCACACAAGCCTTCAGTGTGGGGATCCAGTCTACACCCTGGTGCTCAAAGAATCGGTGATCCTCAATGGCGACAGCCGCATAGATAATCTCTTGGGGAATTTCCTCATAGGTAGCCCATTCCTCATCCGTATCCGCGTGAAGCCGCTGGAGAACCTGAATATTGCCATCCCCGTCACGGTAATACATCACAGAGTTGCCGGTCTGGTCAAAGTCGCCCATAACCACCTCAGCATTCTCCAAAATCGTATCACTGCCCAAATAATCGGCAAGCAAACCGACAAATACAAACATACAGATCGCACCGATGGCAACCACCGTCGCCAGTGCTCCCAAAAGTATTTTAATGATCGTATAGGCAACCTTCCAGGACTTATGAAGGGTCTGCACGGATTTCGAAGGTACCCAGGATTGTCTGGTCACCCGTCGAATGGCATCATTATGTTCATTTTCCATAAAATAACCTCCATTTGGCAGCAAGGAAATGAATTATTTCCCCGTTGTCAGCATAATCACATAAGACTAGCCGTATCATTATAGCATACCCCAATCAAAAACGAAAGCCCCAATTTAATAATAAACCGAAAAATTCCACATATACTATGCCCACAGGGAGGAATAGAAAGATGAAAAAACAAGCGATTTTGTGTAACATTTTACTGCTCGGCTTTCTTTTGGGGGTCTACGAAGGAAAAATAGCGCTTTGGAAGGACAACCAGGTTAAGCCCATGAAAGTATTTCCCTATCAGGTTTCCATGCTGCCCGAAGCAGACCAACGGGCTCTGCAAAAAGGCATAAAGATCAACAAGCTGAGTCAGCTGTATAAGCTGATTGAGGATTACCTTTCCTAAGGATGCACCTTTTTATTTCTTGTGCATAATCTGAAATATAACCGCTGTAAATCATACAATCTGCCAATTGATTTTCCCTTCTCCATGCAGTACAATATAGAAAACAGCTTAAGGGAGGATAGGTTCATGGCAGACCAATACGGCTCCGATTTCATCACGATCACCGATGAGGATGGCGTGGAATATGAATTGGAAGTGCTTACTTCGTTGGAATATAACGGAAGCACCTATTTGGCATTGATGCCCACAGCGGAAGACTTGAATCCGGAGGTAATGATCTTCAGATCCTCCGAAGAGGATGGTGAGCCGGTTCTTTATACCGTCGAGGATGCGCAGGAACTGGAGGCCGTTAATACCCTTTTCATGGATTCTCTTTTTGATGAGGAACGGTGAACTGCTCCTGCTTGGTGCGTGATGTGTCCTTTTGGACCCACATTTATTGATAGGGATGCTTGATTTTTCAATTGGATTGCAGACCTCCCGCCTACGCTCTGACGATAGGTGGACGTTGGGAGCAGCTAAAATTGGGAGCGGCAACCCACCTGCCTATTCGTGCAGGTCATGATTGGATGCACACGGCCAAAGCGGGATTTCGCATGGAGAACGATTTGTTCTCCATGCTTTTTTACGTCGGTTTTTGTAAACTTTTTTATTTATTATGGAAAGAACACAAAAAAGACTTGAAACTCGAAGCAAAATCGGTTATAATATGCCAGTCTATGCGTGGAAATTCACGCAACTTACCAAAAGCACAATGAGAGGAATTGATTACATGAGCGCATCTAGCAAAAAGAAACTCCGCAAGGAGGAGAATGCTGCCCGCATGACGGAAAAGCAAAAAAGAGAACAAAAAGAAGCAAAACAGCTGAAAATTTACACGCGTGTCTTTGCCATTATTATGGTGGTTGTACTTGTTGTAGGTATTGGCGTACTTGTCAAAGACCCGATTGAGCGTGCTGTGATCCGTAACAGCCACGCAATTACTGTGGGCGAGCACAAGATTTCTGCCGCTGATCTGAATTACTTCTATATGGATGCCATTTCCAAGCATCAGGAGGATGTGTACAATCAGTACGGTCAGTCCTTTGGCGATTATTGGACCATCATGCTTGGCTTTGAGCCTTCCAAGCCCCTGAACGAGCAAAATTATGATACAAAAACCGGAAAGACCTGGGCTACCTACTTTGCCGAGACTGCTGTCAAGAACGCACGGGAAATGTATTCTCTGTATATTGAAGCCAATGCAAAGGGATATAAGATCCCTGCAGATGAGCAGGCAGATGTGGACGCCTATTTGGAATCTCTGGACCTGTATGCTGCTTACAGCGGTTTGAACAGTGCGAACGAGTACCTTCGCATGACTTACGGAAGCAGTGCAAATTATGATGACTATTCCCGCTACTATAATATTTGCACATTGGCAGCCTCTTATCTTGACAAGTATTCTGCAGATTTGGAATACAAGCCTGAGGATTACCGCGCTTATGAAAAGGACAAGTTTGATGACTATACCTCCTTCTCCCTTGCCCACTATACCATTCGTATGAATTCCTATCTGGGTGAAGGCACCAAGGATGAAAACGGCAACGCAGTTTATTCTGAGGCTGATAAGGCTGCAGCACGTGAAGCCCTGAAGGCCGATTTGGAAACCATTTTGGGTCAGGAGATCAAGGACAAGGCCAGCTTTGATAAGGCTATCCAGTCCCTTACCATCAATCAGACCGACAAGGATGGCAAGCCCATCGTAGACAGCAAGAAGCCCACAGCTACTGAAATTAAGGATGCGTTCCTGGAGGACATCGTCATCCATGCCGATGCCTTGGAATGGATTAAAGAAACTAACCGTGTTCCCGGCGAGATCAAGGCCTTTGATGTCTACACCTATGCAGAGCACGAGGATCCTGAGCACGAGCATGACGATGACTGCGGCTGCGCAAGAACTACTGACGGCTACACCATCGTTCTGTTTAACGAGCGCAACGAAAACAAGGTTAACCTGGTGAATGTCCGTCATATCCTTGTTAAGTTTGAGGGCGGCACAAAGGGCGAAGACGGCAACACCGTTTATTCCGAAGTCGAAAAGGAAACCGCCAAGACAGCCGCTGAGAAGCTTCTGCAGCAGTGGAAGGACGGAAAGGCAAACGAAGATTCCTTTGCTGAGCTGGCCAACAAGGAAAGCGATGATCAGGGCGGCAAGGTTACCAACGGCGGTCTGTATGAGGACGTGTTCCCCGGTCAGATGGTTGAAAACTTCGAGAACTGGTGCTTCGCTGAGGGCCGTCAGGCCGGTGATACCGGTATCGTAGAGACTGAGTACGGCTACCACGTAATGTACTATGTCTCCGCTGATGAGATGACCTACCGTGACCTTCTGATTGAAGTTGATCTGCGCAATGAGGACACCGAAAAGTGGCGTGATGCGCTGATTGAAAAGACTCCCTACGAGGAAGTCGACCTGAGCCGGTTGGATTACGGCATTGTTTTGAACCGCAGCCATTAATATTGAGAAAGGTTCCGGACAGTTGTCCGGAACCTTTTTTGTATATTTCCTGCCGATTATGTTAAGAATCCTTTCGGGAGGAATGCCAATGCGCGTAACGATTATATACATCCTTCTTGGCACTGCCGCCGGAGCTGTCAACGGTTTGCTCGGTGCCGGCGGTGGATTGCTGCTTGTACCACTGCTTACCCTTGTTGGACAGCTTCCAGAGGAAGAAGTCTTTCCTTCTTCCGTTGCTGTCATGCTGCCCATCTGCATCACGTCCCTTTGCATCAGTCCCGGACTCGGTCACCTGCCATGGCAGGATGCCTGGCCTTATATGCTAGCCGCCGTTCCGGGCGGTATTTTTGCCGGCCTTTTAGACAAAAAAATACCGGTGAAGTGGCTTCACCGGAGTTTGGGCTTATTGATTTTATGGGGGGGTATCCGTTATTTATGCTGACTCCCCTGTTATCCCTACTCATCGGGTTGCTGCTTGGTTTTCTGGCCGGCTTGGGAATCGGTGGCGGTTCCCTGCTGATTCTGTGGCTTACCCTTGTGGTCAACATGGATGCTGAGACCGCACGTTCTGTCAATCTTCTGTTTTTTCTTGCCGCGGCAGGAGGTGTCTGTGTTCTTCGCTTAAAGAAGGGAAAGCTGAACCTCAAGAAGATTCTCCCTGCCATTTTGGGCGGCTGTGTTGCAGCAGGCCTCTGTTCCTGGCTTGGCATGCACATGGAGCAAACGTTCCTCAGAAAAATCTTCGGCATCCTGCTTCTGTTTACCGGACTGCGTGAGCTGTTTTACCGCCCACGAAAGGACAAGTAGCCTTCAAGTATTAAGGAAGCTGCTACGGCATCCACTGTATTTTTCCGCTTTTGTCCATGATAATTGTGCTGAGACAGTATATTATGTGCTTCTACCGTTGTTCGACGCTCATCCCACATGCGGGTCGGCAGTCCGGTTGCCTCCGCCAAGAGGTCAGCAAATTCCCGGCACAGCTGGGCACGAACACCCTCTGTGCCATCCATATTTCGGGGAAGACCAACAACAATCTCTCCGACCTCATTTTCCTTAGCAATGCGCACAATATCCGCAATGGCCTTTTCCCGATTGCGGCTGGGCACCACAGCAGTAGACCCGACAATGGTGCAAAGCAGATCAGAAATGGCTACACCGGTACGTGCATCTCCGTAATCAATTCCCATAATACGTTTCATAAATGTCCCTCATCTTAGTGATTTCCTTTATTATAACGGATTTCACAGAAAAAGGAAAGGCCTATTTTGCCTTTCCTTTACATATTCAGTACCCACACGCCAATATTTAGGTATGCCGCAAAGGTCAGCCAGATCAAATACGGGATTTGTAGCTTTGCTGCCAGTTCATTGACTTTTCTAAATTGCAATATCATCAAAAGCACCAATACCCATAGTAAAATCAGCCAAAGCACGGCAAAGCCATAGGCTTGTGCATTAAAAAAGATCAGGCTCCAAAAGAAATTCACGATCAACTGGGCTACGTACAAATTCAGACCGCGACGGCGCTCTGCGGAATCCTTTTCCAGCCAAATAATTGCGGCACTGATTCCCATAAGCACATACAACACCGACCACACAACCGGAAACACCCAGCTGGGCGGTGTCAGCCCGGGCTTTATTGCGAAAAGATCATACATCATCATTCCACCCATCGACAGCAGACCCGACAATATTCCGATCCCCAGTGAAATTCCCACGCTGATCACATACGGCTTCCACTTTTTCCACTTCATGATTGATCCCCCCTTGGAAAAGAATATGCTTGTACCGCAAGGAAATATGCCAGACAGCCAAAAACTTTGCAGATGGGAAAAATACGCGAAAATATGGTAAAAAAGTTGTTGACTATATGCCTCTTCTGTGGTAGAATGGTTCTACCTGTGAAAAAAAGGGTTTTGTTGTTATGCCCATTTTTCAGCTCCGGGGCGGAATGTAGTTGTCCGCTTTCTAAATCTTTCTAGCCGGAGTGATACAGGGAGGCAATATTTAAGGAGGTGCCGTTATGCGCGTTAAAGTCACTTTGAGATGCTCTGAGTGCAAGCAAAGAAACTACAATACTATCAAGAACAAGAAGAACGACCCTGACCGTCTCGAAATGAGCAAGTACTGCAGATTCTGCAGAAAACACACCACTCACAACGAGACCAAGTAAGGAGAGGACGAAACTATGGCAGAAGTCAAAAAGGAAAATTGGTTCAAAAGAGCTTGGCACGGCACTTGCAAGTACTTCCGTGAGCTGAAAAGCGAGCTGAAGAAGGTTGTATGGCCCACTCCCAAGCAGGTTCTCAAGAACACCATGGTTGTCATCGCCTGCGTCGTTGTCATCGGCGTATTCATTTGGTTGTTCGACCCCGCAGCACGTTTCGGCGTCAATAAACTGATTGATGCTGTCCACTCTCTGACCCACTAAGGTATAAGCCATGGCAGAGACTGCAAAATGGTATGTTGTGCATACCTATTCCGGTTATGAGAACACAGTAAAAGCCACGATTGAAAAAACTGTGGAAAGCCGTCAGCTTCAGGATGTGATTCAGGCAATTTCCATTCCTATGGAAACAGTCACCGAAATCACAGACTCCGGAGTAACCAAAACTTATGACCGTAAGGTATTCCCCGGCTATGTTTTGGTCAAAATGGTTTACAGTGATGACACTTGGCATGTTGTGCGGGATGTACGAGGCGTAACCGGCTTCGTTGGTACATCCAGCAATGACCCCACTCCCCTGACGGATGAAGAAGTCTATGCAATGGGAGTTGAGAAAAAGGAAATTATCGTCAATTACGAGGTTGGCGATACCGTCCGGATTCTCGACGGTCCTTTGAGCTCCTTCACCGGTGTTGTGGAGAGTATTGAGGTCGAAAAGAATGCGGTTAGCGTGGTCGTTTCCATGTTTGGCCGTGAGACCCCGGTTGAGTTTGAGCTTGACCAGATTGAGGTCGTATCCCAGTAAACGCATCGAACCGATTATTCGGTTGGAACGTGGGAGGGGTGAATACCCCGAAAGAAATGCGCATTGCGCATATTACCACATTTTATTCAGGAGGTGCTTATAATGGCACAGAAAGTTACCGGTATTATTAAGCTTCAAATTAACGCCGCTAAGGCAACAGCTTCTCCCCCTGTCGGTCCCGCTTTGGGTCAGCACGGCGTAAACATCGCCGCGTTCATCAAGGAATTCAACGCCCGTACCCAGAACATGGAAGGCTACAAGATTCCTGTCGTCATCACCGTCTATGCAGACCGCAGCTTCACCTTTATCACCAAGACTCCCCCCACTCCCCTGTTGGTTCTTAAGGCCGCAGGTCTGGAAAGTGGCTCCGGCGTCCCCAACAAGACAAAGGTTGGTTCTTTGACTGCTGCTCAGGTGACTGAGATTGCAAAGACCAAGCTGCCCGATCTGAACGTTAACTCTTTGGAAGCCGCTGAGAGCCAGGTTCGTGGCACTTGCCGTTCCATGGGCGTTACTGTTGTTGACTAATATTTGCTGACCGGGGTTTACCGCCTCGGAAATGTGGGAGGATTATTCCGCATCACCACTATAAGGAGGATAATTACATTGTTTAGAGGTAAAAAGTACAAGGAGAGCGCAAAACTGATTGATCGCTCTGTTCAGTATGATCC
>SVMA01000010.1 GCA_015067635.1 Oscillospiraceae bacterium | reverse complement strand
TGAAAAAGTTGCGAAATTTGTTGTTTTAAGCATAAAAAATACAGTATAGCCGCTTGACTATACTGTATTTTCTGTTATCCCACTCGGCTTTTGTATTTCTCCGTTAAGGACAACACACTTTGCTTTAATTGTTTTTGTTATGGCGATTGCATTGCTTGGTGTTTCTATCTTTGCCACAGTTATGCGTATCCCGCAAATTGGACTTTTGTGGCTCTTTACGCTGGTTGCGATTAGTGCAGGTGGGTGGATATTCTTTGGCGCGGGAAATATTAAACTGTGGAATCCGGAGCTTATTGTCAACACGACAGGAAATGAGATATGCAAAATGCTGTATGGCTTATTCGTATCCATTTGGTGTGTATTTGGCTTTGAAGGAAAAATGAAAAAGGTCGGAAACATTACGGTAGCTTTCCTTGGGATATCTGTGGCGGCATTTATCCTGGTTCCGGCTTTTTTGAAGCTGAAAATATACGATATGATTCCTTTATGGATGATTGCACAGGGACTCGTTGCTGTTACGTTCATTGTTCTTGGTGTTATCAACGTATTCCATGAGACCGGTTGGAAACGTTATCTTGCCATCCCGTGCGCTACTTTGGGAATGATAGCGCTTTTAGATATGGCCGCAACCTGTTTTGGCTGGTGGTCGGCAGGTCTGATTTCACAACATGTATTCATGGTGTTCTTTGTTTGCGCCATTATTGCTGTGCTTGGCATTATCCCCAACAATATCCGAAGCGCCATGCGTGCAAGAGAGCTGGAGAAGGAATTGACAGACAGCCGCATTGCAACAATGATCAGTCAGGTTCAGCCGCACTTTATTTATAACACTCTGGGGACGGTTGAGCAGCTGTGCCTGAGTGAGCCGAAAACGGCCGCCAAAATTGTACATAATTTTGCTCTGTATCTGCGGGGGAACTTCCGGGAATTGGACAGCCCGGCACCCATCCGACTGGAAGAGGAATTAAAGCATCTGAAGCATTACACGGATATTGAGCAGGTCAGATTCCCGGATATGTCCATTATATACGAGTTGGAGTCAGAGGATTTTCTGATCCCCGCACTCACGATTCAGCCGCTGGTGGAAAATGCCATTAAGCATGGGCTTATGAAGCTGGAAAGTGGCGGAACGGTAAGAATTCGAACCTTTGAAACGGAAAAGTACTACTGGATTCAGGTGGTCGATAACGGTGCCGGATTTGATACGGCTACGGTTTTTGAAAAGAAGGAACATGTGGGCATTCGCAATATTCGCGGAAGACTGGAAGCGATGTGCGACGGCTCCCTGACGATTGAAAGCGTTCCGGGAGAAGGAACAACGGCAACCATTAAGATTCCGAAGGAGGTGTAATGTCTATGAGAGCGATAACGGTAGATGATGAGCGACCTATGCTCGCGGCATTAACAAATGCGGTTTCAGCATCTCCTGACATATCGGAAGTATCCGAGTTTTCTTCTTGTATCCAGGCGATAGAGTGGGCGGAGAAAAATCCCATAGATGTTGCTTTTCTGGACATCAACATGCGCGGTATGGGTGGCCTCGCTTTGGCGGAAAAGCTATGTGCACTGCAACCGGAATGTAAAATCGTTTTCTGTACGGGCTATACCGAGTATGCATTGGATGCGATCCGGCTCCATTGCTCCGCTTATCTGGTAAAGCCCATTACCAAGGAGGCTGTTCAAAAAGAGATCAATTTTATCAAAGGGAAGAAGAACACGGAGAAGCGGCTGCAGGTGAAATGCTTTGGAAATTTTGAAGTGACATCCAAGGGGAACCTGCTCCCGTTTAAGCGTTCCAAAACAATGGAACTGCTTGCCTTTCTGATTGACCGCAAGGGTGCTTGCGTTACGGCAAAGCAGATCTGTGCAGCATTGTGGGAAGATGGTACGGATGACGGAAAAAACCAAAAGTATCTTTACCAGCTGTTTTCTGATCTGCGGGCGACCCTTGAAGCTGTCGGTGCATCCGATATCCTCCAAAAAAGCAGTGTTCAATACGCCTTGGATACTGACCGGATACAGTGCGATTATTACGACTACCTATTGACGGGAAAACCCAAGTTCTTTGGAGAGTATATGACTCAGTACAGCTGGGCAGAGGAAACCTGTGCCTTGCTGATTGCAAACAAATAATTTTGAAGCGACCCGATTATCAGATCGGGTCGCTTATTTTATGTAGACTATTTGTAAAATATGGCCTGCTATAATCCTATAATAGGGTGAGTGTACAATTAGACAGTAAGAGGTGATCCCATGAAGAAAAAGCAAAAGCGCTTTGCCGATGACGGATGGGTCATTTGGGTGGACGGAGACGATACCAGTACGGTTTATATCAACGACTGGATCAATCCGAAGGGGAAAAGCTATGAAGCAAGTATTTACGATATTCCTTCTTACTGCATGTACACCACCACGGAAGGTTATTACATCATCGGAGTTTTGCCGGTGGAAGAAGCCTTGTTCTCCCGAACGGTTTCTATGTATATCTTTGCCTTCCTGGAAATTATCGTATTCGGCATCTTCTTCCTGCTGGTTTACTTCCTTGTTAAGCGGGTGGTCGTTGACAACATTTATAAGGTCAATGATTCTCTGGCGCAGATCACAGGAGGAAATCTGGACGTTACGGTGGATGTTCGCTCCAACGAGGAGTTTGTATCCCTTTCCAACGATATTAATTCCACGATGGAAACCCTGAAACGTTACATTGCAGAAGCTGCCGCAAGAATCGATAAGGAACTGGAATATGCGAAAACCATTCAGCTATCGGCTCTGCCGTCCAAGTTCCCACCATTCCCAGAGCAAACGGACTTTGATATCTATGCGCAGATGATTGCCGCAAAAGAGGTCGGCGGAGATTTCTACGATTTTATATGCTGGATGATCATACGGTAGCTTTCCTGTGTGCCGATGTGTCCGGTAAGGGAATCCCTGCGGCCATGTTTATGATGCAGGCAAAGACCATCATCAAAGACCTCGCAGAACGCGGACTTGCCGTAAACGATATCTTTACCCTTGCCAATGGAAAGCTTTGCGACGGCAATGAGTCGGGAATGTTTGTAACGGCGTGGATAGGCATTTTGGATCTGAAAACCGGACTTTTACAGTATGCCAACGCAGGACTCAATCCCCCCTTGGTGCTTCACGCAGGCGGTGAGTTTGCATACCTGAAGGCACGTGCAGGCTTTGTCCTTGCCGGTATGGAGGGCGTTAAGTACAAGATCAATGAAATGACCCTGACACCCGGTGACAGAGTATTCCTTTATACAGACGGTGTAACCGAGGCAACAAATACAAAGGAACAGCTGTACGGTGAGGATCGGCTGATTACCTTTATGAATACCAATAAGCAAAGAATATCCAAAGAACTGCTTACTGCACTGAAAGATAATATCGATGTTTTTGTTGGAGAGGCTCCGCAGTTTGATGATATTACAATGCTGATGTTTGACTACAAGCAAGAGAAAGGAGGAAATGGAATGCCGGAGAAAACCTTTTTAGCTTGCGTCGAGTCCCTTCCCGAGGTTTTAAGCTTTGCGGAAGAGGAGCTTGAAAAAGCAAAGTGTTCGCCAAAATCCGCCATGCAAATTGCCATGGCCATTGAGGAGATATTTGTCAATGTGGCACATTATGCGTATCCGGACAGCGAAGGAGAAGCAAAACTGCAAATAGGTTTTGATAAAAACTCCCGTACCATTACCTTCATACTTTCGGATAAGGGAATTCCTTTTGACCCGCTTGCCAAAAAGGATCCCGACATCACTCTTTCTGCTGATGAAAGGCAGATAGGCGGTCTTGGAATTTTTATCACAAAGAAAACAATGGACAGTCTGTCATACCGTTACGAGAACGGCGAAAACATCTTGACAATGCAAAAAAATATTTGACTTAAAGGAGATAAAAACAATGACCATAAATATTCAAAAAAACGGAGCAGTTGCTACGTTTGTTGTTGAAGGTCGCCTTGACACGACCACAGCACCCCAGCTTGAAAAGGAAATCAGCGGTTTGGATGTGGCATATAAAAACCTGATTCTGGATTTGGCTGATTTGGAGTACATTTCATCCGCCGGCCTGCGTGTGCTACTCGGTGCACAAAAGAAAATGAGCAAGATTGGGTCCATGAAGCTGACCGGTGTCAGCGAAACGGTTATGGACGTATTGGAAATGACGGGCTTTGCTGATATTCTTACAATCGAATAAAAGAGGAGTAACCATGATTAAGAACAGAACAGCGCAGTTGATTTTTTAATGCATGTTTTTGGCAATTGGCCTGATTGGTGTCGTTGCCAGCCTGGGCGTTTTCTATATTAACGAGGGGATCCGTTGGGATTTCTATGTTCATTTTACAAACCTAAGCAATTACCTGTGTATCGGTGTAATGCTTGCAGCGCTGATTCAAACTGCAAGAAAAAAGGAAGACATCTAGGTTACAACAGCACCGATGTTGAAATTTATCGGCCTTCTTATGATTACCTTTACCTTTTTGGTATTCAACATTATGCTGGCACCGACCAGAGATTCTGCCATGAACTGGCGCATCAACAGCATTTCTTTCCATATCATTATTCCGCTGATGTACATTGTTGACTGGATTTTGTTCTACGAGCGCAAAACGGTAAAATGGTATACACCCTTCGTGACGGTAACGGCACCCCTTGTTTATGTAATCTTTATCTTTATCCGGGCATGGAGTTTGGGCTTTAATCCGGATGCACCGTATATTTATCCTATTTCTTCCTGAATCTGGAGACACAGGGAGTCACGAGGGTATTGACCTGGTGCGCGATCCTGTTTGTTGCATTTATTGCGCTTGGTTTTATTTTCTTCGGAATTGACAGAATCGGAAAGGCAAAGAAAATTGGAGGAAAGGAGCTTTGTGATGTTTAATATGTCAGGCCATTATAAAAACGGGGAATTTACGATTGCACTGTATTATCACATTGATTCCAACAATGCGGCAGACATTGAAGCAGAGCTCTTGGAAATCAGAAAGAGCAATCCCGAGGGAAAGCTGGTGCTTGACGCCGCAAAAGTGGATTATATCTCCAGTGCGGGACTTCGCATCATACTGCGTCTTTTGAAAGCAGAAAAGGATGTTAAGATCATAAACGTAAAGCCTGCTGTATACGAGATTTTTGATACCACCGGCTTTACCGATATGATGCCGGTTGAAAAGGCTTTCGGGAACTGTCGGTAGAGAATTGTGAGGTGATCGGCAAGGGTGCCAACGGTACGGTTTACCGCTATGATGCCGAAACCATTGTAAAAACCTATCACGATGAGAACGCGCTGGAAGAAATGACCTTCAGCCGGGACATGTCCAGAAAGGCATTTGTTAAGGGCATCCCTACGGCAATTCCCTATGATATTGTGAAAGCTGACGGTACATTCGGCGCTGTCTACGAGCTGTTAAACGCCGAATCTATCACAAAGCACATCAAGGCTGAGCCGGAAAACATGGAAAAGCACATGAGAACTTTCGTGGAGCTGATGAAGCTCATACACGCAACTCCCGTTGAAGCGGGAGAAGTGCCGAACATGAAGGACGTTGCACAGAATTGGGCAGATTTCTTAAAAGGACATATTGCCGATGGGGAGTGGCAGAAACTTCACGATATGGTTGCCGAAGTGCCGGAGCATCTTTTCCTGATGCACGGAGACTATCATACCAACAACGTTATGGTGCAAAACGGAGAGCCTCTTCTGATCGATATGGATACCCTTGCCTACGGACATCCTGTGTTTGAATTGGCATCAGTATTTAATGCCTTTGTCGGCTTTTCTTCTGTGGATTCGGAAGCCTCTATGCGGTTTTTCAAACTCCCGTTGGAAATGACCGAAAAAATGTGGGATCTGACGCTTCGGATGTATCTGGATACAGAGGATCGGGAAAAACTGAAATCCGTGAGCAACAAGGCAAAGATTATCGGATATACCAGAATTCTGCGCCGCACCATTCGTCGTGAGGCCGACACGGAAATGGGTCAAAAGCTGATCGCGTTCTGCAAAGCACAGCTCAGCGAGCTTTTGGCAAAGGAAAACACGCTGGTGTTTTAAAAGCCCCTCAAGGAGAAATACATAGGATAGACATTGGTAGATGTATGGATAAATTGGTGAGACAAATCGAAGTGCCTCTTGCAAAGAAAGCGATTTCTGACGCGGGGCTTTATATCGCAGGCAAGAAGGATATTCCGCGTTTTGCGGAAATTGCAATGGATGCCTATGAGGATTATCCCTTGCACAACTGGTTTTCCGGTGGAAAGTATGATGCCATTACCTCAAAAAAGGTGATGGAGATATCCCTTCGCACCATGACAGAGGATGCGGTCATATATGCCGACAGCGAAGAAATGAACGGCTTTGCGGCATGGCTTCCTCTTGGGTTTGACGGCAGCAAGACCTTGCCTTTCTTGATGAATGGCGGAATAGGTTTGATTTTGCATGTAGGTCTCCAAATTATCGGCAAACTTCAATCCTATGAAGCCTTTGCAATGGAACTGAAAAAGAAATACACCGATAACGTGGATTGGTGTCTTACACCTTTCCATTTCTAAAAATGCCCAAGGCAAGGGTCTGGCAACAAAGCTGATGCGTCCAATGCTGGACTTTTGTGACAGGGAGCAAATGGTGTGCTACCTGGAAACCAATAAAGAAAGCAATGTTTCTCTTTATGAGCATTATGACTTTACGCTTTCGGAAAAGGATCTGATTCCGAAAAGTAACGTTACCCATTATGCAATGGTAAGAAAACCGCTTCCCATTAAGTAAGATTGACAAAAAACACATAAAAAACATTCCGCATATTAGCGGAACGTTTTTCCCGCATTTTGTAGACTTTTTGTAATACAACCGGTGCTATACTTTAACTGTAATATGAATCCGTATACGCAGGAAGGCGTTTCCGGTAAAAAATTTAGATACATGGCGATCCGGTTACTTGGCGTGGATCAAGATTTTCAAAAGGAGCGGAGTAGAAATGGAGAAAAAAATTACAACGGGAAAAAGACTGCTGGCAGTTTTGCTTGTGGTCCTTATGCTGCTTACAAATTTGCCGGCCCGGGCACAGGCAGCCACTTATTATTATAACGAAAGAAGCTATCCGACAACGATCATTCTGACCGACAATTCCGGTGAACGGGTGACAGGTGCGACAATTACTGTTACACGAAGCAACGATAAGCATATCGTGGCAGAGGGCGTAAACGGACAGTATTATTTTTCCCGGTCCGGAAATCAAAAAAACAGAATTTATACCATAACGGTAACGGCATCGGGATATGAGACTGCTACTACCACGATGCGGGGCGATAAAAGCTCAGTTTCCATTTCTCTTGAGAAAAAAGAGGATGAATTTGCGACCTTCGGCGTGTATTACACGGCAGATGGCGGCATCCCCGATAACGGCTATGCAGGCTCAAACCCTGCGGCGGACTACGGCCCCTCTGCGGATGATACTCCGCTTACACAGATCAGAGTGAATCTGACGAAGCTCATTGAGATATCAAAGCAGGAAAATTCTCCAGTTGTATATGGAAACTCCAATCTCGCATCCGGCAACCAGTATGAGTTCACACCTGCGGGCAGTCATACGGACAGCGATTTCAAAGAAAAAATCCGTCTTTTCTGGGATGCGGTAATTTCCTGTACCGACAGTACGTCTATTGAAGCCTTTGAAGAGACAGGGCTTTACGATTCGTTTATGATGTACTGTTTGAAAAAGCAGCGTAGCGGAAGCCTGCACGGAGACGGTATTTTGAATGTAACACCCCCTGTTTATGTGGTGGAGCTTTATCAAAATGAGGTTTATTTCGGCGGTGGTGTTACCGATACGGCGGCTAACAGTATATTCCTTACAGCTTATGACATTCTTGACCAGTATGAAGCCCATCTGAAGCAGACCATAACCTGGGTAGAGGATGAAAACGGAAAGCCCAAGCTCAATGAGAAAGAGCAATTTACAGGCACTTACGTTGACCCCGCGACAAATAAAATTCATAACATAGCCGTGTTCCAGACGAACAAGGCCCAAGCGCAGGCAATAGAGGGAAGCGAGATCCCCTATACAAAGCAAACAAACACATACTACCTCTCCCAATTTAATATGAGCGTGGATGCGGGTACACAGATCAGATATCTGGTCACCTATACAGACGGCGTTGCGGAATATGATATTTTCAGCGAGCACGAGTATGCGGCAGACCGCGGGGATACAGTACCGGCCTTTACAGGTGTTACAAACCGGGAAGAATATGTTTTCCTCGGCTGGTATCTGGAAGGGAACACCAGCGGAAAGATCTATTCAGACAAGGAAATTGCGGAAATGACTGTTTCCGCAGATATGGTTTTCCATGCTGTATGGCAGGTGGTCCCCAAATATACGGGTACGGTCAAGGTGATCATCAACGGCAAATATGACTCGACGACCCAAACACTTATCAGCGGCACCCTTGCAGATATCCACGTGCCGCTGGGGGTAGAAGAATCGGCAGGTCTTTACGTATCTGCAAACGGACAGGAATATATCGAGCTTACCCGTGACAGCCAGGGAGTTTACAGCGCAGTGCTCGAAAACGGTGAGTATTATCTTTACTACTCCATAGATGGCGGAGAAACCTTTGTTCAGCCGAGCCGGCAGCTGCTGTCCATTGTAAATGCAGACAGAATACGTTATCTTTTCTACAATACGGTGTACCATGATCTGAGTGGCGGAACGCTTAACGGCTCTTCGGATAATATCTATGAATATTTTTACTCAGGCAAAGCAGTGACTGTATGTGATAAGGATCCGGTCCGGGAAGGTTATATCTTCGGTGGCTGGAAGTCCAATGACGGAACGGTTTATACATCCGGCCAGATCCTTACGGAATCGATAGACAGAGCCTATACCATTACAGCACAGTGGATAAAAGCAACAGATGTTTATGTGCACATTAAGCTCAATCATATTTCGGAGGATGGAAGAGGCACAAACAACGACAATGCAAAGCATAATGTTGCATTTACAATCGATACCAGAAGCGGTGGAAGCGGTGACTTTACTGAGATTTACAGCAAAAACATCCTGTGGGATGGAGAGAGAGAGTCCCAAGACCCTGCCTATGCGTATGTCAATATTAGCCAAAACTTTAATGACTATACAAGATACGATGCATTGCTTCCCAATCTGACAAATGTACCTTATGAAAAGGAATATACCGTAACAGCAATAAAATCCGGGTACGTTTTGAAAAGTATACAGACGGATACCGATGAAGAAGGGGACCTGCATCTTTACGTAGAGCTTATTTATGATCCCCATACCTTCAATTTTACATTCTCGGTAGAGCTGGATGCGGAAGCAAAAGCACTCCCGCAGACGCTTTGGCCTGTGGCGGCAAACATCAAGGTAGTTACCTGGTATGATGCGCCTTATGACGATAGCGAAGCGGTATCCTGGAACACGGCGAGCTCACATTTTGATACCTATGAACGGGTAGCAATCGGAAGTGACGGCAAGGGGACTGGCTTCTTCCCTGCGTGGATAGAAACCACAGATGATACGCCACTGAAATACTGCCACCGCATTGAGATCGTTTCTTATGAGATGCCGGATGGCACGATCATTGCGGCAGAGAATGTAGGTGGCGCGTACACAAACTTTGATGCGGTGGATAAAAGCTATTTATCCCGCATAGAGGTTACAGACGGTGCAGACCCCAACCCGGCAGACGACAACGTACTTACGGGTGCGTATTATGACGGCAACGGACAGGTAGGTAACGTCCGCGCGATCATTTCAATACCCGTTTATACGGTTACGCTTATGCCCAATGGCGGAAGCATTGAGGGAAATGACGGAAACACGGTACTTGAGGATCAGATAGTCATGCCGGATGTATCCGTATACAAGCCGACCCGTGACGGCGGATATGTATTCGACGGCTGGTATCTCTATGAAAACGGTGCAATGACGGATAAGACCGTAACTGCAGGTACAGAACTGACCGGCGATATCATACTGATTGCAAAATGGAAGGATCCGATTACCGTATCGGGTCTGGTAACGGTGGGCGCAACCTATGAGCAACAAAATGAGGATGGAACCATCACGGTACAGTATATTCATGATGCCGAACGGTTGGGGAATGTGCTGGTCCTTCTGCAGAAGAAAAACGCAAGCGGTTACTATGAAACCATAGCATACAAGGAATATACCCTCGATTATGGTAACAGTGATTACTATTTCAAAAAATCAGAATCCCTTGTGGTTCCTGTGGGCTATTGCAATTATGAATTTACGGGAATAAGCGATGACGGAAGCGAATATCGCATAACGATCCTGTCAGCAAACTACACATCCGCTTATCAGAACGAGCCGGACAGCGTGGAAAGCCCTCTTGCCTATAATTACTATACAGCAAGTGGCTATGTTGCCCACCTGGGACAGACAGATCCGAATGTGGCGACGGTGAATGCGCATCTGCATTTCACACCTCCGTCCTTTGAGCTGGATTACCGTGTGGATGCAACGCAGATCAGTCAGCAATACCGTCCCAGTGATGTGGAGATCTATATCACATACGATAACGGAGACCCGGCAGCTTACGAGCCGAACAGCTGGCCGGTTATCAGCCAAATGGTATTTGGGGATAAATTGGCAGGCAATGTCCACATGCTGCAAAACGGACAGGCAACCGGCACGGAATCTGTATGGCGATACAATTACAGCGGTAATCTGCTTTATGACTACGGTCTGAACGTGGGCAAGGTCACATTGAACGGTGTGAGTGCGCTTTACAAAGCAAATCCGTATTATACAGTCGTGTATAATGCTCCTGCACACTTTGACAGCAACACCGGAAAGCAAAATGCAGAGCTTGTTGCAACCTTTGTTCCCAAAACCTATGCGATCATTTATGAAGCAAACGGCGGAACATTGCTGGGCACTTACACAAAAACGCATACCTGGAGCTATGAAACCACACTCTCGGATGTTGTGCCTGTAAGAACCGGATACCGGTTTTTGGGTTGGTATAAAGACGCTGCACTTACCGAGCCTCTTACAGAAACAGTGATTGCTGCAGATGTTGCTCAGGATGTGACCTATTACGCAAAATGGCTCCAGATTATGGATACGGTAAAACTTACCGTTACCGTTGATCATAGGACAGCCGATGAAGGTGTCGCCTCGAATTTTGACAAGCTCTTGGCGGTACAGCTTACCCATCGGGAAAGAGCCGTTCCTACAGCGGACTTCCTGCCGGTATTCGGTCAGGAAAAGACATTTACAAGCGAGTACTGGCACAAAGGGGAAGATCGCTATGTGGAGATTTTCGAAATAGACAAGGTCTTTACAGGCCTGTCTGAAGTATACGATTACAATCTTACAGTCAGCCTGGACGGTTACCATGTTGACCCGGGACAGACATCGGTCACCAAAATAGAAAACGCAGACGGCAGTACGGTTCACTATGTGAACATCTATCTCCAATTCAATCCGGATATGCTGGATCTGAAATTCAGGGTTGAAATGGAAGAGGGAACGGATCCTGCCCTGTACCCGTTGTCAGCAAATGTTAAGGTAACTACGTGGTATGACAAGCCAGAGGATGGCGAAGATGCTCCTGCTTGGAATGTCATAACACAGCATGAGTCCAAAGTAGTTGAGGTCAAGATCGACGCAGAGGATGGATACGGATATGGCATTGGTTCCTACCCGGTATGGCAATGGCTGAGTGCAGAATATGCTGTTCCGTACTATTATAGAGTTGAAGTCGTATCCCTGAACATGCCTGACGGAACTGTTTTGAGCTTTGAAGAGCAGAAAGCCGATGAGGCATGGTCAGCAGGCGGCTATCGGGCGGTGCTTCATGCCGAGAACGGCTGCCAAATTCCAGTGGATGTGGATGAGGAAGGCAATAAAACTCAGGCACAAACGGGGCTGCTCGGCGCCTTTGGTACACGTTCCGTTGCTTTCGGAGGCGCTTCTGTGATCGCCGATGATGGAACAAACGTTTACAACCAATCCGGTGACCTTCGTGTTGTTATTTCTGCCCCGGCGGTGATACTCCATGCGAACAATCAAGACGCGGATTGCTATGATGAGGAAACAGGAAGCGATATCTTCCGCACTTATCTGGCAAACGGTGCATCCATTAAAAACGACAGTTATCAGTACTTAAATCCGGGAAATACCCTGCCCAAAACCTACGATATACCGACCTTTGCGTACAATACCCATAATGCGTATATCTTTAAGGGCTGGTATACACAGCCGGATGAAACGGGTGTGCCGGTGGATTTTGATACCGTGTATGCCAGTGGGACGACGCATATCTATGCGCATTGGATAGAGACGGGGACGGTTACAAAGGATGCCCGGGATACCAAAAACACAGGAAGCGATGTTTATGCCGGCTATGACCTGATCGGTACACAAATACGGGATCAGGAGATAGATGATATAGAGCATTTTGGTGATGCAGGCAGTGGCCTTCGCTTTATCACCGTGCTTTCTGAGGAGGTTTATGCCCAGATCAATGCCCTTGCAGGCAATGAAAGTGGAGCAGAATACGGCTTTGCAGTTGCGCTGACTGCGGCCGCGCAAAATGCTTCCCATGGTAGCGGTACGTACAGACTGGAATATTGCGGAACAAATGTTAACGGGAAAGATACTACAAGCTCCTATCAGTATGTCAGGAACATGAAATGCAGCGGTGTCCCCGATCATTTCGAAGGAGAGGATTACCGGCTTTATACCGCAGTTATCACTTATAACGGTCTGGAAGGAGCTGCGTTGGAAAGCGCGTATGCAACTCCGTTTGTAGCCCGGTCGTATATTCGCTACTATGATGCGAACGGTCTTTACCGCACGTATTACAACAATTATACGGGCACACAGTTGTTTGGCGGCTGCAATACCTCTTTTGCACAGGTTCGTGATATGATTGCAGGAGGGACTTAATGATGAAAAGGCTTTTGGCATTTATCATAGCTCTGGTTCTGCTCACAGCCCTGGTGGGCTGTGAGCAGGGTGGGAAGACAGAAAATTCTGAGACCAAGACTCCCACTGCACAGAATGGGCAAACACCCACGGGGAATCAAACCCCGGAACCGGAAATGGATTATTCGGATTTTGGACCGGAAGGGACAAAACCCACGCAAGAGCCGACGACAGAGCCGGCAACACAGCCGGCGACGCAACCGGCAACACAGCCGACTACACAGCCGACTACACAGCCGACTACACAGCCAACGACGCAGCCAGCAACGCAGCCGACTACACAGCCAACGACGCAACCGGCAACACAGCCGACAACACAACCGACTACACAGCCAACGACGCAACCGGCGACACAACCGACAACACAGCCGGAAGCAGATGAGGAACAAGGCCTGTTTGATTCAGACGGATATTATAATCAGGTCGTAAAACCATAGAAACGGAGGGAAACGGATAATATGAAAATGGCATACGAAGAACCGGTAATTGAGATCATTGTTGTCTCAAATGAGAACATTTTAACAAGCACTGAGCACGACAACAGCTTTTTTAACTTCACCGCCTGGTTTCGATGAGAAAAAAGAATAAACAATACGCACTTGCAGGCGTAACCTGGGAAATACCTGTCCGGTACAGGAAAACGGAGCGAATGCTGAAACCGTTTGAAACGCAGCAAATACCCGATGAGACCTTTGCTTACATGGCGGCAGAAAATGCCGTGAAGGAATCGGAGCAGCTGCTTTTTGCGATCAATCGGGTCCTGTTAGAAAAGTATAACGGTGTTATGCTTCATGGAGCAGTGATTGAATACAACGGGCAGGGATATATGTTTGCTGCGCATTCAGGAACAGGCAAGACGACCCATATTCGCCTGTGGGAACAATGCTTCGGGCAAAGCGTACGGGTCCTTTGCGGAGACAAGCCGTTTGTAAGACTGACCCAAAACGGAGAGGTCGTGGTTTACGGTAGTGCGTGGCGGGGAAAGGAAGGTATGGGCTATAACGGAAAATGTCGGCTTGCCGGCATATACCTTCTGAACCGCGCACAGGAAAACCGTATTTTCCCGGCAACCACCGTTCAAAAACTGCAGGGGCTGATGCATGCGGCACTGTTTGAAAAGGATCTGCAGCAGGTATTTCTCACTGTTGCAGAGGAAATCTGCAAGCGCGTGCCCATACATGTGCTGGAATGTAACAAAGAGCCCCAGGCTGCAATTTTAGTGAAGGAGCATGTCGATGGCGATGCTAAAGATTAAAGACGGAGTTGAGCTTCGGCCGTTTCATGATTGTTTTGTAGCGGTATCCCAAATGGAGGGATTGTGTGATAATCTTGTGATATCGCTCAACAGCACATCAGCATTTCTGTGGGAAAGGCTTGCAGAAGGGTGCACAGAGCAGGAGCTTGTGCAACAGCTTTTGCAGACCTATGACATTGACGCACAAAAGGCAGAAAAAGACGTGCGGTCATTCTTAAAAGCGCTGGCAGGTGCGGGCGTATTGGATGAGGTGTGATTCGAATCTGACCTATTAGAAAGAACGAATGCAACCTGCGTGTTGTTCGGAGAAATAAAGATATGCGTGCAAAATTCTCCTTTTGCACAAATAAATTCAGAGGGCGACCGGTGGTCGCCCTCTGAAAACGTATTGCAGAAAATTAAGCCTTTTCCAGTGCCAAGGTACGGGTGGTGAGGTCACAGACCTCGGCAGGTCCAAAGTACTGAATGGCACCGGGATAGAGGTAACAGGTTTCCTTTGCCCACTGCTCACGGTTCGCGGCAAAGTATTGGAAGGGTTTGCCATCCAGCTCCACAAGAGCCTTGCGGATAACGGGCTTGTCATGACCATGGCGGCGCTCAATGTTCATCATCTTGGTGATGGGCATACCGCCTGCGATCCACTCTTCGGCAGGCTTGCTCAGGTTGGAGACCTTGGACAGATAACCGGTGAAGCCATACTGAATCAGCATGAAGGCGTTATAGCCCAGGGAGTAGCAATAGTCTGCATCAAAGTTAGAGGGGAAAGCACAGCGTCCTTCATAACCCAGGAAGTGATGCAGGGGAGAGAATTTTCCGCTATATGTGCCGGCAGCCTTCCGTGCAGCCAGATTGTCCTTGACCAAAGCAGAGAACAGCTTCTCAGACTCAATCAAAGAAACCTGCACGTTACCGTGGGGGTCACGCTCCAGGAACAGCTGCTGCTGAATGGATTGGGGAAGAAGTGCAAAAACAGCCATGGATTCCTTAGTCAAACCGGCCTCGATAAAGGCATACTTTTCCTGCCAGGTGGGCAGTGCATTAAAGGCATCCGCCTTGCTGCCTGCCAACAGCTCGTTGATCTCGGCAATCAGCACGGAGAACTCAGGAACGAATTCCACAATGCCTTCGGGAATGATGGCTACACCGAAGTTCCAGCCCTTGGCGGCACGGGCAGCCACGGAGTCAGCAATGTAGTCGGTAATCTGGGCCAGAGACATCTTTCTGGCGGCAACTTCCTCGCCGATGAGGCAGATGTTGGGCTGCGTCTGCAAAGCGGTTTCCAAGGCCACGTGGGAAGCACTGCGGCCCATGACCTTTACAAAGTGCCAGTATTTCTTGGCGGAATTGGCATCCCGTTCAATATTGCCTACGATCTCGCCGTATGTCTTGGTGGCGGTATCGAAGCCGAAGGAGCATTCGATGTCCTCGTTCTTCAGGTCGCCGTCTATGGTCTTGGGACAGCCGATAACCTGTACACCGGTGTTATGTGCGGCAAAATATTCTGCCAAAACAGCGGCATTGGTATTGGAGTCATCACCACCGATGATCACAATGGCAGTAATGCCGTGCTTCTTGCAGACCTCTGCCACAACAGCAAACTGCTCCTCGGTTTCCAACTTGGTACGGCCGGAGCCAATGATGTCAAAACCGCCGGTGTTGCGGTACTGATCGATATAGGCATCGTCAAAGATTACGTAACTATCCTCCAACAGACCGCTGGGGCCGCCCTTGAAGCCGTACAAGACATTGTCCTTGTCGGTTGCCTTCAGCGCGTCATACAGACCGCAGATAACGTTATGACCGCCGGGGGCCTGACCACCGGAAAGGATTACTCCAACGACCTGCTTTTTGGCTTCAGAGGTGTTTTGTCCTTTTTGGAAGGTGATTTCATTTTTACCGTAGGTGTTGGGGAACAGAGCCTTGATTTTTTCCTGATCTGCCACACTTTCGGTAGGGTTACCGTTTTTTATACAAATCTCAGAAATACCGTTTCTGAGCATACCCGGCAGTTTTGGGGCATACTGGTATCTGGCCAGCTGAAGGGGGGTTACTTTCATGTGATTACACTCCTTGTAGTTAATTTCGCCCACTATTATACTCCATTTTATAGCAAAGGTAAATAGTGATTTTTAATAATTTTGCAAAAAAAGACGGTATAAAAATGGGAAACTGTTCAATTCTCATAGAAATTTGTGAATAAAAAGATTTATGTTGAAATGCGCAAAATCTGTGATATAATGTACTGGTAAAAATACGGGCTTCCCGTGAAATAAGAAAGGATAGATTCCAATGGCTCTTGTAACAACAACTGAGATGTTTAAGAAGGCTTATAATGGCGGCTATGCCATCGGTGCTTTCAACGTCAACAACATGGAAATCGTTCAGGCAATTACCGAGGCTTGTAAGGAAGAAAAGTCTCCCGTTATCCTGCAGGTTTCCAAGGGCGCACGTGCGTATGCCAACCATACTTATCTGGTAAAGCTGGTAGAGGCCGCTGTGATTGAATGCCCCGAAATTCCCATCGCACTGCATCTGGACCACGGTGACAGCTTTGAGACCTGTAAGTCCTGCATTGATGGCGGCTTTACTTCCGTTATGATCGACGCTTCCTCCCATTCCTTTGAGGAAAATATTGAAATCACCAAGAAGGTAGTTGAGTATGCCCATGACCACGGTGTGGTGGTGGAAGCAGAGCTGGGCTCTCTGGCCGGTATTGAGGACGAAGTGAATGTTTCCGCTGAGGCGGCTTCCTACACACGTCCTGAAGAAGTGGAAGAATTTGTCACCCGTACCGGCTGTGACTCTTTGGCAATTGCCATCGGCACTTCCCACGGTGCATACAAGTTCACTCCTGAGCAGTGCACTTTGAATGAGCAGGGTATTTTGGTTCCACCCGCATTGCGCTTTGACGTGCTGGAAGAGGTAACCAAGCGTCTGCCCGGTTTCCCCATTGTTCTGCACGGTTCTTCTTCTGTGCCTCAGGAGTATGTGGCTATGGTCAATGCCAACGGCGGCAAGATGCCCAATGCGATCGGCGTACCCGAAGAGCAGCTGCGTAAGGCTGCCGGTCTGTCCGTCTGCAAGATCAATATCGACTCCGACCTGCGTCTTGCAATGACCGGTACCATCCGTCAGTATTTCAATGAGCATCCCGATCATTTTGACCCCCGTCAGTATCTGAAGCCCGCCCGTGCAAATATCAAGGAAATCGTTCGTCATAAGCTGGTGAACGTTTTGGGCTGTGCAGGCAAGGCTTAATTCCGTATTTAATCTTTTGACCTCCCATATTTTGGGAGGTCTTTTTTAAAAATTATGTTGCTATTATTGATATTTCCCAGTATAATGAGAGCAAAGACAGGAAAGGAGTGGCTGCTATGAGTGATGCTTACTGCGTACCGCTGACCCGATTGGTAGAGGAATTTCATCTGGAAGTGGCATTTCGTTCCACAGATTTTGAATCCGTCCAGCTTACGGTGGAGGATGTGGCGCGTCCCGGTCTGCAATTGGCGGGCTATTTCGATCATTTTGAGCCCATGCGTTTGCAGGTAATGGGCAATGCGGAAATGAGCTACATGGAGAAAATGAATGCCAAGGAACAGACCACCATTTACGGCCGTCTTTTCTCCTATAAATTTCCCGCCCTGCTGCTGGCCCGGGGCTTTGAGCCGGGACAGAGCTGTTTGGATATGGCGAAGAAGCACAATGTAACCGTTTTGTGTTCCAATGAAGCCACCAGCACAGTTGTTTCGGGCATTATTACCTTTTTGCGGACTGCTCTGGCTCCGCGGATCACCCGCCACGGTGTATTGATGGAGGTTTACGGTGAGGGCTTGCTACTGATCGGTGAGAGTGGTATCGGTAAAAGTGAGGCGGCAGTAGAGCTTTTAAAGCGGGGACACCGGCTGATTGCGGATGATGCGGTGGAGATTCGGAAAATCGGAGAAAACTCCCTTGTAGGCACTGCACCGGCGCTTATCCGGAATTATATCGAATTGCGGGGCATTGGCATTATCAATGTGGCAAAGCTGTTTGGTATGGGTGCAGTCAAAGCGGAAAATGAGATCAATTTGGTGGTAAATATTGTGCCGTGGAATACCCAGGAGCTGTATGACCGTCTGGGACTGGAAGAACAGTATATGGAGATTTTGGGTGCAAAAATCCCGCAAAACACCATTCCCATTACTCCCGGACGTAATTTGGCCGTGATTCTGGAAGTGGCGGCTATGAATAACCGCCAGCGGAAGATGGGCTACAATGCAGCTCAGGAATTCACAGAGCAGATGAATAACCATTTTGCTCAGGTTGGGAGCGAAGCATGAAGGAGCTGACCATTGGTGCCAATGACAGCGGTCAGCGATTAGACCGTTTTTTGGCAAAGGCGGTACCTCTGCTGCCGGCATCTCTGGCACAAAAGTATATTCGGCTCAAGCGCATTAAGTGTAACGGAGCGAGAGCCCAGCGGGATACCCGCCTGCAAGCGGGGGATGTGCTGCAGCTTTACATCAATGATGAGTTTTTTGATAAGCCCCGGGAGGATAACGCATATCTGACGGTGGCGACGCCAAAGCTGAACATCGTTTACGAGGATGCGCAGATCCTGCTTGTGGACAAGCGCCCGGGAATTGCTGTACATCCCCATGACGGTGCGGAATACGGAAGAACATTGATTGACCATATTCAGTCTTACCTTTATCAGAAGCGGGAATGGCGTCCGAGAGAAGAAAACGCCTTCATGCCGGCACTGTGCAACCGCATTGACAGAAATACCGGTGGCATTGTAATTGCGGCAAAAACCGCGGAAGCACTTCGGATCATGAATCAGAAGATCAAGGATCGGGAACTGGATAAGCGGTATCTGGCAATCGTCGAGGGAACACCTAAACCCCAGAAGGGGAGCTTGAAGGGATATCTTTTCAAGGATGCCAAACAAAACCGCGTGTTTGTGACGGATACGCCTCAGGCAGGAGCGAAAACCTGCCAGACCAATTATCGGGTATTGGCAAGCCAGAACGGACTTTCCTTGGTGGAGTGTGAGCTGATTACCGGCAGGACGCACCAAATCCGTGCCCAATTTGCCCATGCCGGTCATCCACTGTTGGGGGATGGGAAATACGGAAAACTCAGTAAGCGTTTCGACCGGAATTATCAGGCATTGTACTCCTATAAGCTGACATTTGCGTTTACAACGGAAGCGGGAGTATTGGAATATCTGAACGGAAAATCCTTCTGTGTAAAAAACGTAGAATTTGTGCAGGAGTATTTTCCAAACACAACGGCAGAATAATATAAGCGGTCTGTGATGCAGACCGCTTGTTATTTTATGGCGTAGCCCAGTATACTGATTAACTGCAGGGTGCTTCCAATGACTACAAAAATATGAAAAACAGAGTGAAACCATTTGCGTTTTGTGCCGAAGCCATACACGATAGCACCAACAGTATAGGCGATGCCGCCTCCGAGAAGAAAATGAAAACCGACCGGAGTCAGCACCGCCATTGCCTGAGAAACGAAAGGGATAATCGCCCAGCCCAGACCAATGTAGCAAAACATGGAGAAAACACGGTATCTATGCAGGTCAATGGCAGTTAATGTAATGGCAAGCGCTGCCAAGGTCCATTGAAAGACAAACAGTCCCAAACCCAATTGGGGATATACGGAACCAATCGCCACCAGAGAAATGGGAGTGTATGTCCCGGCAATAAACAGATAAATAGTGCAGTGGTCGATCACCTGCATGACCTTCTTTGCGGTGCTGGGCTTCAGTCCGTGGTAGACACTGGACATGGTATACAGGACGATCATGCTGCTGCCGTAAATGGCAACGGAAGAGATCACCAACAGATTTCTGTCGGGAATCGTCTTATATAAACCCAGCAGTAATGCCAACAGTCCAATCATACCGCCAATGATATGCGTGACAGTATTAAGAATCTCTTCGCTGAAGGTATATTTGGGCAGCTGCCGATGGCACAGTTTTGTTCGTTTCATGGAAAACCTCCTGTTCTTACTTCCATTATACCCCGCAAAAAGGGAAAAGCACCCTACTGTAAGAAAAAGGGGGTCTATTTTGAGGAGAGAAGGATTCTCTGGACAGAAAGGCGATTCTACTCACAGAAGAATGATAAAATTGATTGACAAAAGATGGGTTTTACGATAAAATGTCCCACGTCACACTGATTTGGGGCATTATTATTTAAGAGGTATGCGTATGAAAAAGACACCGTTTCTGACTTTGGAACAGGCAAAGAATATCATCAAGGACATCCCCACACCGTTTCATATTTATGATGAAGCCGGTATCCGGCAGAATGCCCGCGCATTGAAAGCCGCGTTTGCATGGAATGCAGGCTTTCGGGAGTATTTTGCTGTCAAGGCTACACCCAATCCGTACATACTGAAGATTTTATTCGAGGAAGGCTGTGGCTGTGACTGTTCATCCTATACGGAACTGCTGCTGAGTGAGGCAGTGGGTATCACCGGGAAGGATGTGATGTTTTCATCCAATGTTACGCCGGCCATGGATATGGTAAAGGCGTGGGAGATGGGGGCATATATCAATTTGGATGATGCAACCCATGTGGAGTTTTTTGAGCGCGTAACGGGAACGGTTCCGGAAACGGTGTGTTTGCGCTACAATCCGGGTGGTTCTTTCAGCCTGGGCAACACGATTATGGATATGCCGCGGGATGCCAAGTACGGCATGACAGAGGATCAGATGGCCGGAGCGATCAACCGCCTGATGAGCAAGGGTACCAAGCATTTTGGCATACATGCATTTCTTGCGTCCAATACCACCACCAACGAGTATTATCCTGAGCTTGCGGCCAATCTCTTCCGTTTGGCAGTAAGACTTCATAACGCCACCGGATGCCATATTGCATTCGTAAATCTCTCCGGTGGTATCGGTATAGACTACCGTCCGGAACAGCCCAGCTGTGATGTGCGGGTGATTGGTGAAGGCGTACGCCAGCGGTATGAGCAGATCCTGACACCCCAGGGAATGGATGACGTGGCAATTTTTACGGAGCTGGGGCGTTTTATGCTGGCACCCTACGGTCATTTGATCTCTACGGTACTGCATCAGAAGCATATTTACAGAGAATATGTGGGTCTGGATGCCTGCGCCGCTGATTTGATGCGGCCTGCAATGTACGGAGCCTATCATCACATTACCGTATTGGGTAAGGAAAATGCCATTTTGGATCATGTGTATGATGTTACCGGTGGGTTGTGTGAAAACAATGACAAGTTTGCCATTGAACGGAGTCTGCCTTCGGTGGACATCGGAGATATCGTGGCCATCCATGACACCGGTGCCCACGGTCACTCCATGGGCTATAACTACAATGGCAAGCTGCGTTCGGCAGAGGTGCTGTTGAAAGCGGATGGCACCCATATGCTGATCCGCAGAGCAGAAACACCAGAAGACTATTTTGCCACATTGGACTGCACGCCGTTCTTTGGAAAGAACTGACTTGTGCAAAAGCAACAAAACTGTGACAGTTTTTTTGGCGGGAAAAATCGGGATTTTATCATACTTCTTTCGGAAATCTATGCTATAATATAATAGGTGGTGCGAGCACCCGAATATGCAGCGTGATTTAAGGAGCAGCTATGAATAATAATATCTTGTTTTTCCTGACACCAAAAGCAATGTGTGCCTATCTGTACGATGACTACACGATGCGTCAGGCATTGGAAAAGATGGAGTCGGCTGGCTATGCCGCATTGCCGATTTTGAATAAGCGGGGAGAATACCGGGGTACATTAACAGAAGGCGACTTGCTGTGGGGCATCAAGAACATGTGCTACATGGATATGCGTCAGGCAGAGGCCCACAGAATTATGGAAATTTCCAGAAGAAAGGATAATGTTCCGGTGCGGGTCACTACCTCCATGCATGAACTGGTGGAACGGGCAAGCACACAGAATTTTGTGCCGGTGGTGGACGATAAAGACACCTTTATCGGCATTATTACCCGACGTGCCATTATTAAATTTTGTTCTCAAAGGCTCTTTGAAGAGGATTAAAGACAGGTCTGCCGCAGCGTTTGCGGCAGACCTTTTTCGTTGTAGAGGGAAATGGTTGCAATGTTGACAAGAATTTGGTATAATAACCCCAAATATACGTTGGAGGAGAACCGATGACAGACGAAGCATTGAAATACCAGATCGGTGCCAATATTGCTCTGCTGCGGAAAAAACAGGGATTGACACAGGCCGGCCTGGCGGAAAAACTGAATTATTCTGACAAGGCGATCTCCAAATGGGAACGGGGGGAGTCTGTCCCGGATGTAATGACGATGGTGGCGTTGGCACGGGAGTTTGACGTTACCGTAGATGATTTGCTGGCAGACCAGGATGCGCTTCCGGCACAGACCGGACCGGTGCAGAATGCCATGAGTCAGGTGGTGCAAAAAACCCTGAAGCGCAAGGCGGATAAGCGCATTATTGTGTGTTTATCGTCCGTTCTGGTGTGGTTTGTGGCGCTGCTCATCTATGTGATTCTTGCTTCCATAGGAATTACAAAAAGCTGGCTTTCTTTCTTCCTGGCCATTCCGGCCAATGCCGTTGTAATAATCAGTCTGCGCTCGGCGTGGCGGGATTTTCGGAGCAATCAATGGCTGATTTCCGTTCTTATGTGGGGTGCAATTCTCAGCCTGTTTATGTTCCTGCTGATGCTGCTGGAGAGAAATGTTTGGCGGATATTTTTATTGGGTGTTCCCGGGCAGTTGGCGATCCTTCTTTGGTTTCGCATGTTCCGCACGGCCCCTGTGCATGAGGTGGAAGATGGACAAGAAAACGCTGAGAAAGCAGATTTGTGAGCAAAAGCGTGCGATGACACCGGAGGAAATTGAAACCGCCAGTGCCAAACTGGGAGAAAAGTTTCTTTCTTCGGAATTGTACTGTCAGGCGAGAACAGTCTATGGCTACTTACCCTATAACCAGGAGGTACGTACAGTGCCCATGCTGGAGCAGGCGTTGGCGGATGGGAAGCGGGTAGCGGTCCCCAAAATCTATGGGGATGAGATGAAGTTTATTTATTTGACGGATCTGACCCAGGTAGAGAAGGGCTATTCCGGCATTCCGGAACCGATAGCAGACGGTCCGGAGGGGGATGATCCGGAGGCATTGGTGTTGATGCCCGGACTGGCGTTTGACCGGGAGGGACATCGGATTGGCTACGGTGGCGGTTTCTATGATAAATTCCTAGCAGCGGAGCCCAATCATCCTACGCTGGCCTTGTGTTACGAATTTCAAATTGTGTCCCAGCTGCCCGTCGAGGAGTTTGATATTCCTGTGGACGTGGTGCTGTGGGCATAGAATACGGAGAGAATAATGGATTTCCTGTTTGTTTTATTATTAGCCGCCGGCACCTTTGGTCTGTGCTTTTTGTTCGATAAGGGCTTTACCGGCATTTTTCGCAGTAAGCCCCAGCACAAAACGGGTCTGTCTGTGCGGATGAGCCAGCACTATGGCGGAGCAGGATTGCTTCTTCTGGTACTGGGTATGGCGGCGGTGATCCGCGGCTTGTTCGGCAGCACGATACTGCTGATTTTCGGTGGATTCGTGGCAGTGCTGGGAATAGGGTTGATTGTTTACTATCTCAGCTTTGGTATTTATTATGATCGGGAAAGCTTTGTGCTGTCTACCTTCGGAAAAAAGGCAGTTACTTATTCTTTCAGTGCCATTCAGGGACAAAAGCTGTACCGCGTTACAGGCGGTAACATCATGGTGGAGCTTTATTTGCAGGATGGACGGACGGTTTCCGTGCAATCCAATATGAAGGGCTTTTCTTCCTTTTTGGATACCGCCTTTGCGGGCTGGTGCCAGGAAAAGGGCTTGACAGAAGAAGCGTGTTCCTTCCATGATGTGTCAAAAAGCTGCTGGTTTCCCAATATGGAGGAAGCATGATGCATATTCCAAAAGGAAATACAGCCGAATTGGAATTGGTCACTTTTGCGCAGGCGCTGGAAGCTGCCAATACGCCTTCGCGGGAGTATGACATTGAAAAATGGCTCTACGCGCCCAATTTCTACTCGGAATATCGATATATTTTGGGGACCCGGGGCAAAAATCCGTTGATCTGTATTGGTATCAATCCCTCTACGGCCGCGCCGGATGCCCTGGACAATACCTTAAAATCCGTGGAGCGTATTGCATTGGGCAACGGCTTTGACAGCTTTATCATGTTCAATGTTTATGCTCAGCGGGCAACCGACCCAGATGCGATGGAGAAGGTTTGCAATCGACGGCTGCATGAGGAAAATCTGGCGGCATTTCGCTATGTGCTGTCCATTTCCAAAAAACCGGCGGTTTGGGCGGCCTGGGGAGCGATCATTGAAAAAAGAGATTACCTGGCGCAATGCGTGCGGGATATGGTGACGGCAGGGCAGGAATTTGATGCCCGTTGGTTCTGTGTCGGTGCCATTACCAAAAAAGGACATCCCCACCATCCGTTGTATTTGCGTAAGGATGAAAAAATCAAACCCTTTGATGTGGAGACATACCTGGCAACACGATAGGAGAAGCTATGAAATTAGTGATTGCATCGGATATTCACGGTTCTGCTTACTATTGCGGAAAGCTGATGGAAGTGGTGGAACGGGAGAAGCCGGACAAGCTGGTGCTTTTGGGCGATTTGCTGTACCACGGACCGCGAAATGATTTACCCCGGGAGTACAGCCCCAAACGGGTGATTCCCATGCTGTCAGCGTATCAGGATATTATCCTTGCGGTACGGGGCAACTGCGAAGCAGAAGTGGATCAGATGGTGCTGCCCTTTCCCTGTATGGCGGATGCGGAGCAGCTTTTGGTGGATAATAGGCTGTTCTATTTTACCCATGGACATCACGAAAGCCCGGAGTATTTATCAAAATTGCCCGAAGGAAGCGTGTTTTTGTCCGGACACACCCATATAAAAATGGATGAAGTTCGAAACGGCATCCGCTGTCTGAATCCCGGCAGTGTGTCCATTCCCAAGGATGGCAGTCATAGCTGTATGGTATATGACAACGGGGAATTTTCCGTTGTTTTGTTGGAGGATACCCATGGAATGTGAGTGCGATACCTGTTGGTATTACGATTACGATGAGGAATACGATGAGTATTTCTGTATGATGGATCTGGACGAGGACGAGGTATATCGTTTTTTCAGCTCCGGTAAAAATCGATGCCCTTATTATCGGCAGGGCGATGACTATACACTTGCAAGGAGGCAATAATATGGCGCGATGGTTTGGCATACTTTTGATTCTGAGCTTGTTGCTGTGCGGCTGCACGCAGACAGCTACTGCTCCTACGGAAGATGCTGCATCCAATTCTCCCACGCAGCCAACCACACAACCCGGTCTTTATGTACCGGAAAGTGATGTGGAGAAGTCCACCAACGGTGCAGTGCGCAGTTTTTCCTTGGAGGGGGCCGGGTATTATGGCTGCTTTACCATGGGGGATGACCTTGTGCTGATGCGGCAGGAAAACGGTTCCGGCGTATTTTCTCTTTATGAAGGTGAAAAACTGGAATTGGTTCGAACCTATGAACTGGGGGAGGGCGTTGCACCGAACCCGGAGCAAATGCAACTCACGGAACAGGGTGCCGGATATTATGATTCGGCAACACGCTCAATGGTGTTTCTGAATCCGGATTTGCTGGAAATGGGTCGGATGTATTTGCCGGAGGAGATTATTGGCGATGCATGTCTGTCGCAGGACTGGAAAACGGTGGATTATTGTACGGAAGAGGGTGTCGTTTCCTTAAATCTCCAGACCAACATTTCCCATCTGCTTAAGGAACAGGAAGCACTTCATCAGAAGGTGACCGGAAGCTTCGGCAACGGAGAGGTCCTGCGCTATGTGCTGGAACAAACCGAAAATCAGGAGCAGACTCTGCTGATTGATGCGACTACCGGAATGGTTCTGAAGGAAGGCGCATATTTGGAGGGTCTGGTGACATGGCAGGAGCAATATTATCTGCCCATGGACATCAGCGGCATTACGCAGCTGCGCTTTGGCGGCAAGGAGGAGCATGAGATTCTGTGGCCGGAGGAAGAGAATGGCCGGGATTTTATGCTGTTTCCAAACAGTGCCATCGTAATGGTGACAGAGAGTGCAGACGGGGCGAACCTTTCTTATTATGACCTGACAACCGGCAAACGCACCGGAACACTGTCATTGCCCAGTATCACAAATGTCCGGGGACTCTGGGGTGACGGTGACAGCGGTGTATGGCTTGTGGGAAGCAAGGGCGAAACAGAACAGCTGTATCACTGGAATGTAAAAAAAGCACCGGCTTCGGATACCGGCGTTTATACAGAGCCGCTTTATACACAGGAAAAGCCCAACGAGGAAAAGCTTACTGTCTTGGCGCAGACAGCAAAGGAATTGGGAGAGCGTTTCGGTGTAGAGATTTTGCTGTGGAAGGATGCCGCAGCAACGGCTCCGGAGGACTATGTGTTCACAGCGGAGTACATTGTGCAGGCTTATGAGGAGCACTTGCCCCGCTTGGAAAAAGTATTGTCTGCATATCCCAAGGGCTTCTTCAATAAAGCACCCGGCGGAAAGATGAAAATTGCATTGGTACAGAGGATTTCCGGTGAACCGGAATGGGGCGGCTTGGAAAATCCCTCAAGCTGGCAATTTTGGAAGGGGGATGTTCCCATCCTTGCGTTAACCACCGGAGAAAAGCTGGAGCAAAGCTTCTACCATGCGGTTGCCCATTACATTGACACTCTGGTACTGAGTAAGTCCTCTGCCCTGTATGAGTGGAACAAGCTTAATCCCAAGGAATTTGAATATGACAACAGTTATGTGACCAATCTGGAACGGACAGATACAACCGATACAGAAGGGGACAACCGATACTTTATCGATTTGTTTTCTATGAGCTATGCCAAGGAAGATCGGGCGACAATTCTGGAGTATGCCTGCATGCCTGGCAATGAGGAGTTTTTCAGGTCTCCGGTGATCCAGGAGAAGCTGAACCGCATCTGTAAGGGCATCCGCGAAGCCTTTGGGCTGAAGAAGGTGGAAACGCCCTTCCTGTGGGAGCAGTACCTTACATAAATTTACACCAGCAACGGAAATCCCGCCTCGCAAAGCTGCAAAAACAGCCCTGCGGGGCGGGTTTTGATTTATGCGCTGCAAGCTGTTAGGCATTGCAACCGGCACGTTTGCGTGATATAATAAAAACAGGCTTACAATGTATTACGGGGAGAGGTGGCGCGTGAAAATGTCTGCATCCAATTATGACCTGCAGGTGGATATGGCCAAGGGAATATTTTTGCAGTACGATCAGCAGCTTCTCATCCGCAAATTCGGTTTGGAAGCAAATGAAAAGTCTATATATCTGCACTATCTGAATACACCATACCGTATAGGCAGAAAAGATGGGACAGTGGAAGAATATGTTCAAAACCGGTGGAAGGAGTGTCGCTCCTACGCCACGGTAATGACCATCTATGACTTGCTGTGCCATCATCAGGGAACCCAAGCGCCTGCACTTTCAGACCAGTGGTGTGCAGTGGGCACCTTCGTGGTTACCGGCATTACCGACACAGAAACCTTTACAAAAAAATACGCAAAAATATTTGACGGTCAAGGGGAAAAGCTTAAGGTGGCCTGTGAAAGCCTGGGTGGGATCATGCAGCCGTCTGTGGCGGGTGCCAATATGACATGCCGATTCTCTGTGACGCCATTCTTTCCGGTGCTTTTGCAATTCTGGGAAGGGGATGAAGAATTCCCACCGAAGCTGATGCTCCTGTGGGATCGGAACACAGACAGATTTTTGCATTTTGAGACGACCTTTTACTTACAGGGTGACTTGTTGGAACGGCTGAAAGGCCGCATGGAGGAAGCGTTATGAAAAAAGTAAAAATTACAGCCATCCGCAAAGCCTGTTATCCTGACCTGATGGCACAGTACGAGAATCCCATAGAGCATGCCTGTGATGTGAAGGAAGGGCAGGTTTGGATCGCGAACGGTGATCAAAAGCCGGAAGGGTTCTGTGACAGCGCATGGGAGTGTATGGCGGCTTTCGTTAAGACGCTTTCCGAGGGCGGCGGTAATTTCTATGACGGTTGGATGAAGAATCCCAAGTCTGCAATGCTCTCGTGCAATGACGGCTTTCGGCCTGTGAGTTTTTATATTGAAGCGTTGGAGGAAGAGGTATGACCCTGAATGAAATGATTTACAAGCGCAAATCCTGCCGTAGTTTTATGAACACTCCCGTAGATGAGGCAGTGATTGAGAAAATCAAAGCCTTTCCAATGAAGCCACTGTACCCGGAAATAAAAGTCCAATGGAATATTACACCGCGAAAACAGGTCAAATGTATCTGCCCGTGGACAACTTCCCAGTTGATCACCGTATATTCCGAGAAAACCGAAGGCTGGTGGGAAAACGTGGGATTTCTGTTCCAGCAGATGGACTTGTATCTGCAGAGCCTTGGGTTAGGTGTCTGCTGGTTGGGTATGGGAAGGATGAATCCCAGGACTGCACCCGAAGTTCCGGGAATGCAGTTTGTAATCATGCTGGCATTTGGCTATCCCAAGGGGGAGCAGCTGCGGCAGAGCGTAGAGGAATTCAACAGAAAGAAGCCGGAACAGATTGCAGATCAGACTGATCCCAGACTGGAGCCTGTCCGTTTGGCTCCTTCTGCAGTGAACAGTCAGCCTTGGTATTTTGTTCACTGGGACGATATTCTCCATGTATATTGCATCAAAAATGGCAGAGTGGGCTACATGAACCGTATCGATATGGGTATTGGTCTGGCGCATCTGTATGTTGCAAATGAGGACTCTTTTCACTTCTTCAAATCGGAAAATCCTCCGGAGGTGGCGGAATATGACTACATCGGTAGTGTTACGCTGTAAAAGGGGAGTCCTGCTTATTTACAATAAAACTGTGGTCTGTTGCGTTGCAACAGACCACAAAATTTTTTACTATAAGACATCGGTAATGGTTCCACCGCCGATGACGATATCGCCATCATAGAGTACCACCGCTTGGCCCGGGGTTAAGGCACGCTGGGGCTCGTCGAAAACCACCCGTGCGAAGCCGTTTTCAGCGGGATAGACGGTGGCAGGCTGTTCCGCCATCCGGGAACGGGCCTTTGCGTTTACCCGCATGGGCGCATCCAGCTGTGCAATGGTGTGCCAAAACCAATCGTTCGCCAATAACTGCGTATGCATCAGGGAGGCGTCCGGACCGACGGTGACAGTGTTTTTCTGCACGTCCTTGTGACAGACGTACATGGGTTCACCCAAAGCGATACCAAGCCCCTTTCGCTGACCCAGTGTATATCCGACCGCACCGCTATGCCTGCCCACAACATTGCCTGCAAGATCCAAAAAATCTCCGGCAGGATAATTCTTTCCGGTATGGCGTTTCATGAAGGACAGGTAATCTCCGTCCGGAATAAAGCAAATGTCCTGACTGTCCTTCTTTCGGGCGTTGAGAAAGTCCTGTGTGGCCGCAATTTCCCGCACCTCGCTCTTTGTAAGTGCGCCCAAAGGAAACAGGCTGTGTGCCAACTGCTCCTGGGACAGGCCATAGAGAAAATAAGACTGATCCTTGCTTTCGTCTACCGCTTTTTTCAGCGCCCAGCGGCCACTTTGTTCATCGTAAACGATCTGGGCATAATGTCCCGTCACAATATGGTCGCAGCCGAGCTTTTTCGCGGCATCCAGCAGACAGCCGAACTTCATGTATCGGTTGCATACCACGCATGGATTGGGAGTCAAGCCGTTTTCATAGTCCCGGACAAAGGCATCCATGACGCAATGGCGGAACTCCTTTTGGAAATCCAGCACATGGAATGGAATTTGCAGACGTGCAGAAACCTGCCGTGCATCCAGGGTGCTGTCAGAAGTGTTTTCGGGATCTTCATACAGCCGCATCGTAGCACCGATACAGAAAAAGCCGGCTTCTTTTGTCAAATAGGCGGCTACGGAACTGTCCACTCCGCCACTCATGGCAATTAAGGCGTTTTTTTGTTCCATCACGGCACTCCTTTGCTTCGTTTTTATACAGTTTATCACAAGCGGGAAAAGAAAGCAAATCTTTTCGGAAGAAATATTTGGAAAAAATGTTATGTTTATCGGCGAATTTTCAAAGGAAATGTATGTTCTCGACCGTTTTTTAGACAAAAAGCGAAACATTTGCTGTGATAAAATAGTAACAACTTTGTAATTTGTTCATACAATGCCACTTGCAAAATCTGCCGATTTCTGTTATAATATCTTGGAAATCGATTTGTGGGAGGATGGACAAATGAAGGGGAAGACCATTGGCAGCCTGATTTTAGTGGTAGCGCTTATGCTGGCAACGATTTTGCCCATTTGCACTAAGGCTACGGAAGGGGAGACTCAGCCTACGACAACGGAAACCCGGCCGACCACATCGGAAATCGAACCGACAGTCCCGACAACGCAACCGTCCACACCGCCCGCAACAGAACCGGAAGTCCCGGACGGAACCTTCAAGATCTCTGACGCGATGATGACGGTATTAAAGGAAATGGAAGGCTTTTCCGAGCATGCCTACTGGGATTACAGCCAGTGGAGCATAGGATACGGCAGTGAGTGTCCGGCAGAGGAAGTGGAGTATTACAGAAAAGATAAGGGCGGCAATAAGATTTCCAAGGAATATGCAGAGCAGCTGCTGCGCAAGGAATTGGACTATTTCGAAAAAGAAGTCAATGACTTTGTTAAGGAGCATGACCTGGTTGCAAAGAACGGTTTTGGACAGAATCAGTACGATGCGTTGGTGTCCTTTACATATAATACCGGTGCCGGCTGGACTAAGAATATTACGGGTAACTTTAGCGGTGCTGTTTTTGCCGGTGATAAGGGAACACATCTTTTGTACGGCTTTATGCTCTGGAGCATGGCCGGCAATGAGCATATTTTGATTGGCCGACGGATCGTTGAGATGAACATTTATGCCAACGGCATTTATGATTCCCGGGGACAATGGGATGTCAGCGCCCGTCCGGATCAATATCGCATTGCCTTTATGGATGGCAATGGCGGTGTTGTGAAATATGATGAACACGGCTTTGATACGAAAAATGTGATCCCAATCAAAACCCAATTCAAGTCCAGACCTACCGGTCCGGATGAGACCGGAGTTCAGGTTACATACGAATTGGACGGTTGGTATACCCAACGGGTGGGCGGAACCAAGGTGGAGATGCTGGATGAAAGTATTCCCACCGGTACGGTGCTGTATGCTCATTGGAAAACACCCACGGGTAAGCCGGTGGTGATCCCTCCGGTGGATACCGGAATGAAGCTGACGGTTCAGGTGACCGCCAACGGTGTGAATATCCGAACCGGCCCGCAGACGTATTACTTGTCTGTAGGCAAGGCAAATGCAGGGGACGTCCTGGAGATTACCCAGGTGACAAGAGGCGACGGCACACTGTGGGGGCGCTTCGGTGACCAATGGATCTGCCTGGATTATACGGATTACGCAACCGTGCTGAGCAAAACCCTGCCAATGTGGGGCGTGGTTACAGCGAATACCCTGAATGTCCGCAAGGATGCCGGCACGAGCTACGATTCCGTTGGAGTTACTCTGAAAAAGGGCGATAAGGTTCTGGTTAAGGAATGGAAAACTGACGGAAGCATTATGTGGGGCAAAATTGAGCAGGGCTGGATCGCTTTACCCTATGTCAGCTTTGAAAATGCCGATGTAACGGAGAAGACAGTGCAGTCCGTGTCCGTACATCAGGCACCTGCAAAGCAAAGCTACGTCCACATGACAGAAAAGCTGGATGTGACCGGCGGCAAAATTTTGATTACCTTCTCCGACGGCTCTAAGCAAATCCTTGACATGACACCGGAAATGGTCACAGGCTTTGATAACAGCAAGGTAGGCACGAATACCTTGACGATCACCTATGAAACGCAGACGGCGAGCATGGAAGTGCAAATCGTCAAAGCGAAGGTGATATTTAAGATGGATGACGGAACCGTTATCAGCGAACAGGAGTACCTCGTTGGAGAAACGGTCGCAGTACCTGCAGACCCCACGAAGCCGGCAGACAGCAACGGTTATTATATATTCACCGGTTGGGATAAAGCGGTGGCAGAAGTCTGCAACGGAAATGCAACCTATCAGGCGGTATTTGAACAGAAAAAAGTGACGGGTGACTGCAATACAGACGGAAAGATCAATGACCAGGATGCAATCTATTTGCTGCGTCACGTTTATTTCCCCAGTCGGTACCCAATGGCAGAGCCTGCGGATTACAACAAGGACGGCAAGCTGAATGATCAGGATGCGATTTACTTGCTGCGCCATGTTTATTTCCCCAACCGTTATCCGTTAAGCTAAGCAAAACGACATCATGAGGTGATTTGATGAAAAAGTTTATTGTAATGGCACTGTGTGTTTTGTTGCTGCTAATAGCGGCGGTACCGACCTTGGCCGCCAATGAAACGGTCATTAAGGTGACGGCAGACAAGACAGAATTACAAAGGGGAGAAACTGTGAATTTCACAGTCAGCATCTCCGGTGATACGCCGTTTACTTCCGTGATGGTCGGATTGAATTTTGACAGCAATGTCTTTGAGTATGTTGCGCCTGCAACACCGCCGTCTACTGTCGGCAGTTTTATGGTTGTGCCGTACGACGGTACAGCAACAGAGGTCGGATTGTTTGGAATGACACCGGCAACCTATAACGGGGTCATTCAGGTGATTACCTTTAAGGTTAAGAGCAATGCGCCGCTGAAAGCGGTGAAAATTACAGGCGAAGGAGCCAGTGGCTCAAATGCTGACGGAAGTATTACTGTAAAGTTCACAGGAACAGAGGTTGCGATTGGCTGCAAGCACCAATATCCCGACAAAAATGCCTGGTCCAAGATAGATGGAACGAGCCATCGGCGGGTATGCACCAAGTGTCAAACGCCCGAAGTGGAGCCACATAACTGGGACGATGGAACTGTTAAAAAAGAGGCAACCTGTGTCAGCTCCGGCACCACCGTCTATACATGCAGCGACTGCAATGCCACCAAGGAAGAAACAGTAAAGGCACAGGGGCATACCTGGAGCAATGATTGTGATACAACCTGCAACCGCGAAAAATGCACCTATACAAGAGAAACAACCCACAAGTTTTCAACAGAATGGTCCAGTAATGGCGAGGGGCACTGGCACGAATGCACCTCCTGCCACCAAAAAAAGGATGAAGCAAAGCACACTCTCGGACCTGCAGCAACAGAGCAGAAGCCTCAAACCTGTACGGTATGCAATTATGTGATTGCTTCTGCGTCAAGCCACACGCATGCAATGAGCGCGGGTTGGATCCAGGATGCTATTTACCATTGGCATCGCTGCGAGAAGAATGGCTGCTCACATGTTACAGATAAGACGGAGCATGTTTACGATAATAACTGCGATGTGGACTGCAATATTTGCGGCTATATCCGCTTGGCACCGCACAACTACAATCCGGAATGGCGGGGAGATACCCGCGGACACTGGCGCGTTTGCGTTTCCTGCGGTGCAGATTCCGAAATCAAGCCCCATACCCCCGGGGATGAGGCAACGATGGATACTCCGCAGATTTGTCTGGATTGCCAGTTCATTATCAAAAGGGAATTGAGTCACGTCCATACGTTAAGTGAAGCCTGGGGCGGCGATGATGACAGCCACTGGAAGAGCTGCACGGAGTGCGGTGAAGCAGACTGCGTGGAATTACACCAATGGGATGCAGGCGTTATCGTTAAACAGCCCACCGAAACAGAGCAGGGAAGCACGATAAAAACCTGTACGGTTTGCGGTCGGGAGAAAACAGAAGTGCTGCCGGCGCTGAACGACCCTAACGCCACAACGCCCCAGGGCGGTGATGCGCCCGGGACACCTCAGGAAAATTCCCAGTCCGGAGGATTTCCGTGGCATATTGCCGGGATTGCAGCAGCCGTACTGTTGCTGATCGGCATTATCCTGCTGGTGATTGAGTTCGTACGCAGCAGAAAAACAAATATGCACGGAAAATACAGTAAATAAATAGAAGGAAGGGGTGCTTGCTGCGCCCCTTCTTTTTTGCAGAAAAAAGGCCAAAAATAATTAAAGGATTTCTCAAATTGTGCTTGCAACCTGAATCCTTAGGTGATATAATGAATTTGTGAAAATTTGGATATTCTGTCGACGCAGTTTATCCGTTTCCCAATTATTTTCCCGAAAAAGGGTATATCAAGGAGGAAAAACATGAAAATCGCAAAGATTCTGAAGTCCACTTTTGCAGTTGCAATCGTTCTGGCATTGTGTCTGAGCATGATTCCCGCCGTTTCTGCGGCAGATACATGGCAGGAAGTCGCACTGGCAAACATCCAACCTACGGATAGAATTGCAATTACAATGACAAACAGCACAAACACCTATGTTTTGCTGAACAACGGCGGCACACAGACCTATGGTCCTCTGGAAGTTTTCAGCGCTTCTACTGTTAAGGATACTATGTGCTGGAATGTAGTTGCTGTTTCCGGCGGTTACAAGATCCAGGTTGCCGGTGATTCCAGCAAATGGCTGTACACCACCAATGCCAATAATGGCTTGCGCGTGGGCACTACTGAGGCCGGCTCCACATTCAAGTTGGATTCTGCAACGGGATACCTGTCCGTAACGGATTCCGGCAGCAATGTGCGTTACATCGGTGTTTACAACGACCAAAACTTCCGCGGCTATAAGCTGAACAGTGGCAATATTGCGGATAATATCAAGGATCAGACCCTGAAGTTCTATAAGGCTTCCGGCTCCGGTTCTACCACACCTACAACCAAACCCACTACTGCTCCCACCACTGCACCTGCTGCTTCCCAGTATGAAGTGGCAACAGCACCTGTTGTCGGCACTGCCTACAAGCTGGGTCTGGCACAGAATAATGTAAGCAAGACCCTGTACTTTAATGGTCAAATGTCCGGCTACTATCTGGGCACTACCGAGAAGGCAGAAGAGGCTGTTGACGTATTCATGGAGACAGTTTCCGGCGGCGTTCATCTGTACTTCATGGATGGCACCACCAAGACCTACATCGAGATCTACGAGCGTGATGACAATGGTACAACCAAGCCCTCTCAGAGAACTTCTACCACTGCTCCGGCTTCCGTCTTTGTGTGGGATGCAAGTGTGAAGACCTTCACCAGCACCTTCGGTGAGAATGTTTACTATTTGGGTACTTACAATACCTTCACTACCATCAGCGCTTCCAAGATTAGTTACATCACCGGTGAGAATGCCGCCAATGTTGGTGTCAGTCAGTTCCCGGTTCAGATGTATGCAAAGAAGGCAGGCGGCACAACTCAGCCCACCACAAAGCCCACTACTGCTCCTACCACTGCTCCTGCTGTAACCAAGTATGAAGTAGCAGCAACTCCTGCTGTCGGCACCGGCTACAAGCTGGGTCTGGCACAGAACAACGAAGCGGTTAACAAGACTCTGTACTTCAACGGTCAGATGTCCGGCTACTATCTGGGCACTACCGATAAGGCAGAAGAGGCTGTTGACGTATTCATGGAGGAAGTAAGCGGCGGCGTTCATCTGTACTTCATGGATGGCACCACCAAGACCTACATTGAGATCTACGAGCGTGATGACAATGGTACTATGAAGCCCTCTCAGAGAACCTCCACCACTGCACCGGCTTCCGTCTTTGTGTGGGATAGAACCCTGAAGACCTTCACCAGCACCTTCGGTGAGAACGTTTACTATTTGGGTACTTATAATACCTACACCACCATCAGCGCTTCCAAGATCAGCTACATCACCGGTGACAATGCCGCCAATGTCGGCGTCAGCCAGTTCCCGGCACAGATGTATACCAAGGTGACAAGCGGCTCCGGTTCTACTCCCAATTTGGGCGACAACACCAATATTGCAGGTATGACTGCAGTTATGGTTCTGGCCGCAACCTGCCTGTTTGCACTGGTTATCGGCAGCAAGAAGAGAAAGGTGTAATCATACTTTCCAAGGCATAAAGCTTCCCCCTCGTGGATTTCCACGAGGGGGTTTTTATTAGAGTCGACAGGCTATTTCATTGGATAGCCTGGAAAATTCTGCAATGCCCAGGGTTTCACCCCGAACGTTTTCATCAAAGCCACAGGCGGCAATGACCTGAGCCGCACCGGATTTGCCTAATTGAGGAAAACCGGAAGCCAGGCCGTTACTCAGCTTTTTGCGCCGCATGGCAAAGCTGGCACGAACAGTGCGGAAGAAAATGTCCCTGTCTTTGATATCCCAGGGCCGTTCCTTGCGCATATGCAGGGTGATTACCGCAGAGGTGACCTTGGGCTGGGGAAGGAAGCAATGGGCGGGCACATCGAATAGCGGCTCCGGCTCCGCGTAATACTGACAGAACACTGTAAAGGCGCTGTAATCCGCTGTACCGGGCTTGGCGGCCATTCTCTGCGCCACTTCCTTTTGCACCATAACCGTCACCTGGTCGAAGCAGTCGGCTTCTAAAAGCGCAGTCAGAATGGGAGAAGTGATGTAGTAGGGGAGATTGGCACAGGCGACAGGGCGCAGTCCGGAGAATTTTTCATTGACGTAAGCGGGAATATCCAGCTTCAGTACATCATTCCAAAGGATTTCTAAATTTTCAAATTCCCCAACGGTTTCCTGTAGCAAGGGCTTCAGGCGTGTATCTACTTCCACGGCACACACCTTGCCAGCCCGAAGACACAGCTGCTGGGTCAGCGGACCGATTCCGGGACCGATCTCCAAAACACCGGTATGGGAATCCATCCCTGAATCAAGGGCGATCTGCTCCGGAACCCAGGAAGCAATCAGAAAATTCTGCCCCTTTGCTTTTGAAAAATGAAAGCCATGTGCGGCAAGCAGGGGCTTCATTACTTGAAGATCACAGACATTTATCATAAAAAAACGAACCGCCTTTCTTCCGGTAGTATACCAAAAGAAAGGCGGTTTTGCAACTATTTATCCCAAGAAATAAACTTGGCAGTTTCGGATGCCGAAGCGGTTGCATTCTTCAACGCTGTCAAAGTAGAGGTCGATACGGTTGCCCTTGATCGAGCCGCCGCAATCCTCTGCTACGGCGATTCCGTAGATGTAGCGACCGTCGTTGGAGACGATGTACATCCGTGTGCCGTAGGGGATAACCTTGGGGTCGACTGCGATGGCGCCGACGCGGCACAGGGTGCCCGTTGCGGTCCAAATGGTGCAGCCGGGATCGGAGTTGTGATAAGCAGTTGCCTTGAATTCTTCCACCCGGGTGTAAGTAAGCACTTCACCGTCAGGGGTGGTGATGATGCCGTTGCCGATGACAGGCTTTCCGGTTACCTCAGGCTTGGGTCGCGGGGCAGGACGGGTAGGAGCCTGGGTTGCAGGGGGTTCTGTAGGCTCTGTTTCCGGAGCAATCTGCTCGGTATAGGTGCCGACAGCAACAACTGCATTAACGGGCTGTGCAACCACATTTTCTGTGAGCACAGTGCGGCTGATCTCTTCACCGTTCAAATAAACAACCTTCGCGGTGCACAGTAGCTGACCGTTGACACCGGGAGTCAAAACTTTTTCTTCACCCTCTGCCAGAGAAGGATCATAGCAATAGGTAGTTTCAAAGGGGATGACGGAAACGTAGGTTTCCTCCACCTGCATGGTGCGGGAAATGGTGATCTGCATTCCGTCGTGGGTCTGTGTGCTCAGGGGAATGGACACCACGTCCTCCTCGGTCAAAATCAAGGACAGCCGTTCCAGCAGGGACTCTACGGTTTCACCGTAACTGACCACATCCAGGGTCTTACCGCCATGGATAATGGTAATCAGCTGCTTACGCTGTACCGTGATTTCGGAAACGCCGATGCCGGGCTGTGTGGTGAAGATGTCTTCTGCGCCCAATTCCAGACCGACTTCGTCCAAAACATCGGCAGGATTTGTTGCAAAGGTCGTATGAATGACAACCCGACCGCCATCATTTATTAAATAAGTGTTCTTTGCAAAGGCCGTCTGACTCAGCAGCAGAACGATGCAAATCACCGGCAACAGAAGCGCGGTAAAGCGGATGGATTTCTTCATTTTCTTTGTGATAAAACGATTACATTCCAACATAGAATGTACCTCCTTTCGCAAGACTAAGATGAAAATTGACAGCCAAAATAAATTGGTATCAAAACGGTTACAATTTGATTCTATGTGTGCAAACCTAGAGTATTATAACATTTTTTAAGAAAAAGTCAAGCTTTTACATAAAAAATGCTGCATTCAGCAACTTTTTGCAAAATATTACAATTAGAGTTATGTAAACTAAAAATCAAAATATTAGGTTTTTTTGTAGAAATGCACACAATATATGGTAAAAGAATGACATTTTGTTAACATAACGAACATTATTTCGCAACGCCCTGTTATGCTTACCAATCTGACTGTTATGGAAACCCCAAAACCCGCAAAACTGCCTTTTTTCCTCCACGGGGATTGACAAATTGGTTTTTTTATGCTACATTTCATCCATAAAGGCTTTGACGAAGACATGCACATTCACTCAGCTGCCCAGAGAGGAATCCGTATGGTGAGAGGGTTCTGCAAGACGGGGGTTTGTGATACCACTTCTGAGCTGCAGGTTGGAAATAGCCTGCCGGGTGCGCCCGTTACTGTGCCAATGAGTGGTAGCTTCTTGCTGCAACCAGGGTGGAACCGTGGAATGATAATCATCCCACCCCTGATTTTTCAGGGGTGGGTCTTTTTATATCCTGCCCCCAATCAAAGGAGGTAAAAAACCATGAGCGAAGAAAATTTGTACACGTTTGAGAATCCGGAATACCGGAAAAATTACTGGCATACCAGTTCTCACGTTATGGCACAGGCCGTCAAGCGGCTGTGGCCGGAGGTGCAGTTGGCCATCGGTCCTGCCATTGAAGAGGGATGGTATTATGACTTCGATGCCCCATTTTCCTTTACCCCGGAACATTTGGAGAAAATTGAGGCGGAAATGAAGAAGATCTGCAAGGAGCGTCTGCATCTGGAACGCAGTGAGATGCCCCGGGCGGAGGCCATTGCCTTTATGCAGGAGAAAAATGAGCCCTACAAGGTGGAGCTCATTGAGGATTTACCTGAGGATGCGGTTATCAGCTTCTATACCCAGGGAGAATTTACGGATCTGTGCGCAGGTCCCCACATGGATTCCACCGGTAGGGTCAAGCACAATGGCTTTAAGCTGACCAAGTCCTGCGGTGCTTATTGGCGCGGCGATTCCAATCGAAAGATGTTGCAGCGGATTTACGGCATCGGCTTCCCTTCCAAGGAGGAGCTGGACGTTTATCTGGAAAAGCAGGCGGAAGCATTGAAGCGTGACCATAATAAGCTGGGTCGGGAACTGGAATTCTTTACAACTGTAGAAGAAATCGGACAGGGTCTGCCCATCCTGCTGCCTAAGGGCGCACGGGTGATTCAGACACTGCAGCGCTGGGTAGAGGATGAGGAGCAAAAGCGAGGCTATTTGCTTACCAAGACCCCTCTGATGGCCAAATCCGACTTGTATAAGATATCCGGTCACTGGGATCACTATCTGGACGGAATGTTTGTTTTGGGCGACCCCACGGATGAAACCAAGGAGTGCTTTGCGCTGCGTCCCATGACCTGTCCTTTTCAGTATCAGGTCTATTTGAACCGGGCCCGTTCGTACCGGGATCTGCCCATGCGTCTGGGAGAGACATCTACCTTGTTCCGCAATGAGGATTCCGGCGAAATGCATGGCTTGATCCGCGTCCGTCAGTTTACTATTTCCGAGGGCCATTTGGTATTACGTCCCGACCAGCTGAAGGAAGAGTTCAAGGGCTGTTTGGATTTGGCAAAATACTGCTTGGAAACAGTGGGTATGTTGGAAAACTGCTCTTTCCGATTCAGTCAGTGGGATCCTGCCCGCGCTGGCATCAAGTACGAAGGCACTGTGGAGCAATGGGAACATGCACAGGCGGTTATGAAGGACATTTTGGACGATTTGAACGTAGAATACGAAATCGGTATTGATGAGGCCGCGTTCTACGGCCCCAAGCTGGACATCCAATATAAGAATGTGTTCGGCAAGGAAGATACCATCGTTACCATTCAGATCGATATGCTGTTGGCACAAAAGTTCGGCATGGAATATACCGATGCAGACGGACAGAAGAAAACGCCGTATATTATCCACCGTACCAGCCTGGGCTGTTACGAGCGCACATTGGCCTACCTGATTGAGCGCTATGCCGGAGCACTGCCTCTGTGGATGATGCCCACACAGGTGCGCGTACTGCCCATTACGGACCGTGCTCATGCCTATGCCAAGGAGCTGGTAACCAAGCTGGAAGCAGTCAATATCCATGCTGAGGCAGACTGCCGCAGTGAAAAGCTGGGCTACAAGATTCGGGAAGCACAGCTACAAAAAGTTCCTTATATGCTGGTCATCGGCGACCGGGATATGGAAAACGGAACGGTATCCGTCCGTACCCGTAGGGGAGATGACCTTGGTGCAATGACACCGGAGGAATTCACCGCCAAGTGCCTGATGGAAATCGCGACCAAGAGCAAAGAAGTTTAACAAAAACTCCCCTTCGGCGATGCCGGAGGGGAGTTACTTTTCATAAAAGGGTAATTAACGGGTAGAGAATTGCAGTTAAAATGCCGGCCAGAGTAAGGGAAAGACTGCTGACCGCGCCGGTCAGTTCCGACAGCTCTCTTGCCTTGGCGGTACCGAGCACATGGGAAGAAGTGCCCAGAGCGACTCCCTTTGCAATCGGATGGGAGATTCGGAACAGCTTGCAAATGGGGACGCAAAGAACGTTTCCCAGGATGCCTGTAATCGCGATGGCTGCGGTGGTGATGGCCTCGTTTCCGCCGGTTTGACCGCTGAGTGTAGCGCCCATGGCGGTGGTGATGCTTTTGGGAAGCAGGGATGCGGTCAGAATATCATCAAAGCCCAACAGTCGGCACATTACCAAAATGAAAAACAGACTGGCAAGAGTGCCGGCAGTGATTCCTGCAAAGATTGCTTTCCAATCCTTTTTCAGGATTTTCATTTGTTCGTACAAAGGAACTGCCATGCAGATGGTTGCGGGTGTGATCAGCCAGGTAATGATCTGCATGTTGCTTTGGTAATTGGCATTGGGATAGCCTGTGAGCAACAGCGCGCCAATGATGAGAATAACTGCAATCAGCAAGGGATTGCACAGGGGAGATTTCAGCTTTTTCTGAAGGAACAAGCCGAATTGATAAGCAAAAATAGTTACGACTAAGGGAAGAATGGGTAAATCAAGAAGGATTTTCATCATTTTCCTCCTTCCGGCACAACAGCTGTGTTACCACACCGGCTACCACAAAAACAAGAATGGTAGAAGAGATCACCAACAGGGCGATAGGAAGGATTTGGGGTGCCAAAATGCCCCAGCTCTCCAATAGATTTACTGCCGGCGCGACAAACAGAAAGGGAAGAATGGTCAGAAGAAAATCGCTGATTTTCTTCACATGCTCCAACTTTACGATTTTCAGACAAAGGGCTGCAAACAGCAGAACCAGGCCATAAACGGCAGCCGGAATGGGAAGGGGAATCAGGCGATGCAATGCCTCTCCCAGCAGGGTAAAGCCAAAAATGACAGCACATTGGCGCAGATAATTCGCCATTATTCTACCTCCTTGCATAAATCCTTGATAACCTCACCGGCAATGATAAGACCGGCAACACCCGGAACAAAGGCGGTGGATCCGGGAAGCGACCGACGGGAGGAACCCTCTCTCTGGGGTTCCTGCACCTCGTCCGATTGCGGCTCCAAAGGCAATTCCGGAGAATAAACCACCTTGATGCCTTTGATGCCCCGTTTTCCGCATTCCTTACGGATGATGCGGGCAAGGGCACAGCCGGAGGTTTTGGAGATATCCGCTACCCGAAAACCGGTAGGATCCAGCTTGTTGCCGGTTCCCATGGAGCTGATCACCGGAACACCGGCGGCCTTTGCCTGTTCATACAGGGCCAGCTTGCCGGTGACGGTATCAATGGCATCAATTACATAATCATATTGGGTAAAATCAAATTGCTCTGCGGTTTCCGGCAGATAAAAGGTCTGAAATGTCCGTACCTTAATGGTGGGGTCAATGTCCAGAATCCGCAATTTGGCAGCTTCCACCTTGGTCATCCCAACAGTTGAGTGAAGGGCGAAGATCTGCCGGTTCAGATTGGTCAAATGGATGGAATCGTCATCAATGAGATCCATATTGCCAATGCCGGAACGGGCCAGGGCTTCTGCCACGTAACCGCCAACACCGCCCAAGCCAAAAAGAGCGATCCGTGCGCGGCGAAGTCTGTTCAACCCGTCATCTCCCAGCAGCAGACGGGTGCGGGAATATTGATCTGCCATTGTTACACCTTGGCAATAGCCTGTTCCAGGTCGGCAATCAAATCACCGGCATCCTCCAGACCACAGCTCAGTCGAATCAGGTCGGCACCAACGCCGGCGGCATCCAGTTCCGCATCTGTCATCTGACGGTGGGTGGAAGAGGCGGGGTGGAGACAGCAGGTGCGGGAGTCAGCTACGTGGGTTTCAATGGAGCCAAGCTGCAGATGCTTCATAAACACCTCTGCCGCTTTTCTGCCGCCCTTCAGACCGAAGGAAATGACACCGCAGGAGCCGTTGGGCATATATTTCTGCGCGATATCGTAATACTTATCACTCTTCAAGCCACAATATTTCACCCATGCAACCTTTTCATGGCTCTGCAGATATTCGGCAATTTTTTCTGCATTGGAGCAGTGCTGCTTCATACGGAAGGGAAGGCTTTCCAAACCCAGATTCAGAAGGAATGCGCTTTGCGGAGACTGGACAGAGCCAAGATCCCGCATGAGCTGAACGGTGCATTTGGTAATAAAAGCACCTTCAATACCAAAACGCTCCGTATAAGTCACACCGTGGTAGCTCTCGTCCGGTGTACACAATCCGGGGAATTTGTCGGCATATTTATTCCAGTCGAATTTGCCGCTGTCCACAATACAGCCACCCACAGCGCTGGCATGTCCGTCCATATACTTGGTGGTGGAATGGATAACGATATCCGCACCCCATTCAATGGGACGGCAGTTAACGGGCGTGGCAAAGGTATTGTCCACAAACAGAGGAACACCGTGGGCATGGGCTGCACGGGCAAATTTTTCGATATCCAGGACAGTCAAAGCCGGATTGGCAATGGTTTCACCGAACAGCAGCTTGGTATTGGGACGGAAGGCGGCGTTCAATTCCTCCTCGGTACAATCGGGATTTACGAAGGTCACCTCAATGCCCATGCGCTTCATGGTTACAGACAGCAGATTATAGCTGCCGCCATAGATGGCGGAACTGGCCACAATATGGTCTCCGCAGGAGGTAATATTGAACATGGCAAAGAAATTGGCGGCCTGACCGGACCCGGTAAGCATAGCGGCTGTACCGCCTTCCAGGGCGGCAATTTTTGCAGCCACCGCATCACAGGTGGGATTTTGCAGACGGGAATAGAAATAGCCGCTGGCTTCCAGGTCGAAGAGCTTGCCCATATCTTCAGAGGTGGCATATTTAAAGGTTGTACTTTGCACAATGGGAATCTGCCGGGGCTCACCGTTTCCGGGTGTGTAGCCGGCTTGAATACAAAGTGTTTCTAAATGTAAATTCTTATCCATAGGTATTCTCCTCGAAAAGTTGATTTCTGGGTATTATTTTAATGCGAATAACCCTATTTGTCAAATAAAGAAACGAAAGAAATGCATTTTTCTTGCATTTACGGGGCTTTTGAAGTATGATAGTGAAAAAGAAGGCAATATGCTGTATATCATGCGGATAAAAAACAGGAGAAATTATGGAGAAAATTACAAGCTTTACCATTGACCATATCAAACTGCAGCCGGGGCTGTACGTATCCAGAAAGGACACCGTGGGCACAGAAACAGTCACGACCTTTGATTTGCGTCTGACAAAGCCCAATGACGAGCCGGTGATGAACACATCGGAAGTGCATACCATAGAGCATTTGGCGGCAACTTATTTGCGAAACGAGCCTCAATGGAAGGACGCAGTACTGTATTTTGGCCCCATGGGGTGCCGGACCGGCTTTTATTTGCTTCTGAAGGGGGATTTGACATCCAAAGAGGTGTTGCCGCTGGTGCATGACTGTTTTTGCTTTATTGCGAATTACCGTGGGGAGATTCCCGGGGCATCGGCAAAGGACTGCGGAAACTATTTGGATATGAATCTGCCCATGGCAAATTACTGGGGCAGAAAATATGCAAGTCTGTTGGAAAATATAGGGGATGACCGGCTGGTCTACCCGGAATAAGGAGTCGGATATGAAACTAGGAATCATTGGCGCAATGAAAATTGAAGTAGAGGCGCTTAAGAACAATATGGAAAGCAAAACAGTGGTCACACGGGCAGGAATGGAGTTTTGCGACGGAATTTTGGAAGGCTTGCCCACAGTGGTGGTGCAGTGCGGTGTAGGCAAGGTCAATGCGGCAATGTGCGTACAGGTGCTGTGCGATTGCTTTGGTGTGACACATCTGCTCAATACCGGTATCGCCGGCTCACTCAGCAATGAACTGGATATTGGAGATTTAGTCATAAGCAAGGACGTGATGTATCATGACTTTGATTGCGTTGGCTTTGGCTATGCCTATGGACAGGTGCCCGGGATGGATGTGATTACCTTTTCCGGGGATCAAACCATGATGGACTATGCACTTGCGGCGGCAGAAGCGGTCAATCCCGGTCATAGTAAGGTTGGTCGGATTGCTACCGGCGACCAATTTGTTTGTGACAAGGAACGGAAAAATGCCATTATCGAAAGGACTCAGGCACTTTGTACGGAGATGGAAGGCGGTGCGATCGCCCATGCCGCATACCGAAACGGGATTCCCTTTGTGATTCTGCGTGCCATTTCTGACAAGGCGGATGACAGCGCAGAAATGGACTATCCTGCCTTTGAGGCGATTGCAGCCAATCGCTGTGCCGCCGTTGCCCAGAGAGTGGCTCAAAAATTGAGGGGAATATAAAAAACTGCCGACTGCAAAAAGCAGTCGGCATTCCTTTATAAAATCAGGCAAAGCAAGCCGGTGGCGCCTTCATTTACAATGCGGTTGAGGGTGCTCTTGAATTTCAGACGCACATCCTCCGGCATCCGAATGACCTTGGCGCTCAGACCTTCCTGGATCAGCTCATAAACGGATTTTCCGAAAATATTACTCTGCCACAGCTTTTCCGGATCCTCGCCGGTCAAATAAGTAATCAGATCCTGGGATTGCTGTTCACTTCCCACCATGGGACTGATCTCGGTATCAATATCAACCCGAATCATGTGGATGGATGGTGCACCGGCACGGAGTTTTACACCATAGGCACCGTTTTTGTGTAATACCTCCGGTGTCTGCAAGGTCATTTCCTCTGCGCTGGGCATTACCACACCGTAGCCGGTTGCCTTTACAGCAGACAGAGCATCGGAGATGTTGTCATATTCTTTTTTGATTTCACTGAGCTGTGTCAGCAGCTGCAAAAGCTGGGCATCGGTGGTAATGGTCATACCGGCCTTTGCACTGAGAATTTGGTAAAAGAGTGCTTCGGGGAATTTCAGCACACACGAAACAGCGCCTGTGGCAAGATCGATATCCCGTATGCAGTAGCCTTGCAGCTGCTCCACATTTGTAAGGGCAGTGAGGGCCTCCTCTGTCTGCCCGACAGTTCCAATCTGACTTCCGCAATGGAGCAGGGTTTCATACAGTGCAGTTTTGACCGGATGGTCTGCTTCCAGCGCATCCATCCAGCGGGGTAGAAAGATACGCAATTCCTGTATGGGAAAGGCATAAAGCAGATCCTTTAACAGGGCAACGATACCGGCTGTGTCCAAGGCCTGACAGTCTGCAATCGCAGCATCTACGCCAAACTCCTTGCGCAGAGAGTCTTTTATTTCCTTGGCAGCAGTGCCGTTGGGATTTTTGGTGTTAATGACTACCAAAAATGGCTTGCCGGTGGCTTGCATATCCAAAATGGCACGCCGTTCGGCATCCAAATAATCTCCCCGGGGGATATCAGTGATGGAGCCGTCTGTGGTGACCACCAGGCCGATGGAGCAATGCTCTTCCATCACTTTCTTGGTGCCAAGCTCTGCCGCCTCCGTCATTGGGATCTCATGGTCAAACCAGGGCGTTGTCACCATGCGCGGAACGCCATCCTCCTCTGCACCGACTGCACCGTGCACCATATAGCCCACAGAGTCGATCATGCGTATGCGAAGCTTGACCTTGCCATCAGGGGAAATCTCAATAGCTTCCTCCGGAACAAATTTCGGTTCTGCGGTCATAATGGTTTTTCCGGAGCCGCTTTGGGGCAGCTCATCCCGTGCCCGTTCTCTGCGATAGGGATCCTCGATACAGGGGATTACCATTTCCTCCATGATTCGCTTGATGAGTGTGGACTTGCCGGTTCGCACCGGTCCAACCACGCCAACGTATATATTGCCGCCGGTTCTGGCGGCAATGTCTGCATAGATGTTTTCCATAGCCAGCCTCCTCAATCGGCAGGAGGGAAGGCTCCTGCCATGGTCTACAACAGGGTATGTTCGGAAAAATGGGAATAGAACAGAGCTATCCGAGAAAAAATCATGGGAGAAATCAATTTTCGTGAAAATAGTATTTGACAAATGACGCAAAAGCCTTTATAATATCTAAGCATGACTGCGAGGAGGGGAAACTATGCTTTTAGGACTTTCTAAGATAATAGATTGTCCCGGCGCGTCCGTTCCCTTTTCGACCAGCATTGACTTGCGTGATCTTCAATATGGCAACAGTCATCCGGTGAGTGAGCCGGTGCTGGCTTCCGGTACTGTACGCAATACTGCCGGTGTGCTGGTGATGACCGGTGCTGTTCATACCACGCTCCATGGCGTTTGCGACCGTTGCGCTCAGGATTTTGAGAAGGATGTGGACATTCCCATCGACGTGGTGCTTGTAACAGAACTAAGTAACGAAGATAACGAAGATGAATGGGTATTCCCTCTGGTAAGCGATAGTGCAGATTTGGAGGACATCGTTCGCACTGTGTTTGTGCTGAATGTGGGCTCTAAGATGCTGTGCAAGGAGGATTGCAAGGGCTTGTGCTGCCGTTGCGGTACAAATCTGAACAATGGTCCCTGCCATTGCCAAAAGGAGCCGGATCCCCGTTTTGCTGCTTTGAAGCAGCTTCTCGAGAAGTAAAAACATAAGAATGCTGCAAAAGCAGTTTGACCAAGGAGGTGTCATCCATGGCTGTCCCTAAGTGTAAAGTGTCCTCTGCCCGTCGCGACAAGCGTCGCGGCTCCAACTGGAAGCTGTCTGCTCCCAGCGTGACCGTCTGCCCCAAGTGCGGCGAGCCCGTCATGCCCCACAGAGCTTGCAAGGCTTGCGGTACCTACAAAGGCCGTCAGGTCCTGGCCGCCAAGGCTGACTAAGGCAGGAAAAGCGAAAGCATTGAGGAAGGTTTTGTACCTTCCTCTTTTTCCTTTTTACGGAAGTGCCGGAGAAGGGGAGACTTCGTAAATAAAATTTGAATATACACAGTTTTTCATTGCTTTTCATACAAAACTGTGCCATAATAAGGAAAATGGAGATTCCTATGGAAAGGAGTAATGGATATGGCGAAACCTTTGGTTGCTATTGTGGGCAGACCCAACGTGGGCAAATCCATGTTATTTAACAAACTGACCGGACAGCGCACTTCTATTGTGGAGGACACACCGGGTGTGACACGAGACCGCATTTACGGCGAATGTGAATGGTGTAACCGTCGGTTTTCTTTGGTGGATACCGGTGGTATTGAGCCGGGTACGGACAGCGAAATGCTGAAGTTTATGCGCCGGCAGGCAGAAATCGGCATCGAGCTGGCAGATGCGATCATCATGGTGGTGGATGTCCGTTCCGGTGTCACAGCCGCGGACCAGGATGTAGCTACCATGCTACGCAAGAGCAAAAAGCCGGTTTGCCTGGCTGTAAACAAGTGTGATTCCATCGGTGCGGTCAACCCGGACGTCTATGAATTCTATACACTGGGCATTGGGGATTTGTTTGAAACCTCTGCCATTCACGGTCACGGTACCGGCGATATGCTGGACTGGGTGTTGGAAAACATTCCTGAGGAAGACGAAGAAGAGGCGGAAAGTGATATCATCAAGGTTGCGATTGTCGGAAAACCCAACGTGGGAAAATCCAGCCTGCTGAATCGCATTCTCGGCGAGGAACGTGTCATTGTGTCCGATGTGGCAGGCACGACACGGGATGCCATTGACTCCTATTTTGAAAACGAAACAGGGAAGTATTGCTTCATTGACACTGCCGGTATGCGCCGCAAGAGCAAGGTGGACGACGCCATAGAGCGCTATTCCAATATGCGTTCCATCAACGCCATTGAACGGGCGGATGTGTGCCTTATTCTGGTGGATGCCAATGAGGGTGTTACGGAACAGGATACCAAGATTGCAGGACTTGTGCATGAGGCCGGTAAGGCTGCGATTATTGTGGTGAACAAGTGGGATGCAGTGGAGGATAAGGAAACCAATACCATGCGGGACAAGGAAAACGATGTTCGCAATGGTTTGAGTTATATGCTCTATGCGCCGGTAGTGTTCCTGTCTGCGCTGACAGGTCAGCGGGTGGACAGACTGTTTCAGGTGATTCAGGATGTGCATAAGCAGAACACCAGCCGCATCACCACCGGTGCACTGAACAGTGTGCTGGCAGATGCCACCGCCCGTGTGCAGCCACCGTCTGATAAGGGTCGTCGCTTGAAAATCTATTATATGACCCAAGCCAGTACCAAGCCCCCCCATTTTGTGATCTTCTGCAATGACGCAAGGTTGTTCCACTTCTCATATCAGCGCTATCTGGAAAACCAAATCCGGGAAGTTTTTGGGCTGAAGGGAACGCCGGTTCGCATTACCATTCGCCAAAAGGGCGATAAGGAGGAATAAGCATGGTTTACGCTCTGCTTACGGCAGCGGTGACTGCCTATTTATTAGGAAATCTCAATGGCTCTGTATGCATTTCCGCATTGGTGGCTGATGACGATGTCAGAAAGCACGGCAGCGGTAACGCAGGCCTTACCAATTTCTTTCGCAACTATGGCGGTTGGAGCTCCTTGCTGGTAATACTGGTGGACATGCTGAAGGCGGCTTTGGCAGCTTTTGGTGCCGGTTGGATGCTGGCGTCCTTTGGCCGTTATCAGGAAGGCCTGGTGCTGGGAGCTGTGATGGTATCGTTGGGACATGATTTCCCGGTACTGTTGGGCTTTAAGGGCGGCAAAGGCGTTCTGTGCGGCTTTACGGCGGCTTTGATTATGGATTGGCGGATTGCCTTGTTGATGCTTGGAGTATTTCTCATTGCCTTTGCTATTACCAGGTATGTCTCCCTTGGATCTATCTTGGGTGCATTGACCTGCGCAGTAGGCTTCGGTATCGTCTACCACGGGAATTGGGCTTATATGGCCGGCGGCATTTTTATCGGCTGTTTGGCAATTTTCATGCACAGAAGCAATATCGTCAGATTGCTCAAAGGAAAAGAGTCCAAAATTCATCTCATTCACAGGAATTTAAACAAATGAAGATAGCAGTTGTTGGAAGTGGTGCATGGGGCACAGCCCTGGCAATCTGTCTGCACAAAAACAGACATGATGTCACACTCATCGCCCGGGATACCGCAAAAGCAGAACAAATGAAAATAACCGGCAGAAATCCCCGTTTGGCGGGCGTGCAGCTGCCGGAAGCATTGAAAATATCCGGCGATTTTGCGGATATTTCCGCCAGCCGCCTGGTGGTGATTGCCAGTCCTTCCTTTGCCATTCGGTCCGTGTGCCGCAGGGTAAAGCCCTGGCTGGATGCGGATGCAGTGATGGTATCTGTCACAAAGGGAATTGAGGAAGGCACATTGCTTCGCATGAGTCAGGTGGTACAGGAAGAAACGGAGCATCCTGTGGTGGCATTGACGGGTCCCAGTCATGCAGAAGAGCTGGCGCAGGGTCTGCCCACCGGTTGTGTGGCGGCCAGTTCCAATCAGGGACATGCTGAGCTGGTGCAGGATGCATTTATGTCCGATTATTTCCGCATCTACACCAATCCGGACATTGCGGGTGCAGAGCTGGGCGGTGCACTGAAAAACGTGATCGCGCTGTGTGCCGGAGTGACAGACGGTATGGGCTATGGGGACAATATTAAAGCAATGCTGATGACCCGCGGCATGACGGAAATGGCCCGTTTGGGTGCTTCCATGGGTGCCAGTCGGGATACCTTTGCTGGACTTGCAGGAATTGGTGATTTGATCGTTACCTGCACATCTCCCCATTCCAGAAACCGCCGCGCGGGAATTCTGATTGGTGAGGGGAAAACCCCGCAGAAAGCGATGGAAGAGGTTGGTGCCGCAGTGGAAGGTTACTATGCGGCAAAATCTGCATGGGAACTGGCACAAAAGCAGGGCATTGATATGCCGATTGTCTGTGCGGCTTATGCAGTGTTGTATGAGTGCGTTCCGACTTCGCAGGTTGTGGAGCATCTGCTCAACAGAAGCAAAAAGCCGGAATCAGAAGATGCCGGTTGGAATTAAAAATAAAAAAACGACCCTGGGATGCACAGCTGTGCATCCCAGGGAATTTCTGTTTAGCAAAATCAATCTTCAAAGGTCAGAACATCCTTATAACGCTCTTTGAAAATGCCGTAGACCGCATCCAGGATCTTTTCGTCAGCAACAGACAGATAGTTTTCTGTCTCTGCATCCACGGGCTCAACCTCCAAAATGATGATCTCATTGGAATCGTCATTGGCGGGCATCAGCAGGATGTATTCCTTACTGCCGTACTCAATGCAGTCCAGGTATTCAAATTCCACGTCCTCACCGTTTTCGTCGGTGAGCACCAGAATGTTTTGTTCCTCTTCCTGCAAAATTTCTTCGTTCGCCATTACAGATCTCCTTATCTTTGAATACGACCGGAGCCGTCGCCACCGGCCAGCTTTTCCACTTCGGCAACGGTGACCATATTGTAGTCACCCTCAATGGAGTGCTTCAGAGCAGAAGCGGCAACCGCGAATTCCACAGCAGCCTGTGTGCTCTTGCCGTTCAGAACGGAGTAGATCAAACCGCCGCCAAAGCTGTCGCCACCGCCCACGCGGTCAATGATATGCAGGTCGTACTTCTTGGAGAAGCAGAACTCGTTATCCTTAACATTGTACAGCATGGCACTCCAGCCGTTGTCGAAGGCAGAGTGAGATTCCCGCAGGGTAATTGCAACCATTTCAAATCCGAACTTGTCAGCAAGCTGCTTGGCAACGGACTTGTAGCCCTCATGATTCAGGCTGCCGCCGTAAATATCGGTAGCCTCAGCCTCAATGCCGAATACATCCTTGGCATCCTCTTCGTTGGAGATGCACACATCCACGTACTGGCACAGCTCTGTCATAGCTTCCCGAGCCTGTGCACGGGTCCACAGTTTGCCGCGGTAGTTCAGATCACAGGAAATTTTGATGCTGCGCTTTTTGGCAGCAATACAAGCCTGCTTGCAGATTTCCACTAACTGACCGCCCAGGGCGGGGGTAATGCCGGTAAAGTGGAACCACTCAGCACCCTCAAAGATGGCATCCCAGTCAAAATCTGCGGGTTCTGCCTTGGCAATCGCGGAATTTGCACGGTCATAGATACAAACGGAACCGCGCTGAGAAGCGCCCTTTTCGTTAAAGTAGATGCCTACGCGATCACCGCCACGGACGATCTTCGTGGTATCTACACCATAGCGGCGCAGGGAATTGACAGCGCACTGACCGATGGCATGTGTGGGCAGTTTGGTGACATAGGCAACATCCATGCCGTAGTTTGCCAGGGAGACTGCAACATTGGCTTCGCCGCCGCCAAAGGTGAATTCTACGTGGTCACACTGAACAAAACGCTCGTAGTTATAGGGTTGCAGGCGGAGCATCAGCTCACCGAAGGTAATAATTTTAGCCATAATTCTATATCCTTTCAAAAATAAATTCTGATATTTCAGGCATTAACCAAGCGCAGCCTTGCGGGCTTCGGCAGAAAGTGCAGTGATCTTATCAAAATTACCGGCAGCGATGTCTGCCTTGGGGCATACCCAACTGCCGCCAATGGCATGAACGAAGGGTGCCTCATAATATTCGCGGATCGTAGAAGCATTGACACCACCGGTGGGAATGAATTTAATACCCACAAAGGGTGCAGCCAGGTTCTTCATTGCGTTCAGACCGCCGTAGATATTGGCGGGGAAGAACTTAACGACCTTCAGACCCATATTCACAGCAGCGGTAATTTCGGTGGGTGTGACACAGCCGGGAGTAACGGCAATACCGTTTTCAATACACCAACCGACCACCTGAGCATCAAAACCGGGGGAAACGATAAACTTTGCGCCCATGGAAACAGCCAGCTTGCACTGCTCCAGATTCAAAACAGTGCCGGCACCTACCAACACGTCGGGGCAGTTTTCAGCAACTGCCTTGATGGCATCGGGTGCAGCGGCGG
>SVMA01000009.1 GCA_015067635.1 Oscillospiraceae bacterium | reverse complement strand
TGGTATCTCAGGAATACACCGTAAGTATCGCTGGTACCGCCAAGATCAAGAAGGCAGATCCTTCCCTGGTCACTCTGATCAACGCAATGATGAACTATGGTGATGCTGTTGCTGCAGCATTTCCCGGATAATTCATCAAAAAGCGAAATCCAATAAGCAAGAGTACCGGAGCCTCGGCTCCGGTACTTTAATCAAATTTATTAAAAAAGTCCTTGACATTTGCTTTTATCTGTGTTAAAATGCCTCTGTTGCCAAAGACAGCAGGTGCGTTAGAGCATAAATCCTGCCGAGGTGCGTTTAACATTTTGATTGTTTGCGTGTCTTTCTGTCTTCTGGCAGGAAGACACTTTTATTTTTCGGAGGTGAAAAAATCATGCCCAACGCAAAGGTTCTTGAAAGCAAGAAGGCCATTGTTGAAGCTCTGGAGAGCAAGATCAAGGAAGCGACTTCCGTCGTGTTCATTGACTACAAGGGTATTTCTGTTGCTCAGGATGCCGAGCTGCGTAAGCAGTTTCGCGAGGCCGGTGTCGAGTACTCCGTTGTAAAGAACACCCTGACCAATTTCGCAACCAAGAATGCAGGTTACGATTTCAGCACAGTTCTCAACGGCACTACCGCTATGGCTTCCACCACCGGCGACCCCATCGCCCCCGCTCGTATTGTATGCGAGTTTGCTAAGAAGAACAAGGGTCTCGGCCTGTCCATTAAGGGCGGTGTCGTAGAGGGCTCCGTGCTGTCTGCCAGCGAGCTGAACGGTTTCGGCGAACTGCCCAGCAAGAATGCACTGGTTGCATCCGTCCTCGGTACCTTCTTGGCACCTATCTCCAGCCTTGCTTTTGTCCTGGATCAGGTTCGTATCCAGAAGGAAGGCGGCGCTCCTGCTGCAGAAGCAGAAGCCTAATCGCGTAAACCAACACACATTATTCAAAACACAAACATTTTAGGAGGATTATTATCATGGCTAGTGAAAAAGTCACTGCTCTCGTTGAGGAAGTTAAGGGTTTGACCGTTCTGGAACTGTCCGAGCTGGTTCACACTCTGGAAGAAGTTTTCGGCGTTTCCGCCGCTGCTGCTGCTGCTGTTGCTGCTCCCGCTGCCGGCGGTGCTGCTGAGGCTGCTGAAGAGAAGACCGAGTTTGATGTCATCCTGAAGGATGCCGGTGCTTCTAAGCTGAACGTCATCAAGGTTGTCCGTGCCGCTACCGGTCTGGGCCTGAAGGACGCTAAGGACCTGGTTGATAGCTGCCCCAAGACTCTGAAGGAAGCTATCTCCAAGGAAGATGCAGAGAAGCTGGTTGCCGAGCTGAAGGAAGCTGGCGCTACCGCAGAGCTGAAGTAATTTCAGTTTACACATCGCAGCCGCCAGAATACGCTGGCGGCTGCTTTTTTACCTGTGAAATGGGAGGTTTTTTATGGAAGCTTTCATAAACCAAGTAAAGGCCGTTCTTGCAGATGAACAGGCTATGACTTCTTTTTTGATCATGGCCGCAGTATTGACAGTCGGTTCTTTGGTCTTCGGCTTTATCGGCCGGTTTGTATTCGGCAAAAAATCCGTGCTCAACCAAAGCGTTTCTTCCGCCATCGGCATTTTGTTCATTTATGCTGTAACTGTCACGATCCACAGCTTCGGCCTGGATTTGAAATTTTTGGTCTCTCCCCTGCCCTTCGTCACCATCGCAGGTGACTCCCTTATTATTTCCAATTTCACCGGTGTGGATTACACTGTGATTTGCAATGAAGTGCTGAACATGGTCATACTTGCCTTCCTCGCAAATCTGGCGAACAGTTGGTTGCCTACCGGAAAAAGACTGATCTCCTGGCTGCTGTTTCGCATCCTGTCGGTAGCATCGGGCATGATCATGTTTGCTATTGTCAATTATCTGCTTACCACCTTCTTGCCTGAGGGCTTGCTCACATGGGCGCCTGTAATTCTTTTGTGCCTGTTGGGAGCGATGCTGCTGCTTGGCGCTTTGAAGGGCATTGTCGGTGCATTGCTGACAACGGTCAGTCCTGTTATTGGGCTGCTGTACACCTTTTTCTTTGCTACCGTTGTTGGCAAAATGATCTCCCGGGCTGTGCTGACCACACTGATTATGACTGCCCTGATCTATGCACTGAATTTCTTCGAAATCTTTGCCGTTGCCATCGGCGCAGCCGTACTGGTCACCTACCTGCCGCTGATGATTTTGCTTTTGGCACTTTGGTATATTGTCGGCAAGCTGCTGTAAACAGTGAAGCCCTCCGCTTTGAAAGCGGAGGGCTTATTTTATTCTTGGTTTTCAATCGCCATGACAACATCATTTAAGCTGTCCGTCAACACGGTTTCCATTTGTCCGTTGTCAAAGGCTTCTGCCACAGCAGGATCAATGGGCAAGCGGGCCAATACGGGCAGGTTCAACTGCGACGCAATTTCATCCAAATGACTTTTGCCGAAAACACTGATTTTCTTGCCGCAGTCCGGGCAACTCAGATAGGCATAGTTCTCCACAAAGCCAAGCACCGGGATTTTCATCATGTTAGCCATCTTTACCGCTTTGGAAACGATCATGCTCACCAAATCCTGAGGACTGGTAACGATCACAATCCCGTCCACAGGCAGGCTCTGAAACACGGTCAGGGGCACATCTCCGGTTCCCGGAGGCATATCCACAAACAGATAATCCACATCCTCCCAGACCACATCCGTCCAAAACTGCTTGACCGCACCGGCAATGACCGGTCCGCGCCAAACCACCGGATCTCCGGGGTTGTCCAACAGCAAATTGATGGACATTACCTGCATACCTGTCCGTGTCAATGCAGGATACAATCCATCCTCCCCTGCTCCCTGGCACTCGGTAACACCAAAGGCAGTCGGTACAGAGGGACCGGTAATATCCGCGTCCAGTATGCCTACACGTTTGCCTCTCCTTGCCATAGCAACCGCCAGCATTGCACTTACGGTGGATTTTCCTACGCCACCCTTGCCGGATACGACAGCAATTACCTTCTTAACGCTGGATTTTGGATTCAACGCTGCCAGCAGGCTTTCTTTTTTGCGATCGCCGCAGTCCGAACTGCTGCAGTTGGCGCAATTTCCGTTACAAGAACTCATTTTATACTCGCTCCTTTGATTATCTTGCCCTATTATAGTTCCGAAAGTCGGTGGTGTCAACCATCCCGGCGCATAATCATTCTGGTTTTGCTTACATCCTCTGCCCGGACAAATCCCATGCGGTTATAAAGCTGAATCGCACCGGTATTTCCCCGAAAAACATACAGAAAAACGGGTTGTGTGATTTCACCGAGGCATTTTTGAAGCACGCTCGTGCCGATTCCCTGACCGCGAAAGGGCGGGAGAATGTAGAAATCATCCAATTCCGTTTCCCCTTCTCGGGACTCCAAACAGTAATAGCCCACTGTCTCGCCTTCAGCTACAATGCGTGTGTACTGTGCAATATTTTCCTCCAGTTTCTTTTGCATCCATTGCAAAACTCTGCCGTAGTCAATGGAAGAAATATCCTCATATTGCTCGATCAATGTCTTACTTTGTGCAAAAATGACCGGAATATCCTCTTTGGTTGCTTGCTGAAAAGTCAGCTCCCATTTCAACACTTCGCTCATAACTGCGCCTCATCCCACTGGGTCATCCAATCCATCAATACCGCCTCTGCCTGCTCTTTTTCTGCCAGCAGACGGGTCAGTTCCTGATAATCCGATGCCGCAGCCTCGATTTGTGCATCCAGCTGAGCAATTAACTGCTCCTGTTTTTCAATATCCCGTTCCAATCGGCGTATCAGCTTGTCCGTTTCCTTGGTGCCGCCCTTGGGCTTTTCCTTTTTTATCTTGGGTGCCGCAGAAACAACCGGCTTTCCTGCCTGTTCATGCTCCAAAATGGAACGGTATTTGTCATAGCCGCAGGGAAAATCCCGGACGGTGCCATCCTCCAAAAGCCAAATCCGTTCTGCGAATTTGTCAATGAAGTATCGGTCATGGCTGACGAACAGCAACACACCCTCAAATTCCTCAATGGCCGCCTCCACCCATTCCCGGGATGCAATATCCAGGTGGTTGGTGGGCTCGTCCAAAATCAGCAGGTTTATTTTCTCATCCATCAGCATACACAGCCGCAAGCGGCTCTGCTCGCCGCCGGAAAGGTTTCCAACGGTTTTGAACACATCTTCCCCCTGAAACAAAAATGCGCCCAGACGGTCACGTGCCATCTGTGGGGTGCAGTTCTTTTCATAGAGCATGGTGTCGTAAAGCGTTCGCTCAGGATGGTCAAAATGGATGATTTGAGGCAGGTATCCCCATTTCACTGTGGGACCAAACTGGATCTTTCCCTGACAGTCCTCATCTCCCAGCAAGCATTTGATGAACGTTGTCTTTCCGGTTCCGTTATCGCCCAGAAGAGCAATGCGCTCTCCGCCCTCGACATTCAAATTCACATCAGCAAACAGCGTTCTGTCACCAAAAGATTTGGTGACATTTTTCATTTTGAATACCACATCTCCGGAAAAATCCTTCTCCCCGAAGCTGGCTTTCATTGTCTTTTCCGTCTTAGGCTTCTCGGTTTTTTTGATCCGTTCCATCCGATGCTGAATGGACATTGCCCGACGGTACAGGGTGCGGTTGTTAATGCCCCAGCCCTTCATCCGTTCCACGGTATAGCCCAACTGCTTCAGCTTTGCCTGCTCCTGCTCGTACTGCTTCATTTGCAGATCAAAGCGCGCCTGCTTTTCATCCATGTAAAACGAGTAGTTGCCAGAATAAAATTCTGCATGTCCGTCCGTAATTTCAATCACCCGGTCTGCGATCCGGTCAATAAAATAGCGGTCATGGGATATGGCCAAAACCGTTCCCTTAAAGCTGTTGATATAGCCCTCCAACCATTCCACACTGCGCAGATCCAGATGATTTGTGGGCTCATCCAGTAACAGGATATCCGTTTTTTCCAGCAGCAGTCGCCCTAGATTGACTCTCGTTTTTTCCCCGCCGGACAGACTGGCAAAGTCCTGCTTTCTCTGCTGCGCCGTAATGCCGAGACCGTTGCAGATCTTATCCACTTCCACGTCCATATCATAGCCGCCGCCGGACTGAAAACGGTTGGTCAAACTGTCATACTCCCGCAGCTGTTCTCCGGTGGCACCGCTTAGCATTTCCTGCTCCAGCGCTTCCATTTTCCGCTTCACATTCCGCAGCTCTGTATAGGCGGACCGGAGCACATCCTCCACCGTAAATCCCTCCGGGAATTTTGGGATCTGAGAGATCAAGCCCAGACGCTTGTTTGGATTGACATACACCTCGCCCTTATCATAATCCATTTGCCCCGTAAGGATGTTAAACAGCGTGGTTTTGCCACAGCCGTTACGACCCAGAATCGCAACGCATTCTCCCTCCTGGACATCAAAGGATAATCCTTCCAACAGGTTTTCACCGATGACGAAGAACTTTGTTAAATTGTTTACTGAAATATCAACCATTACTACGCTCCAAAGTTTTTACGATATCGGTCAATTCCTCTAAGGTGTACAAAAGGTCAAGTGCCTGAAGCAGGGCATTGGCACTCATTTGTGCCGGAAATCCCAGCTTTTTCTGTAAAGAAAGGCGCAAGGTGCTGCTGTTTTTGCCGCCGGACAGCCCCAGTGCCATCATATCCTGTTTGGTGATCCCAGTTTTGGGATGGGCGCTATCCTCACCAACGGTTGCACCTGCGCGACGCAGTGCCTCGAGAATCACCTCTCTTGTCATGCCTTCCACACCCAGCTTTCCTTCCTTGCCGGGCTTTGCCTTTCGCCGTTCCTTCCCAAGGATATCCGGTGTATAAGCATGCTTCAAAAACTGCCCCGGTATGAAGCTTTTCACGTGATTGCGGATAACCAGTCCTGCACCGTCCGCATCCGTGAAAACGATCAGACCGCGGTTTTCTGCCACACGGCGCAGCAGCTCACGCTGCTGGGGATTCTTGAAAATACCAAATCCCGCAGTTTCAAAAATCGGCGCATCCACGATTTGGCTGAGTGTATTTCTGTCATACTTTCCCTCAACCAAAATTGCTTCCTGAATACGTACCATTTTAAGCCTCCTGCGCCAGTTGTAATACAAGCATTTCCAGCAACCGTTCCTGCTCATCAAAAGAGGTTTTCATGCGATAATCCGTCTCCAGCACCAACTGCGCTGCTTTTTTACAAAATTCGGGTGAGAAACGACGGGCGGCCTCCATGTTTTTCCGAGCGGCGTAATCCCCCATTGCACACAGACTCATCAGCTCCGATGCCGGTCTGCCGTTGTCTATCAGAACCCGCGCCGTACTCAAACGGCGGAAGTGTCCGCCAATGGCGCCCAATATCGCAATCGGCTCCTGTTGCATTTTGAGGAGCTGGTGGAGCTTTTCCAACGCCTTGGAATACTGCTTCTGCCCCAACAAATCCGTCATTTGGAATACCACCGCATCCATTACAGGCTCTACCACCGCATCAATGTCTGCCCGACAGATCTCCTCCGCACCGGAATAAGCACAAATCTTTTTGATCTCACCGCTAAGGGCAGTCATAGTGCCGTCGGTGATCTCAATGAGATAGGCACACAATTCTCCGGAAATCCGCTTTTGATTCGCCAAAAAATGCCGGGTAATCCAGGCAATTAAATCCCGTTGATTCTGTTTTTCAAATTCCACAACGGTTCCATGCTCTTCCACTGCCGACCACAGCTTTTTCAGACGCTTGTCCGGCTTCCATGCCACGGTCACAAAGGTAAATACCACAGTGCAGTATTCCGGAATGTCCGATAACACTTCTGCCAGTTTTTCTCTGTCGCTTTCGTTCAGCTTAAAGATGTCAACATCATCTACCTGCACCATGGTTGTTTCCGCCATCATCGGCAGATTCTCAACTGCATCCGCAAAGCTGAGGATGTCAAAATTCTCATTATTCAGACGGTGGAAATTGAAGGATTCCGTCAAATCATCCACCAACAGCTTCTTAATCTGCTGTAAATAATGATTCATCAGGAAAGTCTCTTCACCATGGAGCAGATACAGCCGCTGCAACTGCTTTTCCTTGATTTCCGCTTTTAAATTCTGCAATGCACTGGGCTTTTCGTTCTGCCAAGCCATGATATCACCCCCGAAAAATAATTGTTCCGCACAAATCCGTTCTGAGAATTTCGCAACCTATGCTGTCTAACCGTTCCAATACCTGTTGAGACGGGTGCCCGTAATGATTGCCCTCTCCCACGGATATAAACGCAATTTTCGGTGTTGTTGCCGCCAACAACGCCTCAGTGGTGGAGCCGGCAGAACCGTGATGTCCTACCACCAACAGCTCCACATCCGGAAGGTTGTGGTTTTGAATAAGTTCCTGTTCCCCTTCCGCGCCTCTGTCTCCGGTTATCAGTATATCACAATCTTTCCGTTGGAACAAGACACATAAACTACTTTCATTGGCGGAATGAAAAGAAAACGGCGCAAAAACTGTAATTTTCGACTGTCCGCAAGCGTAAATTCTATCCTCGCTCAGAATTTCGACACCGCTGTCTGCCTTTTCCGCCAATGCTTTTCCAATTCCCTCGTCGTCCTCGATATGCGGCACAATGAGTCGCTCTGTTTGAATGCGGCTGAGCAGGAACTCCACACCGCCCACATGGTCATTGTCATAATGGGTTACAATGATTCCATCCAAGCGGGAAATGCCTTGCATAAGCAGGGTATCTGCAACCTTGTCAGCCGCTTCCTTCCCATTGTCGCCGCCGCAATCCACTAAAAAGGCTTTGCCCTCACTCTGGATCAATATGCTTTGCCCCTGCCCCACGTCAAACATCGTGACGCGGAATTGATCGTCCAACGGCTCAATCCACGAAAACGTCTGCGAAAGCAAAAATGTAAAAGCCAAACCACAAAGCAAAAGCTTATATTGCGTTCTGCGCTGAAGGCTCATAGCCATGAGCATCCCATATCCGCCAACCAGCCACACCCGCATATACGCACTGGTCATATATACCGCCGCCATGGGAATTCCCGCCATGAACTCAGCTGTTTTTAATATAAATCGGATAAGTAGCGATACGATAAATGCAAAGAAGGCTCCAAGGCCCATGCTGATCGTGCTGAGCAGTACACATAAAAGTACGCCATAGAATACCGCACTGATCAGCCACATCACCAGCAAATTCGTCAATACGCCCACTACGCTTACACAGCCGAAATAGTAGGCGACCAACGGCGTTGTTACAATCGCCGCACCGGTTGAAACAGAAACCGATGTAACCACTATGCGTTTTATTCTGTTAGCGAGTCCCTTTCCTGTGCCGGACTGCAGGTATCTCAGACCTTGCAGCCAATTCCTTATATGCGGAGAAAACAGAAAAATCCCCAGCATACAACCCACAGACAGTTGAAAGCTGACGGAAAGAATTACCAACGGATTCCAGACCAGCATCACCAGTGCCGCAAAAGACAGGGATGTCAACGGATCATACTCCCGCTTCAGCACCATGGCCAGCAGCATCAGCGATTGCATAATACAGGCACGTGTGACGGAAGGGGTAAAACCGATGACCGCCGCAAATAAAATCAACAGCGGAATTCCCAACAGGCAGGACAACAGTCTGCGCCGCAGTAAAATTGTCTGAAGCAAGGTCACCAGAATGGTCACATGAAGTCCGGATACCGCAATCACATGACTGATTCCGCTTGCCCTGAAGGACGTATTCAGTTCATAATCAATGCCGCTGCGGTCTCCCAAGAGTAATGCTGAGGCAAATGCCCCGCTGTCTCCGGGAAAGAGTTCCTGAATTCTATGGGACAGGTGATGCCGCCAAACAGACGGATAGTGCCGCCAGGATATCGTGTCGGCCTTTGCAACAGTAGCATCCGTCATGGGATACGCCAAAAGGAAAATCCCCTCCGTACGGTGATTGGTGGGTTCTTCCCTTCCGCCGTCAGTGGTCAGGCGAAAGCGAAATGAGCCGGTCACAGAATCCCCAGGCTCTATTTTTTCAAAATCCCGCAGATAAGCCTTTACCGGATAATTCCTGCCATCAAAACAAAAGCTCCCTTCCACCGCACTGCCATAGTCCGAATCGTAGCTATAATCCGTTGCCTCGATGGTAACCGACAGCACCTTTCCGTCCAACGCACGGGGAAGCAGTACAAATGTCCGGTCATGGAAAGAAAACCAGCCGAAGCCAATCGCACATCCTATGGCAATCACAACAATCAAGCGGACGGAAATGTATTTTTTGCTTATCAATGCGAAGATGCCGGCTACCGTCAACATCATGCCCGCGGCTGCCAAAAGCCATATCCCGTAGCATAAAGCACCAATCAGGCTTGCTGACGCAAAGCCGACGGTAAACCACATCAGTTTTCGCAAGAAATCACATCCTTTGAAAAAGAGCGCCGCCAAAGGGCAACGCTCTTTTCATTTAGTTTAATTTCGACAAAATGAAATCATCCACCATTGCCAGAGCATTGTCCATCTGGCTGGCATCCTTGCCGCCACCCATAGCAGAGTCCGGCTTGCCGCCGCCGCTGCCACCGCAGGCGGTACAAACCAGCTTCACCAAATCACCGGCCTTGATACCCTTTGCAATGGCATCCTTACCGCAAACGGCCAGGAAGGTGATCTTATCCTCGTTTATAGTGGAAAGAACTGCCACCACATTGGAGGACTTGTCCCGCAGGCTATCGCCCATTTGACGCAGCTTTCCGGCGTCCGCATTGGGTACCATCGCCGTCAGCACCTTCAGTTCGCCAATTTCATGGGCGCCAAACAGGAAGCGGTCTACCTCACCGGCAGTTTCCTTCGCCTGGAAACTTTCGATGGCGCGCTTCAGATTGCGAATCTCTTCCAGCTGTCCCTGAATCTTATCGTTCAGCTCAGCAGGCTTTGTTTTCAAAACAGAAGCGGCCGCATAGAGCATTTCCCGATTGTGCTGCATATCCTCCATGCAGGCTTTGCCGGTAACGGCCTCAATACGCCGCACACCGGAAGCCACACTGCCTTCGCTGGCAATAAAGAAAGGACCGACCTTTGCGGTATTGTCCAAATGGGTACCACCGCACAATTCGATGGAGTAACCGCCCATATTTACAACACGGACCGTATCGCCGTACTTTTCACTGAACAAAGCGGTTGCACCCATCGCCTTGGCATCGTCAATGGACATTTCCCGCACCTGGATGCCATAGCCTTCCAACACCGCGGACTGCACCAGGCTATCCACCTTTGCCAATTCTTCAGCAGTCAAAGCAGAATAGTGGGTAAAGTCAAAACGCAGATGGTCAGGCTCCACAAGAGAACCGGCCTGATGCACATGATCACCCAAAACAGAAGTCAATGCCTTCTGCAGCAAGTGGGTTGCCGAGTGGGCACGCATAATCGCCTTACGGCGTTCCACATCAATACTGGCGCAAACAATATCCTCCACCTTCACAGAGCCGGACTTCATTCTGCCGTAGTGCAGATACTTTCCGGACTTGTCCTTCTGGACATTGGTGACCTCAAAGCGGCTGTCACCCACCAGAATCACACCGTGGTCTGCCACCTGACCGCCCATTTCTGCATAGAATGGGGTCTTGTCCAGCACCACAATGCCGGTTTCACCGCCAACAATAGAACCGGAAACCTCATCGCCAACGCAGACTGCCAAAACCTTTGCGCTGCAAGTGTTTTCCGTATAGCCGACAAAGGTTGTGGGGGTATTATCCAATCCCAAATCGATACCTGCCCATGCCAGATCGCCCAGAGCTTTCCGTGCTTCACGGGCGCGGACACGCTGCTCCTCACGACAGGCATTGAACTTTTCCATATCCAGAGTCATTCCCTCGTCTTCGACCATTTCCACGGTCAAATCCACGGGGAAGCCGTAGGTGTCGGACAGCAGGAAAGCATCCTCACCGGAAAATACCGACTTGCCTTCCGCCTTATGCTCAGCCAGCTTGCCGGTAAAAATCTGCATACCGGTGTCGATGGTGCGGGCAAAGTTTTCTTCTTCCACCTTTACCACCTTTGTAATATACTCTGCACGTTCCCGCAGATAGGTATAGTGATTCTCATTTTCCTGCACAACGGTTTCCACTACCTCATACAGGAAGGGACGGTTCACACCCAAAAGCTTTCCGTGACGGGCCGCACGGCGGAGCAGTCTGCGCAATACGTAACCCCGACCTTCGTTAGAGGGCAGAACTCCATCCGCAATCATGAAGGAGGATGCCCGGATATGGTCTGTAATCACACGCAGGGATACGTCAGTCTTGGCGCTCTGACCGTAGGATGCACCGGTAATGGAGGTCACCTTATTGGTGATATTCATCACGGTATCCACATCAAACAGGGAATTCACATCCTGGCAAACCACCGCCAGACGCTCCAGACCCATACCGGTATCGATGTTCTTTTGTGCCAACTCGGTATAATTTCCCTGTCCGTCGTTGTCAAACTGGGAGAACACATTGTTCCACACTTCCATGTAACGGTCACATTCGCAGCCGACAGTACAACCGGGTTCGCCGCAGCCGTATTTTTCTCCGCGGTCATAGTAGACCTCAGAGCAGGGGCCGCAGGGACCGGAGCCGTGCTCCCAGAAGTTATCCTTCTTGCCGAAACGGAAAATACGCTCTGCCGGAACACCGATTTCCTTGTTCCAAATTTCAAAGGCCTCTTCATCATTTTCATAGATGGAGGGGTACAGTCTGGATTCCTCCAGTCCCACCACCTTGGTCAAAAACTCCCAGCACCATGCAATCGCTTCATGCTTGAAATAGTCACCGAAGGAGAAATTGCCCAGCATTTCAAAATAGGTTCCGTGACGGGCTGTCTTGCCGATGTTTTCAATATCGCCGGTACGGATACACTTTTGGCAGGTGCAGACACGACGACGGGGCGGTTCCACTTCACCGGTAAAATAGGGCTTCATGGGTGCCATGCCGGAGTTGATCAGCAGCAAGGATGCGTCGTTTTGCGGAATCAGCGAGAAGCTGGGCAGACGCAGGTGGCCCTTGCTTTCAAAATAGCTCAAAAACATCTCACGCAGTTCGTTTACACCGTAGGGTTTATTGCTCATTGGTATTACCTCCAAATAATAATCATAATTTAGGATTTCTCTCCAAAAAAGAAAACTCGCCCCTGCATTTAGGGGCGAGTTTGATCGCGGTACCACCCTAATTCATCCCCAAGGGGACATCTTAGCGGCTCTGTAACGGGAGCTCCCGTCCCGGTCCTCCCGGGCAACACGAAAGTGGCACACAGGCGGTTACGCAAGGGCTTTCACCAACTCCCTCTCTCTTTGGGCGCAAATGCCTGTTTAGTTTTCGTACAGTCTTTACATATCGTAGTTATTCTAACACAATTCTGAGAAAAGTCAATGTTTTTCAGGAAATTACTCCAAGTAACCAGCACTTTTTACCCAATCTATGGATTTTCTCAGTCCCGCAACGGTTTTTACTTCCAGCACAACAGAGCAGTCCTGTTTTTTAGCCAGGGTCAGATATTTCTGCAGATCCAACTCCCCTTCTCCCAGGGCCAAATGGTCGTTCTTTCGGTTCTTCGCATCATGGACATGCATGTGGTGCAGGCGGTCCTGATGCGCAAAAATCCACGCTTCATCCCCATTGCCGGCACAGTAATTGTGGCCGATATCCATGGTTAAGCCAAACACCGGACTATCCAAAAGAATATCCAGCGCCGCCAGCTGATAGTTCCGGAAACCGTTGGTATTTTCCATACAGATCCGGATACCGCTGTCGTCCACTGCAGTCTCGCACATATCCCGGAACACTTTTGTTTGTTCCAAATATTCCTGCAAATAGGCTTCATAAAAGTACACGATTCGATCCGGCATGGTATATTTCGCCCCGTCAGACAGGTGCATATTCAGCTTTTTCGCACCGATTTGCTTTGCCAGCGCAATGGTTTCTGCCACTGCCTGCCGATAGCCACCGGAAACAGCCGGATGAAATTCTGCCACTGCCATTTCATCATTGAGATGGATGGTATAGCCGACATCGAATTTCTCCGCCAATCGGTTCAGCTGGGATGCATTCAGCAAATGGGGCTGGTGTAACGGAAAATTCGTATTCAGTTCCACAAAGGACAGTCCCAGCTCACCGCATAACGCAACTGTTTTTTCAATTTCCGTAATTTCCATTAAGGTTGGCATTCCAAATGTCATACTGACAGCTCCTCTCTCAGTCCGGGTGAATATGCGCCTCCAGCCATGCTTTCATGGCTAAACGCCCTTCCTCAGACATCGGGAAAACTTCCTTGCCCTCCATCTGACTTTTTTCGTAGCAAAACGGTCCGTGCCAATATTCCGCCACGATGGTGCTTTGGGCAAAATCCACTTCCTTCTGTGTCGCCTTGACCACCTTAGGCTCTGTGCGAAAACGAAACGCCCCGCAGGAACCTGTAAAAATATTGTCCATGGCAAAAGTATGCAGTGTGGGAATAAACAGCTCTTCCATGGTTACACGTCCTTTGTCAGTTCTTCCATCTCATCCAGCAATTCGCCAAACAGTTGGAGTGCCTGATTGACAGGCTCCGGGCCGGTCATATCCACACCGGCACCCTTAAGCAGATCAATGGGACTCTTGGAGCATCCGCCGGACAAGAATTCCAAATAATCCTTCACAGCCGGTGCCCCCTCCTTCAGAATCCTGCGGGACAGGGCAATGGCGGCAGAATAACCGGTGGCATACTGGAACACATAGTAATTGTAGTAGAAGTGGGGAATTCTCGCCCATTCCATAGCAATCTCGTCGTCTACCACAATATCCGGACCATAGTAAAGCGCATTCAGCTTCCTGTACTCCTCGCACAGCAAGTCCGCTGTCAGGGTTTTGCCTTCCCCGATATACCGCCCGATAATGAGCTCAAACTCCGCAAACATGGTCTGGCGATACAACGTTCCCTTAAACTGATCCAGGAAGTGGTTAATCAGGTATGCTCTTTCCTTTTTATCCGTGGTCTTGGAAAGCAGATGCTCCATGAGCAGGGCTTCATTGCAGGTAGATGCCACCTCTGCCACGAAAATTTTATAATCTGCATCCACCGGATTCTGACAGCGGTTGGACAGATAGGAATGGAGTGCATGACCCATTTCATGGGCCAGAGTAAACTGACTGTCCAGTGTGCCGGAGTAGTTCAGCAGAACATAGGGATGCACCCGGGCACCGGCAGAATAGGCACCGCCACGCTTACCTTGGTTTTCATAGACATCGATCCAGCGGTTGTCAAAGCCCTCTTTCAGGATCTTCCGATACTCCTCACCCAAAGGCGCACAGCCCTCATACACCGTTTGCTTTGCCTGCGCAAAGGGAATCTTCTTATCCACATCGGGAATCAGGGATGTGTATACATCATAGAAATGCAGTTCATCCAGTCCCAACAGCTTTTTCCGCAAGCGGACATAGCGATGCATCTTATCCATATTCTGATGGACTGCTTCAATCAGGTTCAGATAAACAGAGGTGGGCACATTGGTTCGATCCAGCGCCGCATCCAAAGTAGACGGGTACTTACGGGCATCTGCGTAAAACTTCAACTGCTTTCCCTGTGCATTCAGCGTCGCTGCGGCAGTATTCTTAAAATTGCCGAAGGTATGATACAAATTTTCGTATGCACTTCTGCGAAGCTCCCGATCAGGACTTTCCACGCAGGAAATATAGGTGCCCTGTGTCAGGGTATGGTGCTCGCCGTTGGAATCCACAGCATCCGGGAAAGTAATGTCCGCATCTGCAAATGCACCGTAAATACTGTCCGGTGCATTGGCCATCTCCCCTGCCGCTGCCAATAATTTTTCCTCTGCCTCAGACAGTGTATGGGCCTTGCGGCGGCGAGTGTCTGTCAGCAAACGGCGATATCGCTCCAACGCAGGGCACTGAGTATAGAATTGCTCCAGCGTTTCGTCCTCAATGGCCATAATTTCCGGTGTGTCAAAGCTCTGCGCGGCACTCATGGCAACCGCCACATTCATGAACTTACCGGACATTGCCTGATAGGTTGCATTTCGTGTATCCTCATCCGCTTTGCGCATACAGTAGTTGCCCAAATCGCTGAACACCACGTCCATCTGCTCCAGCATATACAAATAATCATACAGCGTCTGACCGCTCTCGCCCAATCGCCCTACATAGGACAAAATTTTCGGCTTATCCGCCTCCAGCGCGGAAAGTGCTTCCTCCCATGCCTCATCGGACGGAAACAGATCTTCAATTGCCCAAGTGTCCTCTTTGCTGACCTCTGAACGTGCAGGAATCTTCTTCATTTCAGCCATAGTATTGCCTCCGAATCGTTTTTTCTTATTATATCACAGAGTTTTCAAAATGCAATCTTGCATTTTGAATCCGATTATGTTAAAGTTTGATGCGGTGATGTAAAATGTCGAAACAGTTAAAAGGCAGTCTGAGTATTATTCTGGCTACCGTTATTTGGGGCTCCACCTTTGTGGCACAGAGTGTTGGCGGAAAACAGGTCGGTCCGTTTACCTTCCTGGCGATCCGCTGTGTTTTGGCCGTGGCGGTTCTGCTTATCATTCTTCTGGTCCGCAAGCCGAAAGCATTCTGTCCCACCGTTTTCAATCCCAGGCTGTGGCTGGCCGGTATTCCCTGCGGTCTTGCGCTCTTCGTAGCTACTGCTTTGCAGCAGCTGGGACTGATCGACCCGAATCTTACCGCCGGTGAAAGCGGTTTTATTACTACGATGTACATTATTCTGGTGCCGATCTTCGGTCTCTTACTCCGAAAAAAACCGCCGCTTACGGTGCTGTTCAGCGTGATAATTGCCCTGCTTGGTCTTTATTTGCTCAGTGGTGGCATTGGCAACATTGATAAGGGCGAGCTTCTCACCTTCGGCTGTGCCATTGCCTTTGCAGTACAGATTCTGCTGGTGGATCATTTGGCCGGAGATTTGGACAGCATGGCCTTGAACATGGCGCAGGCTTTGGTTTGTGCGGTTGCGGCAGGTATTGTCATGCCGTTCACGGAAACGTTTGAGATTTCCAATATCCTTTCCTGCTGGCTGCCTTTGTGCTATGCCGGTGTCCTGTCCATGGGCATTGCCTACACCCTTCAAATCGTTGGTCAAAAGTCCCTGGAACCCACAACGGCATCCCTGCTCATGAGTTTTGAATCCGTTTTTGCCGCCCTGTCCGGCCAAATTATACTGCACGAAGTTCTTTCCGTGCCGGAAGCGGTTGGCTGCGGCTTGGTATTCGGCGCGATCATCCTGTCGCAAATACCCATCAAACGCAAAAAACGCGCACCTCTTGTGCGTTCTTAATTTTACAAAAAGGCCGTACAGGCGAATTCCCAACACTATGCTCAGCATAGCCACGCGGGATCGTCTGTACGGCAATTTTTTATCGAAAGGCGTTAGCGGTTTTTTATAACGGAAGAAATCTTTGCAAAGTCCTTGGTCAGAATGGTATCGATTCCCATTTCCAAGAAATGCTGTACTTCCTTCTCATCATCTGAGAAAACACTGCACCGGATTCCATGGGCATGTGCCTTGTCGATCATTTCCTGATGAATGTAGGGCTTCCTGAGCTGAACCTTTTCTGCTCCCAGTTCTATGGCTCTGTCCACAATTTCATCCGGTCTGTCGCCCAAGCAGCCGATGCAAACGGGGATATGCGGCAAATACGCCGTGAATTGTTTTATGCATGCTTCCGATTCTAGGGTGAAATAAACATACTTTTCACAATCATAGCATTCTATCAGCCGCGCGATTTCCTTTATCATATCTTCGCAGCAGCATTCCTCTGCCGATGACGGTTTTATATGCATATTCATAACCGTATGGCATGAGAATTTCTGCAGGATGTCCGCAAGCAGGGTTTTATCGCATACTGGTTTTTTCTCCTCTGTCAGGCACAAATCAAAAGCAATCTCATCCGCGCCCGATGCTACTGCCGCACCAAACGCCGGCATAGAATTTTCCGGCAGAAGCGCGTTGTATCCCCCATACGCACAAGCCCTCGGGTAGGGCATAATGTCCTGCGGCAAACAGATCGCACTTCCTCCCGGACGGTAATTCCACGGACGCCTGCCCTCTTCTATGTATTCGTAATGCGATTTTGTTTTACCGCCAAAGCCGGCAGGCTTTAAATACTTCTTTGTGGGATCGATCTCACACGCGCATATTCCAACCTGGCTTTTCATATTGGCAAGCATTGTGCCGTCCGGCGCAATAACCATGCTGGAACCGCCGATTCCGGAATTCTCCCCCAGAGATACCGACGCACGAACAAGATATGCATTCGTGTTATAGCACAAGAATCTGCCTATAATTTCCAAGGCCTGATGGGTATCCGTCCTTTGGTGGGATGCACCGATGATGACATCCACATTTTTCCGGGCAAGGGATGCAAAGGACTCATAAAAATAGAAATCGTAACAGGTCATGAAACCGTAGCGGACACCCTTGTATTCAAATACATGGGGCTCGTCAAACAGATAGCTGTAGGAAACATCAAAAGCATGTCCCCCCTCCTGCACCTTTCGAACTTCTGATGGTGCAGGATGCGCCTTAAAATATTTATCTACAACCGTTCCGCTTTCGTCGATAGCGTATGTTGTATTTCTGTATCCTTTTTCTGTTTTATACACCGCATTGATAAAAACCAGTGCCTTGCAGCGTATCGCTGTTTGAACCGCCACGCGCATTACCGTATAGTTGTACTTATCGATAAAGGCATCAAACTCCGCTTTGGTTTTATAGGCGGTTGGTGTATCGCAATATTCCGGCAAAACAATAACATCTGCCTTGTCAGAGCACTTTTCCATCAAGGAAATCAGTCCGGCAAAGCACTCGTCAGCATCCTTGCAATCCATGGAATAATAGGGCTGGACAATTACAACTTTCATAACAAAGACCTCTTTTTCCGTTTTCTTGATTGTATCATACATCTGTACAAGGATCTATCTTATTTTCACGATTGAAATAACAAAACGGTACAGCCTTTCGGCCATGCCGTTTTGCAGAAGATATGCTTATTCTCACTTTCCGGCAAGGTCTGCCGCAATAAGGCGCTTCATGGCTTCAATGCCAACCTTGATCGCACCGGAGGTATCCTCCGTCATCGGCATAAACAAGCCCGCCTTTTCCCGTTCCTGATTCCAAACCGCATGGAAGCAGCTGCCGCAACGAACCTTTAATGCCGCCGCCACAACAAACAGCGCAGACGATTCCATTTCACTGGCCTTCACGCCCAAACGCTTCCAGCTCTCCCACTTTTGAAGCAGGTCATAGTACACGGGGGATTTCTCAGGGCTGTGCTGCCCGTAGAAGGAATCTTTGCATTGCACCACGCCTACATGGGTGCGATACCCCAGCTCCTCGCTGGCGCTCTTCAGTGCCGCTGTGACGTCAAAATCTGCAACTGCGGGAAATTCAATCGGAGCATACTCCAACGAGGTGTGCTCAAAACGGATGGCTCCGGTTGCAACCACCACATCACCGGGACAGACATCCAGATCAATGCCACCGCAGGTTCCCACACGGATAAAGGTATCCGTGCCGATGGCCGCCAGCTCTTCCATGGCAATGGATGCGGACGGACCGCCGATGCCGGTAGAGCAAACAGACACCTTCTCGCCCAATAATGTACCGGTATAGATATTATATTCCCGATTCATCCCGATATGGACAGGGTTATCAAAATACGCGGCAATGGCCTCGCACCGACCCGGATCTCCGGGCAGGAAGCAGTAACGGCCCACATCCCCCTCTTGGCAGTGGATATGATATTGCATCCCGGTTTCTTGCATAAAGATTCTCCTTAATGTTAATTCTTCTTTACCACATGGGCAATACGCTGTCCGGCGGGGCTAAACACAACATTGATAAGTAACTCCGGCAAAAAGTTAGCAATCACCAGTCCCGTCAGAACATAGGCAATGATATCTCCGCCGCCAGCCCAAACGGCCAACACATCCTTGAAAAAGGTAAGCATACAAATGACAAATACTCCCGTATTGACAACAGGACAAATAATGGCGGAACAGAGCATTGCAACATAAGCGTTCTTGCCCTTCAACAGACCATAGATCCAGCCGGACGCCATGCCTGCCAGAATTCCTTTGGCCAGCACCACTACGCCGCAAAGCATCGGATTCGCCTGCAGTACCATAGCACCGCCAACATCTGCTCCGGTTATGCAGTTGATCAACACGACAACGCCAAAAACACCGCCCAACAGTGCGCCTGTCCCTGCGCCGTACAAAGCACCACCCATCACAATGGGAATCAACACCAGGGAAATGGAAAATCCACTTACCGGCGGTATAATCCCGCTAACGAACTGCAAGACGATCACCAGCGCCATTAACAGGCCAACGGTTGCCATTTGCTTGACTTTTTTGTTTCTCATATGAATTTCCTCCTACTGTCCCTCCGGCTTTCCGGATGGGATGTATTGTTTATTCCTCGCGGAAATCCGCGTAAGAATCAATCGATTTCCTCCGGCACACCGGAATCTTCCATGTCATCAATGCCCATTTGCAGCTTGGGGCCATTGCGCATCGCCTGCCACTGCTCCTTTGTAATCAAAATGGATCTGGGCTTGCTGCCCTGGAAGGGGCCGACAATACCTTTTTCTTCCATTTCGTCCACAATCCGGGCAGCCCGGGAGTAACCTAATTTCAATCGGCGCTGCAGCATGGAAACAGATGCCTGACCGGTTTCCAGAATCACATCCACCGCGGCCGGCAGCATCTCGTCTCCGTCCATTTCATCCTGTGTGGGCTCCGGGTCGGATGCAGCACTCTTGCCGCTGCCGGCCTGTGCTGCCTTCCTCTCGATTTCCTCCATGACTTCATGGTCGTAATCCGTGTTAAAATTATCCTTAACATAGCCGGCAACCGCTTCTACTTCCGCATCGCTGACGAAACAGCCCTGCACACGAATGGGCTTTCCTGCACCGATGGGCGCATAGAGCATATCGCCTTTGCCCACCAGCTTTTCAGCACCCTGGGTATCCAGAATGATTCGGGATTCCATAGCAGATGCCACCGCAAAGGCAATTCTCGAAGGGATATTGGCTTTCATCAAGCCGGTAATCACATCTGCCGAGGGTCGCTGTGTGGCAATAACCAGGTGAATGCCGGCGGCACGTCCCATTTGGGCAATACGGCAAATAGACTCTTCCACTTCCTTGGCGGCAACCAGCATAAGGTCGGCCAGCTCATCAATAATGACAACGACCTGAGGAATCTTCGATCCTTCCCCTTCTGCCTCAATAATGCCGTTATAGGATTCCAGATCCCGAACACCGGCATCCGACATAGCTTTGTAGCGGCGCATCATTTCCGTCACCGCCCATTGCAAAGAACCTGCGGCCTTTTTGGGGTCTGTAACCACAGGAATAAGCAAATGCGGAATCCCGTTATAAATACCCAATTCCACCATTTTGGGATCCACCATGATCAGCTTGACATCCTCCGGACTTGCTTTGTACAACAAGCTGACAATAATGGAATTCATACACACAGATTTACCGGAGCCGGTGGTACCGGCAATCAGCATGTGGGGAAGCTTTGCAATATTACCCACAATACAGGTACCGCCGATATCCTTGCCCACAGAGAAAGAGGACTTGGATTTTGCTTTTGCAAACTCGGAAGAATCGATCACTTCCCGCAGAGAAACGTTGGTCACCGTGCGGTTCGGCACTTCAATGCCCACCACAGAAATCTTACCGGGTACTGCCGCAATCCGAACACCGGATGCGCCCAGACTCAGAGCGATATCATCGGCACAGGTCGTCAGCTTGTTCAGCTTCACACCCTTTTCCAGCTCCACCTCGTAGCGGGTCACGCTGGGACCACGGGTCACATTCACAATATGTGCCTCGATCTTAAAGCTTGCCAGCGTTTCGTTCAGCCGACGGGTATTTTCCCGCATCTCCATGGTTGCATCCATGTTGTTGCGCTGACTGGGACGAAGCAAATCAATGGGCGGGAAGCGGTATTCCTGCTTTGTCATCTGTTGCGCCAGCGCGATTTCCTCCGCAACCTGTGCGGCAGATTCCTGCGCTTCCTTTGCCGTGATCTTTTTTGCCTCGGTTTCTGCAACCTGTGCAACGGTTTGGGCAATTTCCGCCGTCACATCGTCCTGCTCTTCCTTTGCAAACGGTGTCATTGCCGCAGGAGTTTCCTCCATGGCAAAGGTATTTGCAGTCGCAGTTTTATCATCCAATATCAGCTCCACATCCGCATTGCCGGACATGCCTTCCTTGGCTGCCGCCACCGGAGTTTCCACATCGGCATCCACATCACTCATAAATGCGCTCGCCTTGGGACTCAGCTTTCGCTCTGCTTTTGTGGGGGTCAGGGGTGTGTCATCAACGGGAATGTCGATTCCCAGCTGACGCTCTTCTTCCTCTTTCCGCTTGTTCTCCAAATGCTCAATGCGCTTGTTGGCAAGGTAATTTACCACAACCGCAGCAGGCTCTTCTACTTCTTCTGGCTCCTCATCCTCAAATTCGGCACGGGGACGGTTCTGCACCGCACGAATAATGCTGGGAATGGTGATCTGGAAGGATGCCAGCAGTGTAAAGAAGCCGGCTACCAGCAAGATCAGCAAGCTGGGAATATGCCAGAACAGGGCATGCAGCAGCATACCAATACCGCCGCACAGCAAACCTGCGGTACTTCCCTCATAGCCGCCAACCACCAGCGCAAACAGCACATTCGAGCTGGAAGGAAGAACATAGTTGCTGGACATCATCATTACGATCTGGGAAATACATCCGCAGATGGTCACAAAGACCAACAGGCAGACACTGCGCTGAATGACCGGGCGTTTATGACTGAACGCCTGAATGACAAATAAGTACAGCGTCGCAGGAATCGCCACATAAAATGCCACCTGCCCGATGAGGGCGGTAATGATATTTCGGATCACTGCAAAAAATGCACCGCCCAAATTCATTGCTGAAAACAGCAGAATAAAAAACGAAATCAGCGCCGTTACTGCAGTTACGAGCCGCACGGGAACCCTGGTCTTGGGCTGGGTTTGCTTTCCCTGCTCGCCGGGCTTTTCTTTCTTAAGTGTGTATTTTTTTACTTTCTTTTCACCGGAATATTTGGTCTTATTGGCAGCCGCAGCTTTTTCCGCCTGAGATTGTTTCTTTTCCGCCATAAAGTACCTCCTATCTAATTAACCAATGAGATAAATCACAAAGGCAAACATCGCAAGGCCCCAATTGTAGTAGGCAAAGCTTTCGTAGCCTGTTTTTACCGCCAAAAAACGCATCATCCGAATGCCGAGAAGTCCGGCACCGCAGGATGCCACACAGGCAAGCACGCCTGTGAAAAACATGGAAAATCCGCCCGAGCCCCCTGCGATCATCAGCATTGCCACATCTCCCACAGAAAGCACTGCCAGCACGGGAATCATCAACAAATAAGTAAAATCAAGGGCAAATTGCCGATCCTGGCCGCGCATCGACGCCACCGAAGTCAGCAATCCCACACCGGAAAATCCGGGAATTGCACAGAACATACCGGCAATTCCCACCAGAAGTGCATCCAAAGGTGACGTTGTCCGTGCATCCTTATTCGCCCGTGACATATAGTTGGGCAACAGCACGATCACACCGTTCACGCCCACTATCAACACCAAAAGCCACATTCTGTTAAAACGCGGTCCAAGCCACAATGCCGCAACCGATGACACGATCATGGGAATTGCCGCAAGCTTCAGAAGCTTCCATTCCATTAAGCTCACCGCGTTGGGCTGGCGCTTTCTGCGGTTGAGTGGCAATGCTGCCATTTTGCGTTCCCGGGACAGCTTGGTGATTCTTTCGTAGTAGGATGCAATAACCGCCGCCAAGGCTCCCAAATGCACCGCAAAGGCAATTCCGTAGCCTGGGGCAGGCAGACCGGCAAGTCTTACCAAGACCGTTTGATGTACCTGAGGGGATGCAGGCAAAAAGGAAAACAGACCGCTGAAAAAGCCGTATATCAGACCCCACAGCCCGTTCCAATCCATGCCTATCACCCCACTTCGATAACTTTTCATCTTATTCTAACACAGATTATTCTAAATTTCCACCCCCACTTCAAAAAAAGTCATTGCTTTTGCATCTCATCTGTTTTGTGATGACCCTTGTTGTTTTTTTCAATCATGCGGTGAAGCGCCGACAGCGCATCATTTAATCCGCCCAGCTTATCAATCAAACCGGACGCAACCGCCTCTTTTCCATAAAGGATGGTCCCCACATCCGTGGCCATTTCTCCTGTTGCCATCATATAATGTTCAAATTCCGCCTTGGGAATTTTGGAATTCGCGGTGACAAAATCTGCAATTTGCTCCTGTATTCTCTGGAAATAGCGGAAGGTTTGGGGCGCACCCACCACCAGACCGGTCATGCGCACAGGATGGACGGTCATGCTGGCTGTGGGTGTGATAAAGGACTTTTTGGTGCATACTGCCAGGGGGATGCCGATGGAATGCCCTCCGCCCAACACCAGGGAAACGGTTGGTTTCTTCATTCCCGCGATCATCTCCGCGATGGCCAGACCCGCTTCAATATCACCGCCCACAGTGTTGAGCAGTAACAAAAGGCCGTCAATGTCGTCGCTTTCCTCAATGCCCGCCAGCAACGGCAGAACATGCTCGTATTTCGTTGTTTTGCAGTTTTCCGGAAGCACCTGATGTCCTTCCACCTGTCCAATGATGGTCAGTGTATAGATTTTCCCGTTTTTTGATTTGGTTACATCGGAGCCCAGTTCAATAATCTGCTCCTGCTCTGACTGATTTTTGTCCGTTTGGCTGTTGTTTTTCATAAAATCCCTCCTGCGGTTTTCTTATAGGATAACCGCATTGTGAAAAAACAAACAAAAAGAACCTGCCGCAATCCCGGCAGGTTCTCAAATGCATTATTATTTTCGAATAGAAGCCACACAGTCCCGAACAATTTGCTCCATTTTCGCCATGTTCTTTTCCATATCCTTGGCCAAGGCGATTTGGCAGCGTGTCCGCACCAGATTGTGCTCCGGATAGTTAATTTTGAAATAGGGACTTCCCTGAATGTAATCGTCCAAAAAGCGCACGGCCAGTTCCACCGTCAGCACAAACGCACTCAATGCCAGCGTGTCCAATTCCGTTTGCGTCAGGGTTGCGGCAGTCTGCTCCAAAAAGCCCTCCGTAAAGGCGCGGAACACATCCATATTCACGCCCACCGCTTCCAGATCCGGACAGTCTTCTTCCGTATAATTCGCGGCAAAGCGGATTGCATCACCAAAATCATGTCCCACCAAACCGGGCATAACCGTATCCAAATCAATGACCGCCAATGCTGCGTCATTCTCAGCGCTGAAAAGCACATTGTTGATTTTGGTATCATTATGGGTCACACGCAGCGGAAGCTTCCCTTCCTGCAGCAAAGCTGTGAGTACGCATGCACGATCCTTAACCGAAAATAAATAATCCAGTTCTTCCTGTACCTGAGATACCATGCCGCAGGGATCTGCCTGCACAGTTTCTGCCAAATGGGCAAAGCGCTTGACTGTATCGTGGAAATTCGGGATTGTTTCATACAGCAGCTTGCTGTCAAAGTCCGCCAGATCCATCTGGAATCGCCCAAAGGCACGGCCTGCATTGCGCACAATATCCAAATCTCCCACCACATTGTAGGTAGTAGACGGAATATAGTTGCTCATACGCCAAAAATCTTTTCCGGATTCGATATAGGTTTTACGGTCAGCCGTATGGTGGAAGTGCAAAGCAATTTCACCGGGATGCTTTGCGCGGATATGCTCCGTCACCTTATCGATGTTTTCCATTACTTGAACCGGATTCTTGAAAACGTAGGTATTCAGATTTTGCACCAAAAAATACTTTTCATTCCCGTTCGTTAGGCAAACCTTGACCCGATAGGTTTTATTGACATTGCCAACCTGAATCAACTCATAGCCGATATATGTACCGTCGATGCAAAAGCCTTCACAGACCTTCGCTAATTTCTCATGAATATTCATGTTTCTACCGTCAACTTTACAAATAATAGGCGTTTGTATCGCGCAAACGCTTGTTTATTTTACACTAATATTAATAAAAAGTCAAGGATTTTCTTTTTTCGCTAAAAATTGTACCATTTTCGCTTATTTCTCTTTACAAAAGGATTGACAGGCATTGTATAATAAAAACAAAGGCTGTCTGCTGTGAAGCGGACAAGAACGCTTTGCAGAGAGGAATATATCATGCAATACACTTATCAAACCAGCGGAACCTGCTCCCGTGAAATTATTTTTGAAATCGAAGACGGCAAGGTTAAAAATGTACAATTCATCGGCGGCTGTAACGGCAATCTGAAGGGCATCGGCTCTTTGGTTGAGGGTATGAATGTGGAAGAGGTCATCTCCCGTCTGGAGGGAACGACCTGCGGTCCTAAGAATACATCCTGTCCCGACCAGTTGGCACGCGCTTTGAAAAAGGCGCAGAAGCGCGCATAAATTTTAACCCGCATCCCATTTAGGGATGCGGGTATTTTTATTCTCTGACAGTGGCAAGAATATGCCTGACCAGTTCCTCCCTGCCAGTTCCCTTTTCTGCAGAAAAAGGAATCACAGGACAGTCCTCGGGAAGCTCCAGGTCCTCCCGGATGACCTTCAAATTCGGTTCCAGCTCACTCTTTTTCAGCTTATCCATCTTATTGGCTACGACCACAAAACTGCAGCCACTGTCCATAAACCAGCGTGCCATCGTAATATCGTTATTCGTCGGCGGATGGCGATAATCCACGATCAATACACCCAAATCGATACGGTTTGCCGCGAAGTAATCCTCCATCAGCTTGCCCCAGCGTGCCTTTTCCGACTGTGCGACCTTGGCAAATCCATACCCGGGCAGATCCACAAGATAGCATTTGCTGTCCAGGGTAAAGTAATTAACGTGGATGGTTTTCCCGGGTCTTTCACCCACACGGGCAAAGTTCTTCCGCTGCAAAAGCCGATTGATGACTGAGGATTTGCCCACGTTGGACTTGCCTGCAAAGGCAATCTCCGGCAGCCGGTTCTTGGGAAAATCCTTTGGTGCCGCGGCAGAAATCAAAAATTCAACCTTTTGAAAATTCATAAGCACCTCACTGCCGGATGCCCGGCTTCTGTCCCTTCCCTTTTACATCCTCAGGAATGGTATTCAACAGCGCAGGTGTTACACCGTCCACTCTGCGGTTCAGCGCAGTATCCAATACCGCCTCCACCGTCTGTGCAGACACAAAATTCAACGCCTTGCGAACAGTTTGGTCGATTTCTTCCAAATCCCGTTCATTTTCCTTGGGAATAATGACCGTCCGGATGCCATGGCGCAAAGCAGCCATGGTTTTCTCCTTCAAGCCGCCGATGGGAAGCACCCGACCGCGAATGGATATCTCGCCCGTCATCGCCACGTCGGAACGGACTGTGGTGCCGGTCAGCGCAGATACCATCGCCGTACATACTGTCACGCCGGCGGAAGGTCCGTCCTTCGGTACCGCACCTTCCGGGAAATGAACATGGATATCCTTGGTCTTGTAAAAATCGGCGGAAATGCCCAACGTGCCTGCGTTGGCGCGGATATAGCTCAGGGCGGCATGGGCGGATTCCTTCATAACATCCCCCAAATTACCGGTCAGCTCCAGCTTGCCGGTTCCATCCATCACATTGACTTCCACTTCCAGCACTTCTCCGCCCACGGAGGTCCATGCCAAGCCTGTCACCAATCCCACCTGGTCGCCCATAGGAACGCGGTCAGGCAAGAATTTGCGGATGCCCAAATACTGTTCCAAATTACTGCCGTTAACTGTGATGCGCTTGCTCTCACTGCCCTGCAGCAGCTCCATATCCGCCTTGCGGCACAGCTGTGCAATCCGTCGCTCCAAGTTACGCACACCGGATTCCCGGGTATAGCAGGAAATGATCTCCCGGATCCCGTCGTCCGTAATACGCAGCTGCGTCTTTTTCAGACCATGCTTGGCAAGCTGCTTGGGAAGCAAGTGATTCTTGGCAATCATCAGCTTTTCTTCATCGGTATATGAGCCCAGCTCAATCACTTCCATACGGTCCAGCAAGGGACGGGGGATGGTATCCAGCGTATTGGCGGTAGCAATAAACATCACATCGGACAAATCAAAAGGAATCTCCAGATAATTATCCCGATAAGCGCTGTTCTGCTCCCCGTCCAGCACCTCAAGCAGTGCTGCGCTGGGATCACCGCGGTAATCCGTTCCCATTTTATCCACTTCATCCAGAAGCAGCAAGGGATTGCTGCTGTCGGATTGACTGAGCGCCGTCATAATACGTCCGGGCATAGCGCCCACATAGGTTTTTCTGTGGCCCCGGATATCCGCCTCGTCATGAACACCGCCCAGCGAAAGCCGTGCCATTTTCCGATTCAGCGCACGGGCAATGGAGTAAGCAATCGAGGTCTTACCCACACCGGGAGGTCCTACAAGGCAGATGATTTGCGCAGGATTTTCCGGTGCCATTTGACGTACTGCGATGGTTTCCAGAATCCGTTCCTTAACCTTCTGCAACCCGAAATGGTCCTTATCCAACACTTTACGGGCGGCAGAAACGTCAATGCGCTCTTTCGTCTTTTTGTTCCAGGGCAGTTCCAGCACTACATCCAGATAATTGCGCAGTACCGCACCCTCTGACGAACCAAAGGGCTGTTTCTTCATGCGGGAAACATCCCGCAGCAGCTTTTCTTCTACCTCATCCGCAAGCTTCAGCTCCAGAATTTTTCTTTCCAGCTCGGCATATTCGTTTTCCTCGTCCTCGCCCAGCTCATCCCGGATGGCTCGCATCTGCTCACGCAGATAGTAATCCCGCTGCTGCTGGTCAATATGGAACTTGGTTTTTTCATGTATGGAAGACTCCAAACGAACCATTTCCATTTCCTGCCGAAGAAGCTTCAAGGCCATTTCCAGACGCCGCACAGGATGCAGCTGCAGCAGAAGCTTCATTTTGTCTTCAAATTCAATACCGGAATTCTGGGCAATACTGTCTGCCAAAAATCCGCAGCTGGCGGAGGACAGCATCTTCAGCTGCACCGGCTGAGCCTGGTGCTCGGTCAGCTCCAGGTAGCTTCCGTAGAGGGTATTTGCCTCACGACGCAAGGCACGGGCACTGAGATTTTCCGTAACCTCCGTATCCGAAACCGATGCTACCACGCCAAAGAGATATGGGTCACTTTGGGTCAGCTCCTGTATTCTGGCACGGTACAAACCGGTGACCAAAACACGGATCGTCTCACCCTGTCCCCGAAGAATTTGCTTGATTTTGGCAACCGTACCCATTGCATAAAGATCCCGCAGTTCCGGGTCGTCCTTTGCAATATCCTTTTGGGGCATCAGCAACAAGGTCTGACCCTTCTTCATGGCCTCTTCCAAAGCCAGAACGGATTTTACGCGACCTACTTCAAAATGCACCGTCTGCTCCGGAAATACGACCAAGCCCCGCAGGGCTAAAATCGGCATTGTGCCGATATTGATATTCTCATTCATAGGATTTCTCCTTTCTCTTGATATAGCGGAAAGAAGGGGGCTTTCCCACCCCCTTCTGAATCATTGCTTTGCGCCTGCAGGAAGCCGCGGGTGCTTTTCATCCCGCACAATAACAGGCTCCGCACCCCGGATACATTCCGGCGTGATAATCACCTTTTTAATGGTCAAATCCGAGGGAATCTGATACATGATCTTCATCATGACGGATTCCATAATGGCACGCAGACCTCTTGCGCCGATCTGACGCTCCAAAGCCTTCTTTGCCACCTCTTCCAGCGCTTCCGGCTGGATTTCCAGCTCAACATTATCCATGCTTAGGAGTGCCTCATACTGCCGCGTCAGAGCATTCTTCGGCTCATCCAAAATCCGAACCAAATCTTCCTGGGTCAGGCTCTGCAAGGATGTAATTACCGGCATACGACCCACCAACTCCGGAATAATACCGAATTTCAGCAGATCGTGGGGCTCTACCTGCGCAAACAGCTTACCCACGTCCCGATCCTTCTTGCTCTGCACCGGAGAATCAAAACCGATGGCGGACTTATCGGTGCGCTTTTCGATAATCTTATCCAAACCGTCGAACGCACCGCCGCAAATGAAGAGGATATTGGAAGTATCCAGCTGAATCATTTCCTGCTGGGGATGCTTTCTGCCACCCTGGGGGGGTACATTGGCAACCGTACCTTCCAAAATCTTCAGCAGCGCCTGTTGGACGCCTTCACCGGAAACATCCCGGGTGATGGAAGTATTCTCGCTTTTACGGGCTATTTTGTCCATTTCATCAATGTAGATGATACCGCGTTCTGCCAAATCCACGTCAAAATCAGCCGCCTGAAGCAGACGCACCAGAATATTTTCCACATCGTCGCCCACATAACCGGCCTCTGTCAAGGTCGTTGCATCTGCAATGGCGAAGGGCACATCCAGGATCTTTGCCAGTGTTTGTGCAAACAAGGTCTTGCCGCTGCCGGTGGGACCGATGAGCAAAATATTGCTCTTTTGAAGCTCTACTTCCGTATCCGTACAATGATAAATACGCTTGTAATGATTGTAAACTGCCACAGATAAGGCAATTTTTGCATCCTCCTGCCCCACAATGTAGCTGTCCATAAAGGCCTTCATTTCCAAGGGGGTTGGCAGTTTTTCAGGTGCAGGCAGTTTTCCCTGGTGATCCAACTGAATCTCATCCCGCAGCAGTTCACTGCAGGCCTGCACACATTCGCTGCAAATATATACGTTGGGACCGGCAATCAGCCGTTCTACTAAGGTTTCCCTTTTGCCGCAGAAACTGCAGCGGATGGACTGGTCTTCATTTCTTGCCATGAGCCCAGCACCGCCTTTCTATTGGGAATCAATGATGTTCCAGAACGCGGTCAACCAGGCCAAAGGCCTTTGCTTCTTCCGCGGTCATGAAATTGTCTCGCTCACAGGCAGCGGTCACTTCCTCAATGGATTTGCCGGTATTTTCCGCCAAAATCCGATTCATGCGCTCCTTGATGGTCTGCAAACGCTTCATGTGGATGGCCATATCCGTAATCTGACCCTGTGTTCCGGCGCTGGGCTGGTGGATCATGATTTCGGCATTGGGCAGTGCCATCCGCTTGCCCTTGGTGCCGGCAGACAGCAGGAAGGCTCCCATGGATGCCGCCATACCCACACAAATGGTGGCCACATCGCACTTGATGTACTGCATGGTGTCATAGATCGCCATCCCTGCGGTGACACTGCCACCGGGGCTGTTGATATAAAATTGAATATCCTTGTCCGGATCCTGTGCTTCCAGATACAGAAGCTGGGCAACCACTAAAGAAGCGGTGGTGTCATTCACTTCCTCGGACAGGAAAATAATGCGGTCGTTCAGCAGACGGGAGAAAATATCGTAGCTGCGTTCGCCACGGCTGGTCTGCTCTACAACATAGGGTACTAAACTCATGGTCATTGCTCCTTTCATGGGTCTGAAACATTCTAACCACGAAACAGGCTGCTTATTCCTTATTTGGAAGCCTCTTCCTTGGCTGTGGGTGCAACTGCGATTGCATTATCCACAATCACCTGAACCGCTTTGCGGGTCTTCAGGCTGGTCTGAATCTCCTCAGCGGGAACCATCGTCTTGACCTTTTCTGCTTCCAGGGAGTACTGTTCAGCAACAGCAGCATACTCTGCCTCCACTTCCTCGTCAGAAACGGTGATATTCTCGGTCTCAATAATCTTTTCCAGAGTCACATTGACCTTGGCCTGCTTTTCAGCAGCGGGACGGAATGCATTACGCATGGTATTCAGGTCGCCGCCCATCATCTTTGCGTACTGCTCCATGGAATAACCACTCATCTGAAGCTGATAGCCAAAACGCTCCATCTGGTTGTCCAGTTCTGCCTCAATCAAGGCATTGGGCATATCCACTGTGGTGTTTTCGCTTGCCTTATCCACAGCAGCCTGCTCAAAAGCACTGTTTACCTGCTTATCAGCCTTCTCCTGTGCCTTTGCACGAATGTCTGCAGTCAAAGCCTCCAGAGTGTCGAACTCGGAAACGTCCTTGGCAAATTCATCATCCAGGGCAGGTGTAATGGTGGTGGTCACCTTGTTACACTTCACATGGAACACCACGGCCTTTCCGGCCAGCTCTTTGTGGTAATCCTCAGGGAAAGTGATATCGATATCCTTTTCCTCGCCGGCAGACATGCCCACGACCTGCTCCTCAAAGCCGGGAACGAAGGAACCAGAGCCCAGCTTCAGATCAAAGCCTTCGCCCTTGCCGCCGTCAAAGGGCACGCCAGCATCAAAGCCCTCGAAATCAATATTTGCGGTATCTCCCATCTCAGCTGCACGCTCCACAGTCTCAGTGGAAGCAACATTCTGAGCCATACGATCCAGCTCAGCCTGTACCTGCTCATCCGTAACCACAGCCTCTGCCTTTTCCACTTCCAGGCCCTTGTACTGGCCCAAGGTCACCTCGGGATAGACATCGGTGGTAATCGTCAGGGTAACAATACCCTCATCGGAAATATCCATATTGGTGAGGCTGGGACGGCCGATCGCCTTCAGGTCCTGCTCAACAACAGCATGCTGATAAACCTCGGGGAAAATTTCCTCCAGTCCATCCTCGTAGAAAACATGCGCACCGTACATCTTTTCGATCAGCACACGGGGTGCCTTGCCCTTACGGAAGCCGGGCAACTGAATGTTCTTGCGGGCCTTGAGGTATGCCTTCTGCACACCGGACTCCATCAATTCCTTGTCGATCTCAACGATGACGGTAGCCTGATTGCCATTCTTTTCAATGTTCTTAACAGTCATGGTTCGTGTCCTCCAAATTATGGGCGGCATAGTGCCACCATTCTATTTTTATAATTTCAGCCGTAGTATTTTACCAAAGAAAGCAGCAAATGTCCACCCTTTTCTTAAAAATTTTTCTATTTTTTTGCAATTTAATCGAAAGAACCGGGTTTTCCCGGTTCTTTACGGCATCACGATTGCAAACAAGTCTTTTTTCATTGTTTTTCGATATACATCCGGCGGGTATGGGTTTGTCCGCAAGGGGTGGGTACGGCATGGCTGAAAAGACCATAAAGATCGTCCCATCGCTGTTCCCACATCTCATAAGCATCTGCTGTTTTCTCACCGATGTGTGGGAAGGAGCCTGTCTCCCTGGCCTTTTTGAGTACGGAAACGCCGTTGGCGGTAAATCCCAGAACACGCACGTAGGGAGCTTCCTTTTGGAGCATCTCCCCGGTGATTCCCAGGTAGGCACACATCACCATACGATCCAGTCGGGTTCGCGTATACCGTTTCGATTTGGTCGCAGTAATAATCTCCTCCAAAGCTGCACAGCTGCGGCATGCATGCATAAATTTCCGCCACAAGCCCTCCGACCCGTATGGCAGTGCCGCAAACTCCTCGTCGTCCATGGTACGAAGGCGTGCCAAAATTGCCCGTTCTCCTGCCTGCAAGCTATGGACGGATGCATTTTGAAAAATTGTCGCTGCCGCAGTCGGCATATAATCTGACCAGTTTCCCTTTTCACAGATCAACTGCCGCAGGGCTGTGGCTGACGGATTATCTATATCCGCCACAGTTTCGTGATAGTTCCCTTCCCTGCGTATGGGAAACGGCTTCATGGAGCTGCCCTGCTCCATCATTGCTTTGCAATACTCCACCGCCAAAATATCGTTGGGTTTTTCCAACAGATCCGTATTTCGTCCCATTGCCGCCAATGCTTTCTGGCGTGCAGACGGAAAAGAGCAGCCGTTTTTTAATTCCTCGCGCAGCCGCAGGGAAAAGTCCGGCAACAGCAATGCCCTTGCTGTTTCCATCAGTGTGTCTTCCCGGGCAGTTTCACAGCCAAAACAAAGACTGTCGCAAAACGGCGATAGAATTTTTACACCCCCGGCTGCAAAGCCCTCTGCCGAGGAGAGGGAAACCACCGTGGGCAATTCCAAAACCAAATCCGCACCGCAGCGAATGGCCGCCTCCGTCCGAAGGGATTTGTCGAAAACTGCCGGCATTCCCCGTTGTACATAATTCCCACTCATCAGGCAAACAATGGCTACATCATCTCCAAATTCCTGACGAATTCTGATAATTTGCTTTTGATGCCCCTGATGAAAGGGGTTATATTCACAAATAATGCCAACGGTTTTCAAAAAAATCCCTCCTTTTTCAAAAAAGTTCCATTACAGGGGTTGAGAAATTGAAATAAATGCGTTACAATACCTTTAACTATGGCTATCATAGCATAAATGAGAAAAAAAGAAAATATTATTTTTATTTAGGAGGCAATTTCCAATGAATGTTCTGGTTATCAATGCCGGCAGTTCTTCCCTCAAGTATCAGCTGATGAATCCCGAAACCGGCGATGTGTCCGCAAAGGGTCTTTGCGAACGTATCTATATCGACGGCCGTCTGACCCACAAGGTCGGCGATAACAAGGTGGTCAAGGACATCCCCATGCCCAGCCACTCCGAGGCCATTCAGGCGGTTTTGGAAATCTTGGTTGACCCGGTAAACGGTGTCATCAAGTCCACTGACGAAATCGACGCTGTCGGTCACCGTGTGCTCCACGGCGGTATGGAATTTTCCGATTCCTGCATCATTGACGATGCCGTTATCAAGGCCATTGAGAAGTGTATCCCCCTGGGACCCTTGCACAACCCCGCTAACCTGATGGGTATTCGTGCATGTCAGGCTGTAATGCCCAACACTCCCCAGGTCGCCGTATTCGACACCGCTTTCCACATGACCATGCCTCCCAAGGCTTACCGTTACGCCATTCCCACCGAATACTATGAGAATGATGACATCCGCCGTTACGGCTTCCACGGCACATCTCACAAGTATATTGCCCGCCGTGCCGCTGAGCTGTACGGCTCCAAGGAATTCAAGCTGGTCAACTGCCACCTGGGTAACGGTTCTTCCCTGTCCGCAGTAAAAGATGGCAAGTGTCAGGATACTTCCATGGGCCTGTCCCCCTTGGCAGGTGTCCCCATGGGTACCCGCAGCGGTGATATCGATGCCTGTGTTGTGCAGTTCATCTGCAACAAGTACGGCATGAGTGTGGACGAGTGTCTCACCATGCTTAACAAGAAGTCCGGTGTGCTGGCGCTCTCCGGTGTTTCCTCTGACTTCCGTGATCTGGAAGACGGCGAGGCAAATGGTGACGAGAACTGTATTCTGGCCCTGCAGAAGTTCTTCTACGAGGTCGCCAAGTATATCGGCTCCTACGCCGCTGCACTGAACGGCATTGATATGCTGACCTTCACCGCAGGTGTGGGTGAGAACGGTCCTGATACCCGTGCCGCTATCTGTGAGTATCTGGGCTTTATGGGCGTGAAGATCGACCCTGAAAAGAACAACATTCGTGGAAAGGAAGCATTGATTTCCACTCCCGACTCCAAGGTTCAGGTTTGGGTCATCCCCACCAACGAGGAACTGATGATCGCACAGGATACTGCTGAGCTGGTCAACGCCGCAAAATAATGGATAATAATCGGGCCGCCGCATTTGCGACGGCCTTTTTCCAGGGAGAATCACAATGGAATCTGTATTACAGCGCTTTTTGCGCTATGTCTCTTTTGAAACCCAATCCGATGAAAGCAGCGAAACCTGTCCGTCCACCGAAAGTCAAAAGCTTCTCGGACAGGCACTGGTAGAGGAAATGCTGTGTATGGGCATTGCGGATGCTCACATGGACAGTAACGGCTATGTTTACGGTACTGTGCCCGGCGATCCCAGCCTGCCCACCATCGGTCTGATCGCCCACATGGACACCGCACCTGCCTGTTCCGGTACCAACATCCGGCCGAAAGTAGTCGTTTATGACGGAACCGATATTTGCCTGAATGCGGACTTGGGAATTTTCCTTCGCGGCAGTGAATATGAGGGCCTCGGCCGCCACGTCGGCAAGCATCTGGTCGTAACCGACGGAACCACCTTGTTGGGTGCGGATGACAAAGCGGGCATTGCCGAAATTCTGACCGCCGCAGAGCTTTTGCTGAAATCAGGAACGCGTCATGCTACTTTAAAAATCAGCTTCACACCCGATGAGGAAATCGGTCGCGGAGCAGATTTGTTTGATGTAGAAAAATTCGGTGCAGATTATGCCTATACCGCAGATGGCGGCACTTTGGGCGAAATAGAATACGAAAACTTTAATGCCGCAGGTGCCAAGGCAGAATTTCGCGGTTTGAGCATCCATCCCGGAGCTGCCAAAAATAAAATGGTAAATGCCCAGCTGCTTGCTATGGAATTCAACAGCCTTCTGCCTGTGCAGCAGCGTCCGGAGCATGCCGAGGGATATGAGGGCTTCATTATGCTGGACTCCATGTCCGGAGAGATTGAAAGTGCTACCCTGCATTATATCATCCGCGACCACGACATAACAAAATTCCGGGAGAAAAAGGCTGTTATGAATGCGGCGGCAGATTTTATCAATGCCAAATACGGTGCAGGCACCGTTTCTCTTTCCATTCGGGACAGCTATTTTAATATGAAGGAAAAAATCGAACCTGTTATGTTTATAGTCGACCGTGCCAAACGGGCCATGGAACTGGCCGGTATGGTTCCGAATACTGTTCCCATTCGCGGTGGTACGGATGGCGCAAGATTGAGCTTTATGGGGCTTCCCTGCCCCAATCTGTGCACCGGCGGTGCCAACTTCCATGGTCGCTTTGAATATATTCCGGTAGAGGATATGGAGCAATGCGTGCAGATGTTGGTGAATATTTTAACTATGGCATAAACGAACACATCCACCGGACAAACCGGTGGATGTGTTTTTTACAGTTGTGCCACATCGGCAGACTTTAATTGCAGCTGCAACTTATCTGCAATCAATGCAATAAATTCCGAGTTGGTGGGCTTTCCCTTGGTATTGGAAACGGTATATCCAAAGAACCGTTGCAGGGTATCCAGATCTCCCCTGTCCCACGCCACCTCAATGGCGTGACGAATGGCCCGTTCTACACGGGACGGCGTAGTGCCGAAGCTCTTTGCCACCTGCGGATAGAGCACCTTGGTGATGGCATTGATGACATCCATATCCTCAACCGCAATGATGATAGCTTCCCGTAAATATTGATAGCCCTTGATATGGGCAGGAACACCGATTTCATGAATGATGCCCGTTACCATAGTTTCAATGCTGTTTTTATCCGGACGGCGCATGGGAATGATCCGCTGATTCTCCCCACAGCGGAATTCCTCCAAGCGTTCCACGATTGCAGATGTGTCGCATGGTTTAAGCATCAGATACCGGGCCCCCAGTCCGGCAACCGCTGTGGCAACATAGTCGGTCACAAAACCGGATGTGGCCAATGTAATCGGCTTTTTCTCCATACTTGAAATGGTTTTGAGAATGCTGATACCGTCCTTCTTGGACAACATCAGGTCCAGCACCAGAATATCCGGCTTTTTCTCCTGAATCAAACGAACGGCCTGCTCCCCATCGCTGGCCGTGCCGATGACCTGAAATCCCTCCGCACGATTTAGTGCAGCGGAAAGAGTACCGCAGAATTCTTCTGTACTGTCGGCAATAAATACAGTTGTGCGATTATCCATAGCTTCCTCTCCTGTCATAATGAACTTGCTCCCCAATATCACGGCAGAACCTGCCGTGTGCGACAACTATAATTTAGCATAATGTATCGTTTTTTGCAAGGAAAAATCTAAACAATCGTTCGCCTATAATCGACAAATTTCGACAAAGCTTTGACAGTTGACGAACTGCATAGGTTGATGTAGAATAAAAACAGCTGATTTTCATGGAACAAATTTGTAATGAATGACGTATGGAATACGACAGGAGGAAATTATGGATATCCGAACAAGGAAGCTGATGGCATTTTTGGACGCTGCAGTAAGCGTATATCACGCAGCTGCCTATTTGGCAGATACGCTGGATCAGGCAGGCTACACCCGCCTGTCCGAAGGGGAGTGCTGGGATTTGACCGCCGGCGGTAAATACTATCTTGTGCGCGGTGGCACCGCTGTGCTGGCATTTCGGGTCCCCGAAACGAATCCCAAGGGTTTTATGATGAGTGCCAGCCATTCTGACCGCCCCACCTTCAAAGTGAAAGAAAACGGCGAGCTGACCGGCAAATACACCCGCCTTGCCACCGAAAAATACGGCGGTATGCTCATGGCGCCCTGGTTAGACCGTCCCCTGTCCCTGGCCGGACGTGTGATGGTCGAAACCGAAGACGCTGTGGAAGGCCGTTTGGTGAACATTGACCGGGACCTGATGATGATTCCCAATGTGGCGATCCACATGAACCGGCAAGCCAATGATGGCTATAAATGGAATCCCGCAGTGGATACCCTTCCCCTTTTGGGCAGTGCAGGTGCAGAAGGAAAGCTGGCACAACTGTTAGAGGATACGGCAGGCGGTAAGATTCTGGGGCATGACCTTTTCCTGTATATCCGGCAAAAATCCACAGTCTGGGGGATCGATGAGGAATATCTCTCCTCCGCCGCGATTGATGATCTGGAATGTGCATGGAGCTGCACCCAAGGCTTCCTGAACGCGGAGGACGGAAACAGCATCCCTGTGCTGTGCGTTTTTGACAGTGAAGAAGTCGGCTCTTCCTCCGTACAAGGTGCCGCCTCCAAGCTGCTGGAATCCACCTTACAGCGTATTTGTGACAGTCTGGGTCTGGACGAGCAGGAAATGCTGGCAAGTTCCTTTATGATTTCCGCAGACAACGGCCATGCCCTTCATCCCAATCACCCGGAATATGCAGATGCCAACAACGCACCCTTGCTCAATGAAGGCGTTGTACTGAAATTCAATGCCAATCTGCGTTACAGTACCGACGGAGTCTCTGCCGCGATTTTCCGCAAGATTTGCGAAAAAGCGGGGGTAAAGGTACAAACCTATTGCAACCGTGCGGATATTCCCGGCGGCTCAACCCTGGGTAATATTTCCCTTTCCCATGTATCGGTTCCCACCGCAGATATCGGACTGCCTCAGCTGGCCATGCATTCTTGCTATGAAACTGCCGGTGTGCAGGATGCCATTGACCTGGAAAAAGCCATGGAAACCTTCTATTCTGGCTCTTTGGAGGTTACCGAAGATCACTACCGATTTGTATAACCAAAGATTAAAGACCGCACAGAATGTGCGGTCTTTTTTGTTATTGTTGTGCATCCCGCCATTGGCTGGGAGAGACTCCGTAATACTTTTTGAAGGTGCTGGAAAAATACTCTGCATCCCGGAATCCGCAGGCCCTCGAGATCTCGCTGACTGACTGACTAACATCCTTCAAAAGCCAAGCCGCCAGCTCCATTCTCTTTTTTGTTGCATACGTCATAATACTCATGCCGTATTCCTTCTTAAAGTGCTGCGTCAACGTTACGGTGCTGTAATTAAGCTGATAGCTCAAATTTGCCAGTGTGATTTTATTGTGGAGATTGCGGTCGATATACTGCTTTATCATTCTTGCAATATCACGCTCAGATACTCCGCCCAATTCCAGTTCACCGATTTTCTGTGCGATCAACATCAGCATTTCCCCATAAACTTCCAATTTTTCCTTGGAATAATGCGGTTGGTCCTGTAATATTCTTTTCGCCTGCTCTCCATCAATACCCGGCAGCAATTCCTTCATCAACCGAACGCAGTGCTCATCCCAATTCTTCTTATCCTCAAAACCGGGAGATGCCATCAAAAATGCAGTCGCCTCCTCGTTTTGAACCACCGGTGCGATCATGGTGTAAAAGCCGCAGGGACAAGTGTATATATGCAGTTGGGGATTTGCCCGCACATACCGGATATGTTCACAATCAGAATCCCGGCAAAGCCGCAGACCGCCCGGATGCCCGTGCACCAGTTGGCAGATGCTGTTGCGTCCGCACATTGTAGATACCACATGGTGCCAGCCGCTATCCATTACCGTAACTTCCAACCCAGAAATTTGATAAAACATCTCAATATATTTGATTAGCTTTTTCTGTTCCATTTCGACACCACACTTCGTTTTTCTTGGGTTTTTTAATAATATACCATATAATTGCAGATATTTCAAGTTCAATATCGATTATTTCTTTTATGGATATTTTATCCAAATTTATCGATTCTTTATACACAAACCAATTTCAACCTTGTATAATAAAAATGCAAATCAAAACGAAAGGATGATATCGTATGAAAAAACTTCGTTGGGGCGTTATCGGTGCCGGTGGCATTGCCGAAAGAAGAACCATTCCCGGCATGCTGTTGGCCAATAATGCCGAGTTGGTTGCCGTCATGGAAATCACTATGGAAAAGGCAGAGGCCTGCCGTGCCAAATGGGGCTGTAAAAAAGCCTATGACAGCGAGGCCGCACTTCTTGCTGACCCGGAAATTGATGCGGTTTACATTGCATCTCCCGTGGTACTCCATGCACAGCAGGCAATGGCTGCTGCCGATGCCGGCAAACATATTTTAATCGAAAAACCGCTGGCACTGACCGCAGAAGAGGGTGACAAAGTCATTGCCTACTGTGCAGAAAAGGGTGTCCAGATTGCCGCAGGCTTTATGATGCGGTTCGGTACTCACGTGCAGGCAATGAAAAAAGCCATTGCAGATGGGAAAATGGGCAAGGTCGTTTCCGGCTATGCACAGTTCTCCGGTTTGTCTGCTCCAAACGAAGCCGCCTGGCGGCACTACAAAGCCAAAAGCGGCGGCGGCACCCTGATGGATATGGGTGTTCACTGTATTGACCTGATGCAGTACATCACCGGCTCCAAGGTCAAGCAGGTTGCCGGCTTCCACGACAATCTCTCCTTTGATTACGAAGTTGAGGATTCCTCCACTGTCATGCTGCGGCTGGAAAACGGCTGTCAATGTGTGGTGCAATCCAATTTCAACATCCCCTACCCCATTTCCAAGTGGCGCGTTTCCTTCTGGGGAGAAAAAGGTCGGCTCCTGGGTGATGAAATCATCGGCCAGATTGATGGTGGTACTTTGGATGCCTGCTTCTGTGACGAGGGCGAACAGAATACCGAGGCAGAATTTGGCAATATGTACACCCGGGAAATTGAATCCTTCGGAAACTCCATATTGAACAACCTGCCGCTGGAGGTTCCTGCCTCCGATGCCGTTCAGGTACAAAAGGTCATTGAGGCCGCTTACCGTTCCAACGACGAGGGCATCGTCATTACACTGTAACAAGGAGAATCGCCTTGGAAAACAAAATCGAGAAAAAAGCTTCTGATTTCCGGTACAACACCGGCGAAACCAAAGTCCCCTGGGCGGCTGTGGGTGAAAACTACAACGCACAGGATCTGATGGCCATTATCCGCTTTATGATGCAAGGCACCGGCTCTGCATACGAATCTGCCGTAAAGGCTGTGGAAGAAAAAGTGCTGGAGCTGGATCAGATTTCACAGCCCCCCGCAAAGCTCTCTTTGGACAGACAGGTGGCAAAAGCTGAGGATATGTGTGATGCGTATCTGAACACTTCCGGCTCAACCTTCCTGACCAACTGCACTGCCGGCTTTGAAATTGCCTGCAAATATGCCAATCTGCAGCCCGGTGACGAGGTAATCGTTCCTGCAATTACCTTTGCCGCCACCATGGCCTATCCCCTTTCCATCGGCTGTAAGCTTGTCTTTGCCGATGTGGACCCCAAAACGATCAATATGGATCCTGCCGATGTGGCACGAAAGATCACAGACAAAACGAAAATGATCATCCCCGTCCATATTGGCGGCTATCCTGTGGATATGGATCCCATCATGGAGCTGGCAAAAAAGCACGATATTATTGTTTTGGAGGATGCCGCCCACGGCTTTGGCGGCGAATACAAGGGACGCAAGCTGGGCACCATCGGTCACTTCGGCGCATTTTCCTTCCATGAAGTGAAAAACATTACTTCCTTTGGCGAGGGTGGAATCCTCTGCTCCAACATTCAGGAATTTCTGCCGGAAATGCGTCGTGCCCGTTTTCTGGGTACGGATTTCAGCCGGCAAATCAAAGACTGGCTGTATGACGTTACCGCTATTAAGGGCAAAAACGGACCCTTCGTCGCTACCAATTTCTCTACCACAGAGATTCAGGGTCTTGGTTTGCAGCTGCAGATTGCCCGGAATGATCGCATCATGCAGGCACGCTATGATGCCGCAGCTTATCTGAACAGTCGTTTGGCAGGCTGTGACGCAATCATCCCCCAGGATCTGGGTGGCAACGGCACAAAACCCACCTTCCACCTGTATAAACTGGTTTTGGATCCGGAAAAGGCCGGTGGTGACGTGCAGGTACTGAAGAAAAAGCTGGCGCAAAAGGGTGTCACGGAGATTGCTCACTTCGGACCTCTGTATCGGTTCCAGGTGCTGAAGGAATACGGCTATGACGAGGACGCCATTGCGGCAACCTGTCCAGTTACCGAGGATGTATTCTATCACCGCTTTACCCACTTCCCCGTTTACGGTCTGACGCAGGAACAGCTGGATTACATGGCGGATGCTATTTTGGAATCCATTGACGAAATGAAAAAGGGTATTTAACACGCAAAGAGCGCTTACCAAAGGGTAAGCGCTCCTTTTTATTCATTTACGGAGTTTTTATAGTCCGTCGGACTCATGCCGGTAAAGCGTTTGAATATACGGGTAAAGTGATGAATGCTGGAATAGCCCAAAAGCATGGATATCTGTGTAATATTGTGATTGTTTTCCCGCAAAAGCTTTTTTGCTTCCTTTATTTTTTGCGTGATCCAATAATCTACGGGACTGGTTCCGGTAGCCTCCTTGAAAATCCGACATAAATATGTTCGGCTGATGGAAAATTCACGGCACAGCACCGTCAGCGACGGCATTTGATAGCTGCTTGACTGTATGTACTGGATAATGGAATCTGCCAAGGAATTTTCCGCCATTTGCCGGCTTGCCGGTGTTTGACGCAGCGCCTCTACCGTGGTTTCATCGCCGCGAATCAGCGAAAACAGAAACTCCACCAGATAGCACTGCATCAGCTGCACCGCCCCCGGCTTGGCCCGGGAAAAGTCCAGGGGAGATTTGTTTTCATAGTCCCCGCACAGATGTCCCAGCGCGTTGGTCGCTTCCTGCAAAAACAGGGAAAGGGTCTTGCGGGAAGCCTTCTCCAGTGAAAATATCTTTTTATTAAAGAAGGACATAAGCGGGCTGTCACAGGCAAAAGCAATTACCACCACATTGGAAGCGTTTTGCTGATCAGACACATGACAATGGGCTTCCATCGGCTCGTGGAAGATGACCTGACCTTTTTTCAACGAACAGCCCACACCGTCCACCACCGCATTGATGGAGCCGTAATCCACATAAACCAGCTCCCAAAAATCATGCTTTTCCGGTGGATGATAGAAGTGCTTATCAAATTCAAAATAGTAAATGGAATGAAAGCCGGAAATGGATATCTCCTGCTGCACAGGAACCAACTCAAAAGCCACAAGTATCCCCCCTGTGTACGATATGTTAAATAAGAGAAAAGATAATGCAAAGATTTCCCATTCATAATAGCATATAATAGGAATATCTACAAGAAAAATTATTTTTCTGGCAAACGGAAAGGATGATACGGCAAATGAATGTTTTAGCAATCGGATGCCATCCGGACGACGTGGAAATCGCCTGCGCCGGAACCCTGGCAAAATGCGTACAGCGGGGAGACAAGGTCATTGTCTGCCATGCCTCTACCGGCAATCTGGGACATGTGATCATCCCCCCGGACGAGCTGACGGTCATTCGCGGCAATGAGGCGAAAAAGGCAGGTTCTCTTGCCGGCATTGAGGTCATCTGCGCCGGGTTTGATGATTTGGAAATTTACGTAGACAACCGGCAGGCGCGGGATAAAATGGTGGACGTCATCAAGTACGCCAACCCTGACGTCATCATCACCCACAACCCGGATGACTATATGCCGGACCATACTGCTGTTTCCCGTCTGGTTTTCGACGCAAGCTTTACCGCAACCTTGCCCAATTATTATTTGGACAACCCTAAGTACAGTACCAAGGACACTCCCCCTGCCAAAGTCGTGCCCATCTATTACATGGACACTTTGGCCGGTGTAAACTTTGTTCCCACAGATTTTGTGGACATCTCCGATGTCATTGATCTGAAACTGGAAATGCTGGAATGTCACGCCAGTCAGCTGGTATGGATGCGGGAGCATGACGGCATTGATTTTGCAGATATGGTCAAGACCTGTTCCCGTTACCGCGGTTATCAATGCGGCGCGGATTATGCGGAAGGCTTCCGTCAGGCACAATATTATCTAAAAGGCACCACCAAGCGGTTGCTGCCTTAATAAATTTTGGAGGTACATATTATGAACTTTATGACAACTGTTGCAGGCTCCTTACTGGAGGACTTCTTCCCCAAGGGTTGGGACATGGCCCGCATGGATGCATGCTGTGATAAGGGCGTTGCCCGTGAGGCTTTCTGGAACAAGGATTTCCAGCCTGTCGAGTGTGAAGTGCTCAGCGACCTGGACACCCTGATGGGTCACGAAATCGCCATGCAGATCAAGCTGGCCGCTGACCGCAAGGAAAAGCTGGCTATGATTCTGCCTGTCGGTCCTATGGGTATGTACCGTTGGGCTTCCTACTTCCTCAACGAGTGGGATGTTGACTGCGGTCACGTTTACACCTTCAACATGGACGAATGGTCCGACGGTGAGGGCAACACTCTGTCCAACACTGATAAGGCTTCCTTTGAATACTCCATGAAGCAAGCCTTCTTTAACAAACTCAACCGCACCATTCCCGAGAATCAGCGCAACTTTGCCACCAAGGAAAATCTGCCTACTTACCCGGAAAAGATTGCCGCTTTGAAGGCAGAGGGCGCCAAGCTTGTTCTGGTTTACGGCATTGGCAGAGCTTGCCACATTGCTTTCTGGGAGCCTCATTTCGGTACAGAATTTGCAACCGACGAGGAATGGAAGCAGCAGTGCTACCGCATCGGTGCAAAGCTCCATCCTCTGACGATTGAGCAAAATGCCATCACCAGCTTTAAGAGCCGTACCACTTTGGTGCCTTGCCGCGCCAATACCATCGGCCCCGGCCTGTTCCTGCAGGCGGACTATGCCATTGGCGGCTGTGACGGTGCATTCAATCGCGGTATGGGCTGGCAGGGCATGAGCTTCCTCGCCACACTGCACTACGGTCCCTGCCGTCACGTTACCTCCTCCAACATCCCCACTCTGCCCGGAAAGCTGTTCTATCTGAAAGAACTGGCCGGTCCTCTGACCGCAGAGTGCAACTAAGCAGACGCGAAGGAGTAAGCTATGGCAATACGCAAATTAAGAAACCCGAAAATCATCGGCGGTGCAGAAATCAACGCCATTGTGGACAAGGAAGAGCTTTACGGGCAAGGCGGCATGTTCGCGCATGTGCGGCTTGCCAAGGGCGAGGTTGTCAACTGGCACATCCATAACGGCGAAGTGGATTACTACTACATTTTAAGCGGCACCGGTATCTACACCGATGCCGACGGAAGTGAAAATACCGTTGTTGCCGGTGATGTATGCACCATCATCCCCGGTGACGGGCATGCCATTCGCAACGAAGCGGAAGAAACTCTGGAATTCATTGCATTGGTGCTGTATTGCAAATAATAGGAGAGAAAACATGAAAGCAGTAATGTATGGCGGTGGCAACATCGGACGCGGCTTTATCGGTGCCCTTCTCAGCCAATCCGGCTATGAAGTGACCTTCATCGATGTAGCCGAACCGGTTGTAAATGCCCTGCAGGAAAATAAAACATACCCTCTGCGGTATGTTTCCACCGTGGGACATCAGGATGTATGGATTCAAAATGTCACTGCCGTTAACGGCAATGATGCAGATGCCGCCTCTGAAGTGATTGCAAACTGTGACATCATGGCAACCGCTGTGGGTGCACGGATACTGAAGTTTATCGTTCCCAATATCGTTTCCGGTCTGCGCAAGCGCTGGGCGAGAACGGACAATCCGCTGAACATCATTATCTGTGAAAATCTCATGGATGCAAACCTTGTTTTAGAAGGAATGCTGAAAGCTGAGCTGTCCGCCGAAGAGCAAAAGCGTTTCGACGAAACCGTAGGTCTGGTGGAAGCCTCCATCGGTCGTATGGTTCCCGTGCAGACCGAGGAAATGAAGGACGGCGAACCCCTGCGGGTTTGTGTGGAAGCCTACGGTTTTCTGCCGGTAGATAAGGCCGCCTTCAAGGGTGAAATTCCCAACATTGGCAAAATGATCCCCTTCGCACCCTTTGACTTCTACATTAAGCGGAAGCTGTACCTGCATAACATGGGACATGCCACCTGTGCTTATTTGGGCGATATTTTGGGTCTGCCTTATATCTATCAGGCGATTGCTGTACCCGAAATTCGGATTCTGGTACAAAATGCTATGGAAGAGAGTGCGATTGCCCTGTCCAAAAAGTACGGCACTTCCCTGTCGGATCTGCTGATGCATATGCACGACCTGCTTCACCGCTTTACCAACGCCGCATTGGGCGATACTTGCCAGCGGGTTGGCGGAGATCCTGCCAGAAAGCTCGGTCCTGATGACCGGCTGATCGGCTCTGCACAGTTGGTGCTGGAGCAGGGTATGACACCCGCCTACATCACTGTAGGTGCCGCGGCAGCCCTTCGTCGGTATCTGTCGGAAAATGAACGGGCGCAGACCTTGGAAAACGCCTCTCAGGTGCTTCAGGAGATTTCCAAGCTGGATGTACAGTCGCCGCTGGCCAAGCTGATTCTGGCGCGGTATGATTCCCTGTGTCAGGGTGCTACCATCGCGCAGCTTTGTGCCGATGCCGATGCCCTCAAGGGCCAGTCCCTCAAGGATATTGTCTGATCCCAAGTACCCGCAGCAAAAGCTGCGGGTACTTTTTTGCCGTTTTGTAAAAAACTGTACAAAAAACCGCTTTCTTGTGCTATAATAGCAGAAAACCGTTTTGGAGGAATTCCATGTACAAATATTTATTATGGGACATTGACGGCACGATTCTGGACTTTGCCGCGGCAGAAGCCGCCGCCATTCGTGCGCTGTTTGCGAAGTATGGACTTGGCGACTGCACAGAAGAAATGCTGGGGCAATACATTAAAATTAACCGAAAGTATTGGCAGGCTTTGGAACGCAATGAGATTTCCAAGCAGAAGGTTCTGGTGGGTCGCTTTCAAGACTTTTTTGCGCTTTTTGATTTGGATGTAACGAAAGCCGCCGCGTTTAATGACGATTACCAGCTGGCTTTGGGAGATTATCCCATCTTTACACCCCACGCCAAGGAAGTGCTGGAAAGGCAAAAAGGCAGCTACACCTTGATTGCTGTCACCAACGGCACAAAGGTGGCACAAACAAAAAAAATGTATCTGACCGGTCTGGATAAAATCTTTGATGCAGTGTTTATTTCTGAAGATGTGGGCGTAGAAAAGCCGAATTTGGAGTATTTTACCCATGTTTTTGAAAAATCCGGAATCACAGACAAAGCCCAGGTCCTGATCATCGGGGATTCCCTTACCAGTGATATGCGGGGCGGTGAGATCGCAGGCATTGACTCCTGTTGGTTCAACCCGGAGCACGGTGAAAATACGCAGGGCATCTCCGTAACCTACGAAATTGATGACCTGCGTCAGCTTTCCGGTATTCTTAATCAGTAAAGGGGCGGCTGTTATGCTTGCTGTTGTTGTTAATGTAGCTTTGGTTCTTTGCGGCAGTATACTGGGTGTTCTGCTGAATCGTCGGCTGAAGGAAGCCCATACCAAAACCGTCATTGCCTGTATGGGTATCTGCACCATGGTCATCGGCATCGGTGGTGCAATCCAAACCTCCAACATTCTCATCGTGATCGTCTGTCTTGTGTTAGGCACCATCGTGGGTGAGCTTCTGAAATTGGAGCAACGCATGGACGGAGCAGGAGATTTCTTAAAAAAGCGCTTTTCCAAAACCGAAAACCATCGGTTTACAGAAGGCTTTGTCACTTCCAGTCTGCTGTTTTGCGTCGGTTCCATGTCCATACTTGGCAGTTTTGAAGCAGGACTTCAAGGTAAATATGATACGATTTTTGTAAAATCCGTCATGGATGGGATCATGGCGATCATTCTCGCCGCAACCATGGGCGTGGGGGTTGGCTTTTCTGCGGTAACTATTTTAATTTATCAGGGCGGTCTGACACTTCTGGCAGGCGTTCTGGAGCCCTTCCTGTCTGCAGAGATTATGACGGAAATGAGTGCCGTTGGCGGTATCATGCTTATCGCCACGGGAATGAATGTAATTGGCCTACCCAAAGAGCGCATCAAGGTTGGCAACATGCTTCCGGCCCTGATTTTTCCCCTGATTTGGTTTGCCGTTGCCGGACTTTTTTAGGAGGTAATTCTATGCTTATATTTGATCCCAAGGAAAAACTGAAAGCGGACAGAGAGTCACTTCTGGAGCAGTTGGAACAACTGAACGCGAAGGAGCCCGCAGATATGGACAGTGAGCTTTATGAGGCTTGGGCCGATCAGCACGAGGAACTGGAGGATCTGCTGGACGAAATTCAGGATCTCCTGGACGATATGGAATAAAAACAGGCGGGGATCCCCGCCTGTTTTTTATAGCTTCAACTGCGCCATATATTCCTCACAGGTTGCACCTGTGGCATCCCCGGTAACGACTACCTTACAGTTATTCATGGCCTGCTCCAACCGCTGTGCCGCATCCTGACGACAAATGTGACGCAGAAGCATAACCGTTGCCCGCAAAATGCTGGACGGGTTTACATAATCCTGTAAGCCATCCGCCAGCATCCGCGGTGCCGAGCCGTGAATTGCCTCGAACATGGCATACCGGTCACCCAAATTGGCACTTCCCGCACTGCCCACACCGCCCTGAAGCTGTGCCGCCTCATCCGTGATGATATCGCCATAGAGGTTGGGCAGCACCACCACCTGGAAGCGACTGCGAATTGCCGGATTGAGCAAATTCGCTGTCATAATGTCAATATACCAGTCATCCACAGAAATGCCCGGATAGTCCTGCGCAACCTGATGGCAAATTTCTGTAAACTTGCCATCCGTCTTTTTCATGATGTTCGCCTTGGTAACAACACTGACCTGGGTTTTTCCGTTGTTTTTGGCATAGTCAAAGGCAGCTTTGGCGATCCGACGGGTTCCAAAATCCGTTGTAACCTTAAAATCCACCGCCATGCCCGGCAGGTCAATGCCGCGACTTCCCAAGACATACTCACCCTCCGTATTTTCCCGATAGAAGATCCAATCGATCCCCTCCTCGGGAATGGAAACCGGACGCACATTGGCATACAGGTCCAGTTCCCGCCGCAAGGTCACGTTGGCGCTTTCCATAGTGCCGCCCATGGGTGTGGTGGTGGGTCCCTTCAGCAGTACGTCACAGGACTTGATTTCTTTCAATACATCATCCGGAACCGATTGACCCAAATTCAGACGGTTTTCAATGGTCAGTCCCTGTATCTTCTTCAGAACCACCTTTCCGTCCGCAATTTCGCGTTCCAACAGCACGCGAAGCACCTTTTCTGCACAGGCGATAATCAAAGGACCGATACCGTCCCCATCGATAATGCCAATGGTCACTGTTTTCTTGCTGGAAAAATCCGTCTTTTCCCCTCCGGCATTGGCAATGCGTTGTTGCTGTTCTTCCAGCAACTTGCGAAATGATGCACAGGCCTGTTCAATCGTGCTCATAAACCGCCCTCCCCAATATATTTCATCAAACCGCCTGCCAGCAGGATATTTTGCTGGCGGGGCGTTAAGTCGCAGCGAAGGAATATCTTCTTGTCTCCGACCGTTGCCGGAAGCATACCGGCTTTCATGCCGGCATGAATGTCCTTCAGAGAAATGCTGCAGCCTTGGTCAAGGCTGTCATAGTCCTCGCCGTTTTCCAGAGTAAGCGGCAAAATGCCCGCGTTGATCAGATTCGCCACGTGAATCCGTGCAAAGCTCTTGGCAATGACGCACCGCACACCCAAATACATGGGCACCAAAGCGGCATGCTCCCGGGAAGATCCCTGTCCGTAGTTTTCACCGCCCAAAATAATGCCGTTTTCCGTACTCTTTGCCCGCTGCGGAAATTCCGGATCACAAACCTCAAAACAGAATTTGGATAAGTATGGAATATTGGAACGGTAGGGCAGAATTTTTGCCCCCGCCGGCATGATGTGATCGGTGGTGATGTTATCGCCCACCTTCAAAACCACAGTGCCTGCAATGGTATCCTCCAGCGCTTTTCCCACAGGAAATTCCTTGATATTCGGACCGCGTAATACCTTTGCGTCCCTGGCCTTAGCTTCCTCCAACGGCATTAACACCCCGGAATCATCAGTAGAAAAGCTTTCGGGCATAGTAATCCGGGGCAATTCTTTCAGGGTCGTGGGGTCTGTGATATATCCCCGCACCGCAGAAGCTGCCGCTGTTTCCGGAGAAACCAAGTAAACCTGTCCGTCTTTTGTGCCGGAACGACCCAGGAAATTTCGGTTGAAGGTACGCAAACTTACACCGCCGGAGTTGGGAGAAAAGCCCATGCCGATACAAGGTCCGCAGGCACATTCCAACAGCCGTGCACCGCTTGCCAGAATATCCTCCAAAGCTCCGCATTTCGCCAGCATGGACAGCACCTGACGGGAACCGGGAGAAATGGAAAGGCTGACGTGCGGTGCCACCTTTTTCCCCTTCAAAATGGCCGCCACCTTTTGCAGGTCGGCAAGAGAGGAATTGGTGCAGGAGCCAATGCACACCTGATCCACCCGAACATCCTCTAAATCTGCCACATTCTTTACATTGTCCGGACTGTGGGGACAGGCGATGCGGGGTGTGAGCTTGGACAAATCCATGTCGATGACGCGGTCATAAACCGCATCCGCATCCGGTGCAATCGCTGTGAAATCCTCCTCTCGACCCTGGGCTGCCAAGAATTTTCTCGTTACCTTATCCGACGGAAAAACGGAAGTCGTCGCACCAAGTTCTGCGCCCATATTGGTAATGGTTGCCCGTTCCGGCACCGACAGAGCAGAAACACCTTCTCCGCCCCATTCGATAATCGCTCCGACACCGCCTTTTACGGAAAGAATCCGCAGCAGCTCCAGACTGATATCCTTCGCCGTTACACCGGGACGAAGTGCGCCCGTCAGGTTTACACGAAACATTTTCGGCATGGTAATATAATATGCCCCGCCGCCCATTGCCGCTGCTACATCCATTCCACCGGCACCAAAGGCCAGCATTCCCATGCCGCCGGCAGTTGGCGTATGGCTATCCGAACCAATGAGGGTCTTGCCCGGCTTGCCAAAGCGCTCCAGATGCACCTGATGACAAATGCCGTTTCCGGGACGGGAAAACCGGACACCATACTTGGCCGCAACCGTCTGTAAGTATTGGTGGTCGTCCGCATTTTCAAAGCCGCACTGCAAGGTGTTATGGTCCACATAAGCAATGCTCAGCTCTGTTTTCACCCTGGGAATGTTCATGCCCTCCAGCGCAAGGTATGCCATTGTTCCGGTAGCATCCTGCGTCAGCGTTTGGTCAATACGCAAAGCCACCTCACTGCCCGCAGTCAGGTCACCGGACAGCAGATGCGCCGCAATAATCTTTTGTGCAATCGTTTTACCCATTTTCGCCACATCTTTCCATCATATTCTTTCTTGCAGCCGCGATGTGATTATTCATCCGTTCCGCCGCCAGTTCACCATTGCGTTGTGCCATCGCTTCGTAAATGCCGCGATGTTCCTCCACAACCAAGGGCAGCCGATTACCGACTTCCATAGAAATCCTGCGATAACGCTGAGATTTCCGATGCATACTTGCCAGAATATCCTGAAGAACGGGACGTCGGGAAAGGGTATAAATCGTTTCATGGAATTGATCATCCATCTGCCGCAGCTTTTCCGAATCCTGCTTCGTAAAATAAAACTCCTGCAAATCGGTAATGCGCCGCAGGTTTGCCAAATCCTCCTCGGTGGCATTTTGCGTTGCGTAATAAGTGGCTGCACCTTCCAACTGATAACGAACATCCATAATGTCTCGCAAATCCTCCGGCGTGATTCCCAAAACTATGGAGCCCTTTCCGCATTCGGCAATCAGTCGTTCCTGTTCCAGCCGACGCAACGCTTCCCGAATGGGTGTGCGGCTGACTCCCAGCTGCTCTACCAGCTTCAGTTCTGTCAAAATCTCACCCCGGGCATAAACGCCAGTCAGAATGTCCTCCTCCAGTTTATCAAAAACCTGGGATGCCAATGAAACTATCTTAAATTCTGCCATAATGCTCTCCTTTCAGACTGCAAATCTGCCCGGTGCCAATTCTTCTATCTTTTCTTCCATTTCCTTGCTGGACATCATGGTCTGGCGACCCTGCTCATACTGTTCATCTATCCACGTCTTCAATGTCACCACCAGAGGATCCTGCTTTTTAATCTCATTTTCTCCGCTGAGCCGGTAATTGCAGTTGATCCAGTAGGCGATACCGGCAAGGCCCGAGGTTTTGCTGATTTCCACTGTTGCCTTACGGTTCAAAAGCTTTTCGGTATCGAAAATCGTGTAGATTTCCGCATCCTTTAGCAGACCGTCCGCGTGAATACCGGCACGGGTAGAATTGAAATTCCGCCCGGCAAAGGGAGTCATCACCGGAATCTGATAGCCAATTTCCTTTTGGAAATACTCCGCTATTTCTGTAACAACCGTGGGATCCATGCCATCCATGGAACCACGCAAAGATGCATACTCAAAAACCATTGCCTCCAGCGGAATATTGCCGGTGCGCTCCCCTACTCCCAACAATGAGCAGTTGACTGCACTTGCTCCGTACAGCCACGCAGTGGAAGCATTCGCTACCGCCTTGTAGAAATCGTTGTGTCCATGCCACTCCAGACACTCACTGGGCACATCGGAATAATGCTGCAGACCGTAGATGATACCTGCCACACTACGGGGCATAGCCGCTTCCGTATATGGTACGCCGTAGCCCATGGTGTCACAGGCGCGGATCTTCACCGGAATACCTGCTTCCTTGGAAAGATTTTGCAATTCATTGACAAAGGGCACCACAAAACCGTAAAAATCTGCACGAGTGATATCTTCTAAATGACAGCGCGGAATAACGCCTGCTTCAAAGGCGTCCTTAATCGTACCAAGATAGTGATCCAGCACCTGCTGACGCGTCATTTTCATCTTCTTAAAAATATGATAATCACTGCAGCTGACCAAAATGCCCGTTTCTTTTATGCCCATATCGCGCACCAAACGGAAATCCTCCTTGCTGGCACGAATCCAACTGGTTATTTCCGGGAATTTCAGCCCCAATGCCATGCATTTCTCAACCGCTTCCCGGTCCTTCTTGCTGTAAATAAAAAACTCGGTCTGGCGGATAATTCCATAGGGTCCGCCCAGCTTTGACAGCAGCTTATAGATATTAACGATCTGATCTACGGTATAGGGCTCCACAGACTGCTGTCCGTCTCGTAAGGAAGTGTCTGTAATCCAGATCTCCTCCGGCATATTCATAGGCACACGACGGTGGTTGAAGGCTACCTTTGGGGTTGAATCATAGGAATAGATGTCCCGGTGCAAATTGGGCTCTACCACATCCTGCAAGGAATACTTGTAGGATTTTTGCTCCAATAGATTTGTTTTCCCTGAAATTTCCAACATAAAAAATCCTCCTCTTAACAACATTGTATAATTGTATACAATTATACACTATGATCCTGTTTTGTCAACCTCATTTCTAAAATATCTGTGGTTTTATATAAAAGACCATTAAAATGCTACAACCACAACTGTGTGATATCCCACCGTTAATATATAAGAAGTACCGGAGCCGAGGCTCCGGTACTTCTTGCTTATTGGGTTTTTATGCTTTTGGATGAATTATCCGGGGAATGCTGCAGCAACAGCATCACCATAGTTCATCATTGCGTTGATCAGAGTGACCAG
>SVMA01000008.1 GCA_015067635.1 Oscillospiraceae bacterium | reverse complement strand
TGTTTTTATACCTCATTCTATACCTTTTTCGAAAAAGTCAAAAAGCCCCAAAAACCCTGTAAAATAAAGGATTTTTAAAACTCTTGGTGAATACTTGACACGTGGAGACGACCTTGGTCGTATTGTGATTCCCAAGGAAATCAGAAGAACGCTGCGCATCCGCGAGGGCGATCCGTTGGAGATCTACACGGAAAAGGATGGGGGCGTGATTTTTCGCAAATACTCTCCCATGGGAGATTTGCAGGAATTTGCGGCGCAAATGTGTGACGCCATCGGCTCCGGAACCGGACACATGGCGGCTGTTGCCGACAGGGATGCCATCATTGCGCTGTCCGGTGTTCCCAAGCGGGATTTGATGGACAAGCCGAATTCCGAGGATTTGGAACGGATCATGGAGGAGCGAAAGCACTACCGTTTTTCCCCGGGGGATGCACCGGTACGGGTGACGGACGGCGTGGACAAATACCATCTTGGTGTGGCTTCACCGATTTTGTGCCAGGGGGATTTGATGGGCTGTGTGATGCTCCTTTTGGGGGAGCAGGATGACCCTCTGTCCGAGTCCGATCAGAAGCTGGCGCAGATCGCGGCAAACTTTCTGGGAAGTCAGATGGAGAACTGAGGCGTGGAAACACGCCTCTTTTTCTTGCCGTTGCATATCCAATAAAAAACTGATATAATAAGAAAAAATCAGAAAAAGGACGAACACACATGAACGAAAATATGACCTTTGCGGACTTGGGACTTTCCCAGTCCATGCTGAAAGCCTTGGAAAAAAAGGGCTACGGCTATCCTACCACCATTCAGGTGGAAGCAATTCCACATTTTCTGCAATGGCGGGACGTAATTGCTAAGGCACCCACGGGCACAGGAAAGACCTTCGCCTTTGGCATTCCCATGATTGAACACATCGATGCCCAATGTACCGACGTGCAGGGTCTCATTTTGGCACCCACCAGAGAGTTGGCCATCCAGATCGGAGACGAATTGCGGGGGTTGCTGGCATATTATCAGGGCATTCGTGTGGCTGTGCTTTACGGCGGAGCCGGTATCGGCGGACAGATCCAACAGATGGAGAAAAAACCGCAAATCGTGGTAGCCACACCCGGCCGTCTGATGGATCATTATAACCGTAAGACGATCCGGTTGGACAAAATCCAAACCGTGGTGCTGGACGAGGCAGACCGGATGCTGGACATGGGCTTTTTCAAGGATGTAACCAGAATCATTGAAAAAGTGAAGAATCGGAAAAATCTGGGACTGTTTTCTGCTACCATTTCCCAGGAGGTCATGACGGTTTCCTGGATGTATCAGCGGGATGAAGTGGAGATTACCGTCGAGCCCAAGCAACAGGACAAGCCTGACATTGACCAGTACAGCCTGACGGTGACACCGCTGGAAAAAGCGGAGACGACTTTACGGCTGATTCGCACCCAGGGTTTTGAACGGGTGATGATCTTCTGCAATACCAAGCACATGTGCCAGCGCCTGTGCGATGATTTCCAGCGTGCGGGATTGGATTGCGAGTGCATCCACGGCGATATCCGGCAGAGCCTGCGGGAAAAGACCATGCAGCGCTATCGCGCCGGCAAGCTGTCTGTGATGATTGCCACAGACGTGGTATCCAGAGGCATTGACGTGGACGATGTGGAATGTGTCATCAATTATGATATTCCCGAAGAAAATGAGTATTACATCCATCGCATTGGCAGAACCGGCAGAGCAAGACGGAAGGGAAGTGCATATTCTATGATAGGCAACTTCCCGGAAAAGGCAAAGCTGGATGAGATTGCAAAATTCTCCGGCTATGTGATCCAGCCCATGGTTTTGCAGGCGGATGGAACCTTGACAGAGGAAGTGGCGGCACCTACACCGCCAAAGCCTCGGAGGCGTTTCCGTTGACGGCTCGGGAGGAAGGGTTTCTCCTGCTGACCGGAACCCTGGGAGACCCAATGCGGAAACCTTTAACCATGGCGCAGATGCGCACCTTGGCTTTGCGGGCTTCTGCCATGGAAAGACCTGTGACGGAACGGGAACTGACTGCCGCAGATTTGACTGCTCTGGGCTACGGTCCGGAAATGGCAGACAGAATCCTTTCCCTGCTGGCGGATAGACCGCTGCTGCATTACTACCTGAACCGGGGAAAACAGGCGGAGTGTGTACCCGTTACCCGTGTCAGCGAAGGATACCCCGTAAATTTGCGAAAGCGTCTGGGTCTGGACAGTCCGGGGGCGCTGTGGGCCAAAGGAGAGGTATCTCTGTTACAGAAGCCGAAGATTGCACTGGTGGGAAGTCGGGATATTGCCCCGGAGAATGCGGCCTTTGCGGCCCGCGTCGGAAGAGAAGCGGCAAGACAGGGCTATGTGCTGGTATCAGGCAATGCCCGGGGTGCAGACCGCATTGCGCAAAAAGCCTGCCTGGATTCAGGTGGGCAGATCATCAGCGTGATTGCGGATGAGCTGAATAAGCAGAGAAAACACCAAAATGTTCTGTACCTAAGCCAGGAGGGCTTTGATTTGCCTTTCTCTTCTGTTCGTGCGCTGAGCCGCAATCAGGTGATTCATGCTTTGGGAGAATGTACCTTCGTGGCGCAGTGCGGTCTGGGTGTGGGCGGTACATGGAGTGGCACGGTGCGAAATCTCAAGCTGCATTACAGTCCGGTGTTTTGCTTTCAGGATGGCAGTGCGGCGGCGGTACAGCTGGAGCAAAAGGGTGCGTCCGCAATAACGATGTCCGATTTGGAGAACTTTGAAAAGCTTCCGGAAAAGAACCCCAGTTTTTTATGAAAAACATAAAATAATTGAAAAATGCAAAATAATAGTTGAAATATACACATAAATGATGTACTATATCATTACCGGTGCGGCTTGCCACTTGGGCAGGCCGCAATTTATTTAGGAGGAAACATCATGTGTGGAATTGTTGGTTATGCAGGAAAGCGCCAGGCGGCGCCGATTTTGCTGGAGGGACTTTCGAAATTGGAATACCGGGGCTATGACTCCGCAGGAATTTGTATTCACGGAGAAAAGTCACTGCAGATTGCAAAGGCGAAGGGAAGGTTGCAGGTCCTGTGCGACCAAACGGAAAACGGCAATGCCGTCAAGGGGATCATCGGAATCGGGCATACCCGTTGGGCTACCCACGGCGCACCTTCGGATGTGAACAGCCATCCCCACCTGTCAGACAGCGGAAAAATCGCGGTGGTTCACAACGGCATTATTGAAAACGAGGCAAAGCTTCGCACGCAGCTGATCGCAAAGGGAATCCAATTCCGTTCGGAGACGGATACCGAGGTCGTGGCGAATCTGGTGGGATACTACTATGAAAAGACAGGAAACTTTGTAACGGCAGTGCGTAAGGCCGTGTCACGGATTGAAGGAAGCTATGCTTTGGGCATCCTTTGCGAGGATCTTCCGGATACTATTATTGCGGTGAAAAAGGATTCTCCTCTGATTTTCGGCTATGGAGAGGGAGAAAATTTCATTGCTTCCGATGTCCCTGCGATTTTGAAGCATACCCAGCTGGTCTCCTATTTGGAAGAGGGAGAGATGGTGATCTTCAATGCTTCCAGTGTCCGCTTTTTTGACGGAAACGGCGACCCTGTTGAAAAGAAACGGGAGCAGATCACCTGGGAACTGGATGCCGCGGAACGGGGTGGATACGATCACTTCATGCTGAAGGAGATTTTTGAGCAGCCCAAGGCGTTGCGGGATACCATTAGTCCGCGGATTCAAAAGGGAGAGATCGTGCTGGATGGCATTGATCTGTCAGCGCAGTACCTGCAGGATGTGCGAAAGATATACTTGGTTGCCTGCGGCTCTGCCTATTATGTCTCCGTGCTGGCAAAGTACATTATCGAAAAGACCTGCCGTATCCCCACGGAAGCGGTAATGGCTTCGGAATTCCGTTATGCCGAGCCGGTGATCGATGAACGGAACTTGGTGATTATCATCAGCCAGTCCGGAGAAACGGCAGATACGCTGGCGGCCCTGCGTGAGGCAAAGCGCCTGGGAGCAAAGACTCTGGCGATTGTAAATGTGGTGGGTTCTGCCATTGCCAAAACGGCGGATCAAACCATATATACCTGGGCAGGTCCGGAAATTGCGGTGGCGACGACCAAGGCATTTTCCACTCAGTTGGCGGTGGTGTATTTGTTAGCGGCCTATATGGCACGTCAGCTGAAAACCATGGACGAGGAGACCTATCGTGCCTGGGTGACGGGGCTGGAGCAGCTTCCCGGGGAGGCAGAAAAGGTGCTGACGGCGGAAAAGGTGGAAGCTGTGCAGTATTATGCCAGCCGGTATTACGGGCATCATGATGCCTTTTATATCGGACGGAATGTGGACAGTGCGATTTGTCTGGAGGGCAGTCTGAAGCTGAAGGAGGTAGCGTATCTCCACAGTGAAGCCTATCCTGCAGGGGAGCTGAAGCACGGACCGATTTCCCTGATTGAAAACGGCACGTTGGTGGTGGCGTTGGCAACGGTAGAGCCGTTGTTTGATAAGACAATGGCGAATATCCGGGAAGTAAAGGCACGGGGAGCAGACGTGCTGTGTGTAACGCTGGAGGACATGGCGCAGGAGGCGCAAAAGCAGGGGGACGGAATTTTGACGATTCCCAGAATCCTGCCGGTCTTGCAGCCGAGCCTGAGTTTGATTCCGTTGCAGCTGTTTTCCTATTATGTAGCACTGAATCGGGGCTGTGATGTGGATAAACCCCGGAATCTGGCAAAATCCGTTACCGTGGAATAAGATAAAAAAGGGGCGCATTGTCAAATGCGCCCCAAACGTTTTTCAACTTATCTTTTTTACAATTCGCTTCATCCGCCCCAGGAATAATGCCACAATGGCAGTCAGCAGCATTTCCGGAAGCATGTACATACCGTTGTAGACCACGCTGTAAACGAAGCCCAGCATGCCGGGACTTAATGTTTCCACCAGGGATGCGCCCCAGGCAGGGAAGCCGTCCTGGGTAAAAAACCACTCTGCGTAACCGGAAAACAGAATGTAGCCCGATGCAATGTGGGCAAGATACCGCACACTTAAGGCCACCAAAGAGCCTGCCATCAAAGCGATTCCCGGCTTTTGAAAACGGTTGCGGAAGCAACCGCCCAGACCCAGCGCAGTAAAGGCGACCACATAGTCCAGCAGGCACATCACCAGAGCGTTCAGCAGCAGAACGCCCTCACCAAAATAGTCCGGCTGAAAGGCGGCAATCAAGGTTTTTGTGCCGATTGCCATTTCCAGCAGAGCATAGGAAAGGGCAGAAATCAGACCCCATTTTACCCCGTGGCGGTAGGAAATCAGCACCACCGGAAGCATACTGACCAGGGTCAGCTGTCCTCCAAAGGGAAATTCCGGGATGAACATTTTGCTGACCAGCTCCAGCACGATTGCAACCGCGATGAGCATGGCACTTTCTGTCAGGCGTCTAGTTTTGTTTGTCATGATACAAACCTCCAAAATAAAAATATCGCATTGCAAACCCGTCCCGGTGCAATGCGATAGCAAGTATCTCATCAGTGCATCTTTCCCTCCGACGGTATTGGCCGTATCAGGTTCACGGGTCTGGAAGATTCCACTCTCAGCCGGCTTTCCCGGCTCCCCGAAGATCGATTTGTTATGCGATTACTGTTATTATATCGAATTTACGGGAAATGTCAAGAAGGAGAAATGGGATAATTTTCCTTTGCGGAACTGATTTCGATAAAAAAGTACCTATATTTTTCAAAAAGGTATTTACTTTTCTCTTTCGATGGTGTATGATATGCCAGAACAGAGTAGAAAGCCTCGCGTGAAGTGCCGTCAAAATGGGGAGTTGAGTGACGGACGAAGGCGTTTGCCGCGATGGGGTTTTCGCACCCGCTGCCCATATTGGATTTCTCCTTTATGAGAGCGAAACTCGGTCGGGCGATTGGTCGGCTGAAAACGCTGCTGTGTCCTGCGAATTTCCATGCAATCTGACTCCCTCACGATGACCGTGGGGGTTTTTGTTTGCGGGAAATGGGACTTGGTTGCCGCCATCGCACCCAAAAGGAGGATTTTTATGCAAAAAAGAAACCAAATTTCCACAAAATATCTGGTATGCTGTGCCCTTTTGGCCGCGTTGAGCGTAATCATGGCACGTATGCTGTGCTTTGCCACGCCCAACGGTGTCCGGTGGTCGGCAGATAAATTCCCGCTGTTTTTGGCGGGCTTGCTGTTCGGTCCGGTGCTGGGCAGTCTGACGGGCTTTGCCGCGGATTTTTTGGGCAGCATCATGCAGTTCGGATTCAATCCCATGCTGTGCCCGCCTGCGATTCTCTACGGCTTGCTTGGCGGTCTGATGCGCCATTTTATCCGGAAAAACCCCAATATTCTCCGGCTGAGCATCAGCTATTTGCTGCCGGTGGTTCTGGGCTCCATCCTGTATCAAAGCGCCGCGCTGTCCTGGTTCTATTTTGAAGGTACGTTCTGGGCGGGCTTTGTCTATTACCTTGGTACCCGCAGTGTCCAGTTCGCCATTATGCTGGTGGTGGAGGTTGCCATTGTATTTTTACTGTTGAAGACAAAAATATTCACCCGAATAGGTCTGTGGACTCCGGGAAAGGACGAAAACACATGAATGCACAAGAAGCCATTGCCTATATCCATTCCTTCTTCTGGAAGGGAAGTATCCCGGGGCTTAGCCGAACCCAGGAGCTGCTGCGCAGAATGGGCAATCCGGAAAAAAAGCTGAAGTTTATCCACATTGCCGGCACCAACGGCAAGGGCTCCACTGCCGCTATGACTGCATCTGTTTTGCAAAAAGCCGGCTATCAGGTGGGGCTTTACACCTCGCCCTATATTTACCGCTTTAACGAGCGTATTCAGGTAAACGGTGTGCAAATTGCCGATGAAGATGTAGCAGCGGTGACAGAATATGTCAGGGGATATGCCGAGGCAATGGAAGAAAAGCCTACGGAATTTGAACTGGTCACCGCCATAGGTTTTGAATATTTCGCCCGAAAAAACTGCGACATTGTGGTGCTGGAAGTGGGCATGGGCGGTGCACTGGACTCCACCAATGTGATCGATACCCCTGAGGTGGCGGTCATTACCAATATCGGTCTGGATCATACGGACTATCTGGGAAGTACGGTGGAGGAGATCGCCCAGACCAAGGCAGGCATTTTCAAGAAAAACGGAGATGCGGTGATTTATCGCAGTAAGGCTTCTGTGGAAGCGGTTTTTGAAAAGGTCTGTGCGGAAAAGCATATCCGGCTGAAGAAGGCGGATTTTGACAGCTTACATTTGGTTTCCTGTGGGCTGGATGGGCAGGTCTTTGACTGCGCAAGCCGCAAGGGATTGCTTCTGCCCCTATTGGGAGATCACCAGCTGCATAACGCTTCCGTGGTGCTGTCCATTATCGATACGTTGATTGAAAAGGGCTGGAACATCACAGAAGCGCATATCAGGGACGGTCTGCGGGATGTTTCCTGGCCCGGCCGGTTTGATATCGTCAGCCGGGAGCCCCTGTTTATCATTGACGGCGGACACAATCCCCAGTGCATTGACGCTTTGGTGGTCAATATCCGGGATTATCTGTCCGGCAAAAAGATCATTGCCCTTACCGGCGTTCTTGCAGATAAGGACTACGGGGAAATGTATCGGCCCATGATGCCCTATATTCAGGAATTTGTCTGCATCACGCCCCCCAACCCCCGGAAATTGGATGCTTCCGAGCTCGCGGAGCATCTGCGCCGTGTCGGTGCAACCGCCACAGCCTGCGAAACCATTTCCCAAGGCGTGCAGACAGCCGTGAAAAAGGCGGGCAAGGACGGCGTGGTGCTGTGCTTCGGCTCGCTGTATACCATCGGTGATATCCGCAATGCCTTGAAGTAAGAGCCAAGAGGGAACATATTTGACAATCATTCTCTTTCTTAATATAATAAGAAAAAAGCGCAAAGGAGCAAACGTATGCATTTAGATCACGATCATGTGGGCGGTCATCACGACCACGCCCATTCCCACACCCATACCCATGAGCACACCCACGACGGTGTTGCCCATTCCCATCCCCACGACCATGTCCACGGGCATGACCATGTGCATCCCCATGAGCATGACAGCCTTCACGCAGAAGGCAGTGCCCATACCCATTCTCACGAATGTGCCGGTCATTGCCACGATTGTGCCGGAAAGTGCGAGCACACTCCCATGGAGGAGCTGATGGCACTGATGAGGTACATGGCAGGTCACAATGCCGCCCACGCCAAAGAGCTGGCGGATTTGGCAGCCCAACTGGAAAAAATCGGCAATCATGCCGCTTATGAGCAGGTCATGGCCGCTGTTTCCGATTTTGAAAAGGGCAATATGCGCCTGCAGGTAGTCCTGCAGAGCCTGCAGTAAGGAGAAGGCTATGTGTCTTTCAACGGTATATAGGAACGTAAAAACGGAAGAAGCCGTGGTGATGCGCAATGTGATGAGCATTGAATGTAAGGATGGCTGTGTCATTCTCACCGATTTAATGGAGCGCACCGTGGCGATAGAAGGTGTGTTGGTTTCCGCCAATCTGGTGGAAGGCTTCGTAATCGTTCAGGAAAAGTAAAAAATCCGGGGATTTCCCCGGATTTTTTGTTTTATAGTTTGCGCAAATAGGGAAGAAGTTCGCCGGCGTTATTCAGTACCAGATGGGGCTTGACGGGAGATTCTGCCAGAGTTTGCAGGGTGGATTCTCCGGAAAGCACCAAAATTCCGGTTACACCCGCATTCAGACCGGATTTTACATCGGTATATATCCGGTCACCGATGACGGCGGTTTCTTCTTTGGAATAGCCCCACTTGGCCATAGCCAGCTCCGGCATCAGAGCACTGGGCTTGCCGATGACGATCGGCTTGCGACCTGTGGCATTTTCAATACCGATGCACACGCTTCCACAATCCGGCACACTGCCAAATTCCGTGGGACACACCAGGTCGGGGTTGGTGGCGATATAGGGAATGTCCTTCCTGGTCAGCAGGATTTTCGACACATCCCACAGCTTTTGGAAGGTCAATTCCGTGTCGAAGCCCATAACCACGCATTGGGTTTCGTCAATATCCGTTGTAACGGTAAAGCCTTCACTTTCCAATTCTGCGATTAACGATTTTGTGCCGCACACATAGAGTTTTTTGCCGCGGTGATGCTCCTTCAAATAATAGGCGGTGGCCTGAGAGGAGGTGATAAAATCCTCCCGTGTGGCAGAAATGCCCATTTTTTCCAGCTTGCTTATATAGTCGGCTACGCTTTTGGAGGAATTGTTGGTCATAAACAGATATTTTCCGCCGGTTCGGCGGATTTCTGCCAGCAATTCCCGGGTGAAATCATAGAGCCGATCACCCAAATACAAGGTACCGTCCATATCCAGCAGATACAGTTTGATATTTTTTGCGATCGTTTCCATAGCTAATCCACCCTCTGTGTTGCAATCACCTTTGTGCCCCAGACATCGGGAAGCAGAATATCGCCGATGGCGATGGGGGCGTTGACATGAACGTCTCTCAGGCGTTTCATTATGTTCATCATCTGGCTTTTTGGTATGGGATGCTCCGTTTTTACCGACACCATGGTATCTTTCCGGTTGGAGACCCGTACCGTAGCAGTCAGGGTGCGGCGGGGGTCCAATAATTCGCTTTTCGCATATTCTGCGCCCCGGGGACAGGCGTTGCCCTTGACAGACAGGGCGTTTCCTTCTTGTGTCAATTCTATTTGACAGCCATGGGGGCAGATAATGCAGATCATTTCCTTTTTCACTTTATTTCCTCCAATGAAACTGTGACAGTATCCGTCGCCTGAGCCAAAGCATCCGCTTTCAGCGTTATTTTTTCCATTTCTCCGGGTGCAGCTTTGATGCGCTTGACGGAGGCCAGAACCTTTTCTCCTGCGGTAACAGTGAGCCTTACTTTTCCGAAAGGCTGTGTAACACGCAAAAAGAGAGAAACGTCCCCGTCTTTATGAATCCGCTGGGGCAGTACATAGCGCACACCGAAACCTGCTTTTGTAGCCAAAACTTCCCGGCAAACGCTCTGGGATAAAACCGTTTCTGCGGCGGCAGCTCCTGCCCGTTCTGCTTCTTCGGAGACATAGTCCACCAAATCGTGAACCTGCAGAACATTGCCGCAGGCAAAGATCCCCGGGACAGCTGTCTCACAGCGCTCATCCACCATGGCCCCACCGGTGATGGGATCAATGGGAATGCCGGCACCGCGGGTCAGTTCATTTTCCGGAATCAAGCCCACCGAAAGCAGCAGGGTATCACAGGGAATGTAGAGCTTTGTTGTCTCTATTACGTTTCGGTTTTCATCCACCTGTGCAACCGTAACACCTTGAACCCGTTTGTCACCGTGAATTTGCACTACAGTGGTGCGCAGATACAGCGGAATGTCAAAATCCTCCAGACACTGAACGATATTCCGCGTCAGACCGCCGGAATAGGGCATCAGCTCGCAAACCGCTTCCACCTTTGCCCCTTCCAGACTCATACGCCGCGCCATGATCAGGCCAATGTCGCCGGAGCCGAGGATAACCACTTGTTTGCCCACCATGTAGCCTTGACAGTTGATGAGCTTTTGGGCAGTGCCGGCGCTGTAAATCCCCGCAGGACGATTTCCGTAAATATTCAAGGCACCCCGACTGCGTTCCCGACAGCCCATGGCCAAAATTACAGCCTGAGCTTTTATTTTCAGAATACCTTGCCGGTTTTGAGCAGTGACGATACGCTCAGCAGTCAAACCGGTGACCATGGTTTCATGATACACCTGAATGCCGCGGCTTGCAACCATTTCTTCATATACGGATGCATATTCCGGTCCGGTCAGCTCCTGCCCCAGCTTGTGCAGACCGAATCCGTTATGGATGCATTGCTGCAAAATACCGCCCAGATGGGCCTCTCTGTCCAGAATTACCACATCGGTAACACCCCGGTCATAGGCGGCAACTGCCGCGGCCATGCCGGCAGGTCCACCACCGATGACAACGATTGCGTGTTCCTGCATTTTACTCACCGATCCTTTCCAATACCATACGGCTTTCGCCGCCGTTTTTGGTCACCTCTTCCAGAGGAATGCCCAGCTCCTGACTGAGGATTCCCATGACATAAGGGCCGCAGAAGCCGCCCTGACAGCGTCCCATGCCGCTTCGGGTGCGGCGCTTAATCCCATCCATATCCAAAGCGCCGGGGTTTTGACGGATGGCCGCACGGATCTCACCTTCGCTGATCAGTTCACAGCGGCATACGATCTTACCGTAGGCCGGATGCTTCTGAATATAGGCATCTTTCTCTTCGTCGGACATCTGGGAAAAAGCGCGGATATTTTCCCGATAAGGATCCCAGTTTTCTTTTTCAATAAGGGAGAAGTCCAGCTGACGAAGCAGCTCCATCACATATTGGGCAATGGACACACAGCAGGTAAGACCCGGAGAGTCGATTGCCGCCACGTGGATGACATTGGAAGCCTTTTTGGATGGCTCAATTATAAAATCTCCCTTTGCTTCCGAGGCGCGTACGCCGGCAAAGGAGGTGATGACCTGCCGGAAATTGACAGTGGGCACACTTTTTGCCGCCAGACGTTGTACCTGTGCCAAACCGTCAGGTGTGGTCTGATTGGCGTCCGGGCTTGCAACTGCTGTAGCCGTTGGACCAACCAGAAGATTTTCGTGAACCGTAGGGGTTACCAAAATGCCTTTTCCCTCTTTGGAAGGGATTTGAAATACGGTATGGCGCACCTGATTACCTTCAGCCTTGTCCAACAGAAGATATTCACCGGAGCGTGGAATGATGGAGAAGTGGTCATCGCCGAACATGGCTGCGATTTTGTCCGCATATCCGCCGGCACAGTTGATGATTCCCTTGCCCTGTACGGTTTGACCAAGGGAGCTGTGAACATGGTAGACAGTCGTTTTTTCGATAGAGGTGACCTGAAAGTTCCGCAGCAGTTCAACCCCGTTATCCATGGCATTTCCCATTGCGGCAATGGTCAGATCATAGGGAGATACGATGCCGGCGGAAGGAATATGCAGCGCCTTGGTAACGGCAGGGGAGAGGTTGGGCTCCAGTAAACGGGCCTCATCACCGGAAAGGATTTTCATGCCACGGATGCCATTTGCTATGCCGCGCAAGTACAGCTTTTCCAATTCCGGTTCTTCTTCCGTCCCAAAGGCACAGACCAGAGAACCGTTCTGGATACAGGGAACCTGCAGTTGTTCAGCGGCCCGGTACAAAAGCGGTACGCCCAGCGTGTTCAGCTTGGCTTTCAGAGTGCCCGGTTCCGGGTCGAAGCCACCGTGGACAATGCCGGAATTTGCCTTGGATGCTCCGCAGGCAACATCGTTTTCCTTTTCCAACAGGCAAACGGACAGCTGATAACGGGATAATTCCCGGGCGATCATTGCGCCGATGACGCCCCCGCCAATGATTAAAATATCGTAAACCATAATCTTCTCCTTACAGAATATTATATTTTCAGACAAAAAAAGAGAAACGGAAAACAGAGCGTCCTTCAGGCGCCCGTTTTATCCGTTTCTCTTCATCTCTACGGAAGTATGTAATTATAAATACCAAAGCTGCTCACAGCCGGTGGAAACTGCGATGGCATTACTGCCCAGAGCCGCGGTGATTTCCTGCTTGGTTTCGATCAAACCGCCGGCGATCACCGGAATATTTCCGGAAGCAAACTGCTGAATCACCTTGGGAATCACCCCGGGCATGATCTCCATGAAATGGGGGTGGGTGGATTTCATCATTTCCTGCACGCTGTCCAGACCCTGGGAGTCCAACGCGAAAAACCGCTGGACGGTCAGCAAGCCGCAGTCCTTTGCGAAGCGGATGATCTGTGCACGGGTGCTGATGATCCCGTCTACACCGCAATTTGCCAGGTATTCCACACCTTCCCGATCCTTACCGATACCCTCTGCCAGATCCAGATGCACAAACATCGCCTTGCCGGCTTCATGTGCCTGCAAAACACGCTGGGAGATGGTTTGCAGATGGGGCTCCAAGTAGAACAGAACCTCTGCCGGAGAGGCAAGTGCCGCCTGCCATTTGCTATCCCGAATGGCCGCAATCACCGGACAGGCTTCCAACCGGTCCGCCAGTTCCGTCGCCTGCATAGCTTACCACCTCCTGTAACACCACTTAATTATAGCGGATATTCCCAAAAAGTCAAGAAAAAAGTAGCGACACGGGCGGGGGAACCTGTGAATACATATTGACTTTTACAGGGAAAGATGATAAACTCTCAATCAGTACGGAACTACTGAAATAAGGAGAGATATTATGGACATGACATTGCAATCCTGCCGGAAATTCGTAGAGGTTCTGGCATCTAACGAGCCCGCACCCGGTGGCGGCGGTGCTGCCGCATTGGTAGGCGCGATTGGTACGGCTTTGGGCAATATGGTGGGCTCCCTGACGGTGGGCAAAAAGAAATATGCCGAGGTTGAGGAAGAGATCATTGCTTTGAAGGCAAAGTGTGACGCTCTGCAGACCGAACTGCTGAATCAGGTTGAGGCGGACGATGAGGGCTTTGTGCCTTTGGCCAAGGCTTACGGCATCCCCAAGGATGACCCCACCCGGGATGAGGTACTGGAGGCCGCAACCGTTACAGCCTGCGCAGTTCCCATGCATATCATGGAGCTGTGCTGCGAGGCAATCGAATACATCGCCGTATTTGCCGCCAAGGGCAGCCGTCTGGCTGTTTCCGATGCCGGCTGCGGTGCGGTTTGCTGTAAGGCTGCTCTGCAGGCTGCTTCTTTGAACGTGTTTATCAACACCAAGTCCCTGAAGAATCGGGAAGTGGCAGAAGAGATGAATGCCAAGGCAAACGCCATGCTGACCAAGTATTGCGCCATGGCTGACGAGATCTTCACCACCGTAAAGGCAGGCTTCGGTCAGTAAGTCAAATTGCACAAGGGGTCTTTGCGGGCCGTGGAGGACGCCAGCCCCTACAACATTCAAGATATTATAATAGGAGAAAATACATATGGCTAAGTTATTACTGGGCAAGGAAGTCACAGATGCACTGAATGCAAAGCTTCAGGAGCGTACTGCCGCATTGCGCGCAAAGGGAATTGCTCCCACCTTGGGCATTATCCGTGTGGGTGAGGACCCCTCCGATCTGTCCTATGAAAAGGGCGCAACCAAGCGTGCGGAGCTGGTTGGCGTTGATGTGAAGAATTATATTCTGCCTGCAGATGCCTCCAAGGAGGATGTTTTGGCTGCCATTGATCAGGTGAACGCGGATGAGAGCATCCACGGTGTTTTGATGTTCCGCCCTCTGCCCAAGCACCTGAAGAATGATCAGAATGAGATCTGTAATCGTCTGGATCCTAAAAAGGACGTGGACTGCATGACCCACATGAGCAATGCAGGCGTTTTTGAGGGTCTGTCCGATTTGGGCTATGCGCCCTGTACACCTGCGGCATGTATGGAGATCCTGGATTTCTACGGCATCGACTGCAAGGGTAAGAATGCTGTGGTTATCGGTCGCAGCCTGGTAGTTGGCAAGCCTGCCGGCATGATGCTCATGGGCAAAAATGCCACCGTTACCACCTGCCATACCCGCACTGTGAATACTGCGGAAATCTGTAAGAATGCAGATATTATCGTATCCGCTGCCGGCGTACTGAACAGCCTGACTGCTGATTTCGTCCGTCCCGGTCAGATCGTCATCGACGTATCCATCAACTGGGATGCCAATAAGCCCAACGCCAAGGGCGGTCTGGGCGGTATCGCCGGTGACGCCAAGTTTGACGAAGTAGAGCCTGTCGTAGAAGCCATCACGCCCGTTCCCGGCGGTGTCGGCTCTGTGACTACCTCTGTGCTGATGAAGCATGTGGTAGAGGCGGCTGAAAAAATCTAACCGAACCGTCTGGGCAATCCGATAAGAAACATCGGATTGCCCTTTTAATCCGAAAGAAGAGGTACGAAAGATGAAAAAGTTAAACAGCTTATCTGAAAGCAGTTTTCTGAGACTGTTTTTTACCTTTGTGTCCCTGAGCTTTGTGATCGGTGCATTTTTTATGCCCGACCGCAGCGCGATGCTGGAGGGTCTGTGGGAGATTATGACCCAGCCCTGTAAGATTTCCACCAACTATTTTGCCATGGGAGGCTACGCGGCCACCTTTCTAAACATGGGTCTGGTGGGATTTTTCTGCACAGCGCTGTGCAGTCTGCCCGGTGCCAAGCCCAATAACGTAACCACGCTGGGTGTGCTTCTTACCATCGGCTTTGCTTCCTGGGGTATGAATCTGGTGAATATGATCCCCACCGTTTTGGGTGTTATGCTTTATGCCCTGGTGAAAAAAGAAAAGCTGGGCGCGATGTCCAATGCCATGCTGTTTTCAACCGGTATTGCGCCTTTGATTTCCGACCTGCTGCTCCGTTATCCCGGTGTGGAATATCTGGGCTTCAACTGGCTGGGTCTGGGACTGGCTGTGTTGGTGGGTCTGATCATTGGATTCTTCCTTCCGGCAGGTCTTGCCCATGCGCCCAATGTCCACAAGGGCTATGACCACTATTCTGCCGCACTGCCCATTGGCATGACAGCATTTTTCCTGCGCGTGGTTCTTTATAACGTGATGCTGGGCTGGAAAATCGGTGATTTGGGAAGCCTGTCCGCTATGGGTGCCCTGGATGTGGTTTCCTGGGAGAATACCAATATTTTCTGTTTTGTGATCTTCGGTCTGTGCATCGTGTTTGCTCTGCTGATGGGTTGCAAGCCGAAGGATTATTGGAATCTTTTGAAGGATTCCGGTCACGGCGTGTGCTTCACTTCCAAATATGGCTACGCTCCCTTCCTTATGAATGTGGGCGTGTTCGGTCTGATGATCATTGGCTACTTCAACCTGGCGGGCTGGATCGACGGACGGAACGTGTGGACGGGCATGACCTTCGGTATCGTGATGTGCATGCTGGCAACCTGTAATTCCGGAAGTCATCCCCGAAATGTCTTGCCCATTATGGTCGGCTATGTGGCGGCATCCTTCCTGTTTGGTTGGATCTTCACACTGCTGGGCGGAGAGAAATACGCACTGACCATCGGAAGCCAAAGCATTTTGATTGGCCTTTGCTACGCCAACGGTCTTTCTCCCATTGCCGGTAAATACGGCTTCTTCCATGGCATTTTGGCAGGCTCTTTGCACTACCTGCTGGTCACGGCAGTACCGGACCTGCACGGCGGCTTCTGCCTGTATAACGGCGGCTTTACCGCTGCACTGATTTGCCTGATGCTGGTACCCCAGCTGGAAAAATTCTGCCGCACCAAGGAAGAGAGAAAAGAAGCAAAACTGGAAAAAGCAAAATAAATCATACAGCCGCTGACCATTTGGTCAGCGGCTGTTTTATCATCTCAATATGTAATGCTTCTAAACTACACCCAAAACGACTTGGAAGGAAGCAAAGCCAGTACCTTGATTGTCGGAAAGGTAAACCACATTTAAGAAAATTACAGCACCATCAGTCAGCGCAACTTGGTAGGCTACTCGCTCCTGTCTGGTTTTGCCCGCTGTGCCAGTGGAGGTATTGACGGTGATGCTTTTCAATTCAATGGCACTTGCTTTTCTACCTGCCAGGTAGGCACTCATTTGGGCGATAGCATTATCGGATGATTCTGCAACCTGAGGATGTAACAAAGCTTTGGCATCGGCTGTGTTATCATCAGCCAGTGCTGCCATCATTTCCTCTACTTTCGGGGTAGCTTCTGCCTCACCTGCTATCGCACCTGACATGTTTTGTGTAAAATTGCAGGCGGTCAAACAGCCAATTAAGACCAACAGGACCAAGGTAAAGCAAAGTATCTTTTTCATCAATAGGACCCCTTTCAATTTTTATTTGTCAAACTGTTGACCTAATTGAATTATATACCGATAACACACAGAAATCAAGCATTTCTACATCTATCTAAAATTCCAATACCCGTCCATTGCTGAAAATACAGCTATGACGTTGGCGGGTTTTTATTTAATATCGGTTTGTCGGAATGTAGGGGCTGGTGTCCACGACAGCCCGTTGTGCGAACAGGGAAGCTGGTATTACGGGACGTCGAGGCGCCGTCCCCTACAAGTTGAAATCGGTTGGCAGATGTGCTATAATACCCACAACGAAAGCGAGGACATTTTATGATAAAAATACTATTCGTATGCCATGGCAGCATTTGCCGCAGTCCCATGGCGGAGTTTGTTCTGAAGGATTTGGTGTCCAAGGCCGGAAGGGCTGAGGATTTTGAAATTGCCTCCGCAGCGGTCAGTCGGGAGGAACTGGGAAATCCCGTCTATCCGCCTGCCCGTCGGGAATTGGCAAAGCACGGCATTTCCTGCGACGGTCACAGAGCCCGTCAGGTAACTGCAGGAGATTTGGTACATTTCGATTATCTCTATTACATGGACCGGGCCAATGCCCGTTATCTGCGCACAATGTTTGGTGCAAAAGCGGAAAAATTCAGACCCTTTCTGGAACGGGATGTGGCAGACCCGTGGTATTGCGGCAATTTTGACCAAACCTATGAGGATATTCTGGAGGGCTGTCAGCGGATCTTGGAGGAATTGGCATGATAGACAGGAATTTGCTTTTTGAGAGGCTGCAGGAGCTGCCCCTGTATTATTATGATTTTATCGATCCCCAAAAATTGGAGTTTTCCGGTCGGATTCGCTGGATTTGCGAGAACGAATGTCCCATGTACGGCAAGACCTGGGCCTGTCCTCCGGCAGTTGGCTCTGTAGATGACTGCACACAAAAATGCCGCGGCTACAACCGCTGTTTGATGATATCCACCATTACTGAGGTGACGGATATTGCAAATATTGGGGAAGCCCTCGCTACCCGTCCTGCCCATGAAACCGTTACGGTTCAGGTGGAAAAGCTGCTGCGGGAGCAGGGTGTGGAGCCGTACACGTTGTCCACGGAGGCCTGTGCGATTTGTGAGCGCTGTGCTTATTTGGACGGGCAGCCCTGCCGAAAACCGGAAATCATGCATCCCTGTGTGGAGAGCCATGGGATTAATATCTTACCTTTGTTGGAAGAGCTGGGTTTGGAATTTCAGTATGGAGAAAATGTGATCACCTGGTTTTCTCTGCTGTTTTTTATGGAGTAAGCGATGGAAACACGGAAATTATTTTATGAAGATTCCCATCTGCGGAAATTTTCTGCCTCTGTGGTAAGCTGTGCAGAGACGGAAAAAGGATATGAGATCATCCTGGATGCCACGGCTTTTTATCCCGAGGGCGGGGGAGAGGCACCGGATTTAGGCATTTTGGGAGGCGTCCATGTTCTGGACGTGCAGGAAAGAGATGGGGAAATCATCCATTTTTGTGATGCCCCCTTGTCGGTGGGAGAAACAGTTTGCGGTGAAATCGACTGGCAGCGACGGTTTGACTTGATGCAGCAGCATACCGGAGAGCACATCATTTCCGGTCTGCTCCACGCAAAATTCGGCTACATGAATACCGGCTTCCATGTGGGTGCCGATGTGATGGAGGTGGACTTTGACGGTCCGATCTCTCCTGAAGATCTGGCGGAAATCGAGCAAAAAGCGAACGAGGCTGTATGGGCGGATATTCCCTTGAAATGCTGGATTCCCACACCGGAGGAGCTGAAAAAGGTCACTTACCGCACAAAGCGGGAACTGCCCTGGCCGGTGCGAATCGTACAGGTTCCGAGCTATGACAGCTGTGCCTGCTGCGGTGTCCACGTAAAGCACACGGGCGAGGTGGGGATGATCAAAATTTTGTCCTGCGTTTCCCTGCGCGGGGGGATTCGGCTGGAAATGGTCTGCGGTCAGCGAGCCTACCGGCACATGGTGACGATTTTCGAGGAAAACCGCCGGGTTTCGCAAGCCTTTTCTGCACCTATGAACGCCACCGGCGCGGCCGCGCTGAAAATGAACGAAGCATTGGCGGCAGAAAAGAGCCGCGCAACCGGACTGCAAAACCGGATTCTGGATACTGTTGCAGAAAGTTATGTAAACTTCGGAGACGTGCTTCATTTTGAGCCGGAGCTGGACGGAAATGCACTAAGGTATTTGGCAGATAAGATTGCATCGGTGTGCGGCGGTCGGGTGGCTGTTTTTTCCGGCGGGGAAGGCAGCTTTGCCTACTGTCTTGCCCAACGGGACGGAGATTTGCGGGAGCTGAACCGCAGGCTGACTGGGCAGCTCCATGGACGGGGCGGCGGCAAGCCGCATTTCCAGCAGGGGTCAGTTCAGGCAACCGAAGAGGAAATTCGTTCCTTTTTTGCATAAAGAAGCCTTCTCCCGGGATGGTGAATGTAGATGTCATTGCGAACGGTCAACCCATGTCATTGCGAGGAGGGCGAATGCCCGACGTGGCAATCCGCATCTTTGCAGCATCTTTGATGCTGCGCGGCTCTGAAGAGCCGCAGGAGAACGGATTCCCACGACCAGTTTGAGAACTGGTCTCGGAATGACAGAAAGGGGAGAGCCAAGGGGGCGTCGTGGCGCCGCCCCCTACATTGGTTTCGTAGGGCGGGGGTGGTGCTCCGCGCAGCGAATCCTTAATCACCATGATTGCCTGTGGCAATCATACCGAAACTATTTACTCCCGCCGGAATTCGTGCCATAATGCCATCGTAGGGAATGACCTGCGTGTCATTCCGCAAAAAAAGGAACGGCACACAGGCCGTTCCCTACGGAGAGCGATGATGTCTGGTTCACCACGATATACAAAAACCGGTCTGCAAATCAATCCCATACGGAAACGTCCAGCCGGGAGACGATCTCCACAGGCTGTTGGGTAACGGGGTGAAGAAACGCCAGTTTTTTAGCGCAGAGCAGTTGGGAGGAAATCCCCAAACCGGCAGAAATGGCCGCGGAAGCGGCATTTCCGTATTGCGGATCGCCCAGTATGGGATGCCCCAGGTGGACACAATGGAGGCGCAGTTGGTGCGTTCTACCGGTGATGGGACGGAGCTCCAGTTTACATAACTCTTGTTTTCTTTCCAAAACCCGATACTCGGTAACGGATGGTTTTCCGTCGTCGCGCACTTCCCGCAATAAGCTGGGCAGGGCTTTGCGGGCGATGGGCGCATGGATGGTGCCCTCGTTTTCCGAAATCCATCCGTGGGTGATGGCGTGGTAGGTCTTTTGTATGCCGCCTGCCTGCAGCAGATGACTGATATGGGCATTTTTTGCCAAAAGCACCACACCGAAGGTGTCCCTGTCCAGACGTGTCAGGGGATGAAATGCACAGTTTTGACCGCTTTTCCTGTAATAGCCGGCAACAAAATTTGCCAGCGTCCCGCTGTTTTTGGAACGGGAAGGATGAATCAGCATACCGGCGGGCTTGTCCACAGCCAAAATGTGACAGTCCTCATAGAGCACCGTCAGCGGACCGTCCTCTGCGGGATATTCCACTTGGGGAGCATCCAGCAAAACCGTGATGGTATCTCCCGGTTTTACCGCAAAATCCGTATGCTCCGGCTTGCCGTTGACCAGGATTTTTTCCTGCCATTTCAGCCGGTTCATGAGCCCCGAGGAAAGGGCCATTTCCTCCCGAAGAAAGGAGGACAACCGCCCTGCACGCTTTGCAAGATATGTCAGATGCATTGTCTCACCTCCACAGCATTGCAAAAAAGCCTGTTGCAACCGCAACAGGCTTTTTATTGATTAGTTCAGAGCAGCCTTAGCCTTCTCAACGATTGCTGCAAAAGCAGCAGTGTCATGAATTGCCATCTCGGACAGGCTCTTGCGGTTCAACTCGATGCCGGCCTTGTGGATGCCGTTCATGAAGGTGGAGTAGTTCAGACCGTAGGGAGCGACAGCAGCGCTCAAACGGGCGATCCACATGGTGCGGTATGCACGCTTCTTCTGCTTACGACCTTCAAAAGCGTAGTTACCGGACTTCATGACAGCCTGCTTGGCCATCTTAAAGTGCTTGGATTTGGAACCCCAGTAGCCCTTAGCCAGCTTCAGGGTAGCATTTCTTCTTTTGCGCGTCATCATTGCGCCTTTAACTCTTGCCATTTGTCTATCCTCCTATTCTTACTTGTAGGGAATCATCTTCTTGATTGCTTCCACGTTGGTTACGTCTGCGTAAGCAGTGGAGCGAAGATGACGGGTCCGCTTGGTGGTCTTCTTAGTGAGGATGTGGCTCTTGTAAGCATGAGCTCTCTTAACCTTACCGGTCTTGGTCAGGTTGAATCTTTTTTTTGCACCGCTATGGGTTTTCAGCTTGGGCATAGTAGGTTCTCCTTCCGTATCTTTGGTTATTTTAGCCTTGCAGCTTATTTACTGTTTTTGGGGGTGAGGAACATCGCCATAAAGCGACCTTCCAGCTTGGGATTCTTTTCCATGGTAGCTACTTCGGTGCAGCTGTCTGCAAAATTCATCAGCAGCTTTTCGCCCAGATTGGTATGTGCCATCTCACGGCCGCGGAAACGGACGCTGACCTTTACACGGTTGCCGTCTGCCAGGAATTTCTGTGCAGCCTTGATCTTCGTGTTCAAGTCATTGGTGTCAATACTGGGGCTCATGCGGATTTCCTTGACTTCCACAACCTTCTGGTTCTTTTTGGCTTCCTTCTCACGCTTCTTCTGGTCAAAGCAGAACTTGGAATAGTCCATGATCTTGCAGACCGGCGGAACGGCGTTGGGAGAGATCTTCACCAGATCCAAACCTTGCTCCTCTGCCAAGGCGTTGGCTTCGTCAGCGGACATAATACCCAGCTGAGCGCCGTCTTCACCGATGACGCGAAGCTCTTTATCCCGGATTTCCTCATTGAGCTGATGATCTAACTTTGCGATGGTAAGCACCTCCATAAATAGAAAAAAGCGGATGCCAAAGCATCCGCGCATTCACACAAATATCCCCACAAGGGAAGTGGAATATCAACCGTTTCGCGTTCGCTTGCGGTGAGGCGGATGTTCAGCCTTCTTGATTACCTGAGCATTCTAGCACAGTTTTTTTCCTTTGTCAAGGGCAAATATTCAAAAAGTCCTGTTTTATTTCGGGCAAAACCGGATAAATTTATGGTAAAGCCGTAACGGTTGTACCCGGTCCCGGACGAAAGGACGACAGCACCTGCAGGGTCACCTGATACTTTTGCGCCATTTCTACTGCACGGACGTGTAGGACCTGGGCTCCTTGTCTGGCAAGGGTCAGCATATCCTCATAGCTGATAGCATCATAGCGGACAGCATCCGGGAAGATCCGCGGGTCACGGTCGTAGATCCCGTCTACATCGGTGTAAATTTGGCATTTATCTGCATTCAGGAAGGCCGCCAGAGCTACTGCTGTGGTATCGGAGCCACCGCGGCCCAAAGTGGTAATATCCCCTGCGGCGCTTACTCCCTGGAAGCCCATAACCACCACGATTTTTCCGCAGGCAAGCTCTTGCAGGATCCGGTTGTTGACCAGCGCCTGGATTCGGGCGTCCGAATGGCAATCATCCGTCAGAATTCCGGCCTGCCAACCCGTTAAGCTAATCGCAGTCCGACCCAGATTCCCAATAGCCATTGCCATCAAACAGGCGGACATTTGCTCACCGGAAGCCAAATAACTGTCCATTTCCCGCGCAGAGGCGTCCTTTGTAATGGCCGCTGCAGCGGATACCAGCCGATCCGTGGTATCTCCCTGAGCTGACACCACAACGATAACCTGATTGCCCATTTCTGCCGCATGAACGGCTCTTTGTGCCGCCCGACGGATACGGGCCGCATCTGCCAGAGAGCTGCCGCCAAATTTCTGTACAATCAGCATTTTGCTCACCTCCAAGCCATTCTACGCATGACCGCGAATTTTGGTGCAACCGGGAGATAAAAAAGGTCTGCTGCGAAGGCAGCAGACCTTGAGAAATTTTCTGTTATCAGCCGGCCAGAATTTCTGCCTTGATGACACCGTTGGTGGAACCCAATTCGGTGAGAAGCTCCTCCAGGGAAACCTCCACGTCTGTAAGCTCTGCGGAAATGGTTACCAATGCATAGCCGTTGGTGGGAATGATGGAGTTGATAGTCAGCACATTGGCCTGCCGTCTGGCATATACCAACAGCAAATTGGACAGCACGCCGGGCTCATCATGGAGCATCAGCTGAAATGTAATAATTCTGCCCTTCATCATATTTTGAAACGGAAGGATTGCATCCCGATACTTATAGAAGGCACTGCGGCTGATATCCGTGCGCTTTGTGGCATCATTAACAGTGGACACCTCTCCGGTGGACAGCAATCTTTTTGCTTCCGCCACCTTCAGGAAAACCTCCGGTAATGCCGATGCTTCAATAATATAGTATTTGGGCTGCTTGGCCATTTCAACGCCTCCTTTATGAACCTCGTCACATTTGACATATTTTTACGCCAGAACAACCATATTGTATCACATATTATAAAAAAAGCAACCCCCAGTTGTGGACTTTTGTCCAAGAAAGGAATACACATGACTTCTTTTGTGCACCGAAAACTTCCCATCCTTCTTGCTGTCCTGTTGGGACTTTGGTTGGTATTGCGCTATTTGCTGCCCATCTCTCTGCCGTTTTTGCTGGCCGTATTGCTGGTGCTTGCTGCGGAACCTCTGGTGTCCGGTCTGCAGCGGTTTTTGCATCTGCCCAGGGGGGGTGCCGCCGCAGTTGGTGTTACGCTTGCATTACTTTTGGCTGTTTTGATAGTCATGGCGCTATGCGCCTTTTTGGTGCGGGAATTGGGTTCTCTGGCATCCGTTTTGCCGGATTTGGAGGAGACGACCCTATCCGGTCTGGATTCCTTGGAATACTGGTTGGTGGGACTGGCAGAAAAAGCTCCCAAAACAGTCCGGCCGATTTTGGTCAACGGAGTGGAAGGGATGTTTTCCAACAGCAGTGCACTTCTGGATCAGGTATCCTCAAAGCTGCTTTCCCTGGCTTCCGGTATTTTGAAGGGTCTGCCGGACAGCGCCTTGAGTGTGGGAACCTGGGTGCTGGCAACCTTTATGATTTCTGCCCGATTACCCAAGATTCGTCAATGGCTGCGGGACCATCTGCCGAAAGCCTGGCATGAGCGTTATGCGCCCTGTCTGGCTACGCTCAAAAAATCTTTCTTTGGCTGGCTGACAGCGCAGGCGAAGCTGGTGGGGATAACCTTCGGCATCCTCTTTGCAGGCTTTTTTCTTTTGCGCATAGAGCATCCCCTTTTGTGGGCTGCAGCGGTGTGTCTGGTGGATATTCTGCCGGTTCTCGGTACCGGAACCGTGCTGATTCCATGGAGCTTGGTTTGCTTTCTGCAGGGAAACAGCGTTCAAGCTTTCGGCATGTTGGGAATCTATGGCATTATAAGCCTTGTGCGTTCGGTTTTGGAGCCCCGGTTTGTAGGAAAACAGCTGGGACTGGATCCGCTGATCAGTCTGTTGGCAATTTATGCCGGATACCGCATAGGCGGTCTGTTGGGCATGCTTTTGGCGCCTGCTCTGGCTGTTGTTGTAACGCAGATCCTTAAGCAGCAAAAAAACTTGTCTTAGTTTTCCGCATGTTCCCCAGAAAAATCCAAAGTACCTATTGTGCAAACACCACATTTTTGATATAATACTTAGAAAAAAGATAAAATGGATGTGTATTGCCTTGAAGTATGGAATTTGGAATGTGTCGAATCCGCAGATGCAGACAGTGAATGAATTGGTTGGCGCAGGGTATGCGCCTTTGACCGCGATGATTTTATCTGCCCGCGGTGTTGCGGATGCCCCGGCGGCGAAACAGCAGCTTTCCTGTGACACGCCTCTGCCGGACCCCTTTTTGATGACGGATATGGACCTGGCCGCAGCCCGGGTGGGACTTGCCATGGCAAAAGGGGAAAAAATCGCAATTTTCGGAGATTATGATGTGGACGGTATAACCTCCACCTGTCTGCTGACAGACTTTTTGCGCCGGCAGGGTGCGGATTGCATCAGTTATATCCCCGGTCGCCTGGAGGAGGGCTATGGTCTGAATCCCATTGCCATTCATCAGCTTCATGAAGAAGGGGTCAGGCTGATCGTTACCGTGGACTGCGGCATTACAGCTGTGGAAGAGGCAAAGCTGTGTCAGGAACTGGGTATTGACCTGGTCATTACCGACCACCATGAATGTAAGGAGCAGCTTCCGGATGCGATTGCCGTGGTAGACCCGCACCGTCCGGACGGTGGTTATCCCCATAAAACGCTGTCCGGCGTGGGAGTAGCCTTTAAGCTGGCTGCCGCCCTCAGCGGCAATCAGGAAGCGGTGCTGGAAGAATACGCGGATATGGTATGTCTGGGTACTGTGGCGGATGTCATGCCCCTGATAGGAGAAAACCGGGTTTTCGTTTCCTGGGGATTAAAATCCATCCGTTGCACCCGCAGACCCGGTCTTGCCGCGTTGATGAAGGAGTGTGGCTGCACAGCAGACACCGTTACTGCTACCACCATCGGCTATATGCTTGCACCCAGAATCAATGCCGCCGGACGGATGGGGCAGATTGACTGGGCGGTGGAGCTGTTTTTGACAGAGGATGAGGAACGGGCTACTTATTTGGCACAGGCCCTTTGCAACCTGAACCGGGAGCGTCAGCAAGTGGAATCCCGGATTTATGAGGAAGCTGTATCCATGCTTCCTGCGGGGCAAATGCCGGAGGCAATCGTATTGGCAGATGAGTCTTGGCATCAGGGCGTTGTGGGTATTGTGGCCAGCCGCATGGCAGAGGAATACTGTTGCCCCACATTTTTGATCTGCCTGGACGGTGAGCATGGCAAAGCCAGCTCCCGCAGCTTCGGCGGCTTCAATCTGTTTGCATCGCTGACAGCACTGTCTGATTTACTGGAAAGCTATGGCGGCCACGAATTAGCGGCCGGATTTACCATTTCCCGGGATAAAATTCCCGCTTTCCGGCAGGCGGTTTGTGTCCGGGCTGCGGAGTATTATACCGATACCGGTCCCCGTACTGTGCTGGATATCGATTGCGCCGTCACACCGGAATTGCTGACCGTCAAGGGCATTGCCGCACTGGATGCCCTGGAGCCTTGCGGAAACGGCTGTCCCAAACCGGTTCTGATGATGGAAAAAATGACAGTGGAACGTATCAGCATGGTGGGTTCCGGCCGGCATATGCGTCTGCGTTTGCGTTCCGGTCATTACGGCATTAATGCCATCTATTTTTCTGCCACTCCGGAAAGTGCTTCCATTGAGCCGGGGGATCTGGTGGATGTGGCATTCCATCCCCAAATTAATGAGTTCCGGGGAGAACGTACTCCCCAAATGAATGTGCTGGATATTCGCCCCAGCTGTAATCTTCCTTGCTGTCCGGAATTGTGTGGGTATCCCCACATCCGCAGTGGCAGTATCACCGCGGCAGAGGCTGCGGCTTTGCTGCCGGGGCGAACTGCCCTGAGTGCAGTATGGCGGTATTTGGCCGGCTTGGAGCGCACGGTTCAGGAAGACCCCGTCTGTCTTTGCCGTAAGATTGTCCGTTGGTCCAATCATGCCCTTAGCTTGGGGCAATTGTTTACCTGTTTGGATATTTTCCGGGACGTGGGCTTGCTGAATTATACACGCCAGCACAAAAATATCACCGTTGAACTGACCCCGGGCGGGGAAAAGGCAGACCTGAGCCGGAGTCAAACCATGCAGACACTTCTGCAGGCGAAAGAGAGCTGAGAAACATGGAAGCTTTTGAATTCCATTACGAACAAATGCGGGACACCATTACCAAGTGTCTGCCCGGCACTGATATGGCCCTGATCGATCGGGCTGTGGAATATGCCCGCAACAAGCACATAACACAAAAACGAAAAGACGGATCTCCTTACATTATCCATCCCCTGGCAGTGGCAAAGATCGTTACCGAAATGGGTCTGGATGTGGATGCGGTTTTGGGCGCATTGCTTCACGATTGCATTGAGGACACCGATGCATCCCATGAGGAGATCGAAAAGATCTTTGGACAGACGGTGGCGGAATTGGTGGAGGGAGTCACCAAGCTGACCCGTGCCAATTTCTCCAGTACAGAGCAGGCACAGATGGAGAATCTGCGCAAAATGTTCATGGCCATGAGCAAGGACATCCGCGTGGTGCTGATTAAGATCGCTGACCGGCTTCACAATATGCGCACCATGCAGTACCAAACTCCGGAAAAGCAGGTATCAAAATGCCGGGAGACCATGGACGTTTACGCACCGCTGGCTCACCGTTTGGGTATGCAAAAGATCAAATGGGAGCTGGAGGATATCTCTCTGCGGTATTTGGAGCCGGAGGAATATAACGGCATCATGTCCTATCTGAGTGCCCATAAGGAGCAGGATGAGGCCTTCATGCGTGCGATTCAGGAAAAAGTGACCCAGCGGTTGGTTTCCATGGGCATCCATAATACCACCTACGGGCGCATCAAGCACGTGTATTCCATTTACCGGAAAACCCAGGCTCAGGGCAAAACCATGGACGAATTGTACGATGTGTATGCCTTTCGGGTGATCGTGGACACCATTCCCGACTGCTACAACGTGCTTGGGCACATCCATGACCTGTTTAATCTGGTTCCGGGGCGGTTTAAGGACTATATTTCCACGCCCAAGCCCAATATGTATCAATCCCTGCATACCACCGTCATCGGCTCTCAGGGCATCCCCTTTGAGGTACAGATCCGCACCTGGGAGATGCACGAAATTGCCGAATACGGCGTTGCCGCCCACTGGAAATACAAGCAGGGCACCGGAAACGGAAACGAAAAGGACTTTGAATGGGTTCGCCGTCTGTTGGAGAGCCAACAGGATACGGATGCGGAGGACTACGTACAATCGCTGAAGATCGACATGTTCGACGATGAGGTGTTCGTCTTTACTCCCAAGGGACGGATTGTATCCCTGCCGGCCGGCTCTACGCCCATCGATTTCGCATACGCCATTCACTCCGGTGTTGGCAACGCCATGATCGGAGCCAAGGTTAACAACCGAATCACCACCATTGATACCACCTTGAAAAACGGTGACATTCTGGAGATCCTTACTTCTAAAAATGCCAAGGGTCCCAGTCGGGACTGGCTGAATATCTGTAAGAGCAACCAAGCCCGTACCAAAATCAAGCAGTGGTTCAAAAAGGAAAGGCGGGAGGAGAATGTGCTTCACGGCCGATCCTCCTTTGAAGCGGAGATGCGCCGTATCGGACTGCCGCTGAATCTGACCATTGATCCGGAGCTCGGACCGCAGCTGTTGAAAAAACTGGCCTTTGACACCTGGGAGGATATGTACGCCGCCATCGGCTACGGCGGATTGACTGCCGTGAAGGCCGTGGGACGTATTCGGGATGATATCAACCGCGCCATGAAATCCCAGCAGAGTGAAAAGACCGTGCAGCCCTCTGTTTTGCGGAATGTGGGAGATACTGAGCCGGCAAAGTCCCGTCATGCCGTCAACGGCGTGATCGTGGAGGATATTGACTCGTGTATGATCAAGTTTGCAAAATGCTGTACTCCCGTTCCGGGAGACGACATCATTGGTTTTATCACCAAGGGCTTCGGTGTGTCCGTTCACCGCAACGACTGCCCCAATACCCAGCAGAGGCATGAGCCGATTCAAGAGGCGCGTTGGGTGAAGGTTCGTTGGGCGAATCAGGAATCCCAGCCCTTTGATACCACCTTGGAATTGGAGTGTCTTACCCGGGACGGTCTGCTGTTGGATGTGGCTACCATCATGACCAGCAACCGCATTCGCACCAAGGAGCTTAACGGCAAGGATCTGCCGGATGGCAAGAGTGTGTTCACGGTGCGATTTGAGGTAAAGGACGTGGCGGAGCTGGAATCCATCCGTAATAAGCTGTTGGCCATCCCCGATGTCATCAGCTCCCGCAGAGGACAGAATTGAGATGCACAAAGACCTGTCATTGCGAACCGATGACAGATGGCACCGGTGCGGCAATCCCCTCAATAGTGAACCGAAATCTGAAAGTTGGAGGGATTCCCATGCCAGTGTGTGCACTGGCTCGGAATGACAGCGTATTTTAGGAGGTCGCATAATGCGCGCAGTATTAACAAGAGTAGGCTCCGCCTCTGTCACCATTGACGGTCAGGTGGTTGGAAAGATCGGCAAAGGCTTTTTGATCCTTTTGGGGATCGGACCCAATGACACCGAAAGGGAATGCCGTTATTTGGCGGAAAAAGCCCTGGGCTTGCGGATTTTTGAAGACGAAAACTGCAAAATGAATTTGGGACTGGAGGCCGTGAACGGAGAGGTTTTGGTCGTCAGCCAATTTACGCTCTACGGCAACTGCCGCAAGGGTCGCCGTCCCAGCTTTGTCGAGGCGGCAGATCCGGAATTGGGCAACGCCCTTTATGAGAAATTTTTGTCCGTTTGTGAAGAGCTGGGCTATCCGCCTCAGCATGGCCGTTTTGGTGCCGATATGCAGGTTCAGTCTGTTAATGACGGTCCTGTGACGCTGATTTTGGATACGGAACAGCTGATGGAAACATCCAGAAGAGGGTAAACCATGCTGAATATCCACACTTTGCCATTGGGCGATTATCAAACAAACTGTTACCTTCTTTTTGGTGAGGGAAGTACCTCCTGTGCCATCATTGATCCCGGCTATGCAAAGGAACTGGTGCTGGACAGGGTAAGAAAATTGGGACTTTCTGTGGAAGCCATTTTGTTGACCCACGGGCACTTTGACCATGTAGGTGCGGTGGAGGACATTGTGCGCGCCACCGGCTGTAAGCTGTGGATGAGCAAAAAGGATTGGTCTCAAAGCCCCAATCCCACCATGGCGTTCTTCTATCCTTTGGCCAACTGCGATTTTACGGAAGTCTGTTTTTGCGAAGAAGGGGAGATTATCCAGGCCGGCGGTCTGCGCTTTGAAGTGCTGGCCACCCCGGGGCATACCTGCGGTTCTGTTTGTTACTGCTGTGAGGATGCCTTATTTAGCGGAGACACCCTGTTTGCAGGCTCCTGCGGTCGCACAGACCTTCCTGGCGGTGACTGGGGTACGATACAAGCCTCGTTGAAACGCCTGTCGGAGCTTCCCGGAGATTACCGGGTATTCCCCGGCCACGGGGAGGAGACCACTTTGTCACGGGAAAGGCAGTGCAATCCCTATTTGAGGTAACACTATGAAACTGATACTTTGCGGTCATGATGACCGTTATGCCGTGGAGCAGCTGCAAATGGCTCTGTTTTCCACGGATGAAGAAGGTGAAGCCGTTTCTTCCCTCTATCGGGGAAAGACCTGGCTCACCGCCACCGCAAAAATAACCCGGTTCGGCAAAACCGTTACCGCCGCACGGCGCTTGAAGGCAGAAGCCGAAACGGTACGCCTGCGCCGGCAGATTTTACAGCAAAGCTATTATCTGGCGGCGGTGCAGCTGCTGGAGCAGCCGGCTCCGTGGGGTGCGTTGGCAGGCGTCCGTCCCACTAAAATCTCCACAAGGCATTTGCTGGAGGGCGGCACACCCAAAACCGCCAATCAATTGTTGGGGGAAATTTATTATGTGACACCGTCCCGTCGGGAACTGGCAGTGGACTGCTCGGTTTCCACCGTAAATGCGGTGCAGCTGTTGGAGAAAAGCGATATTTCCCTGTACATCGGCATCCCGTTCTGTCCTACCCGGTGCAGTTACTGCAGCTTTGTAAGCCAAACCATTGGGCGGCAGACCCAGCTGTTAGAGCCGTACCTGCAGGCGCTTTTTCAGGAAATGGCGGCAACGGGCCGCTTGTTGGAAAATTCCGGCCGCAGGGTGCGTACCATTTACATAGGCGGCGGTACGCCCACGACCCTGTCCACACAGCAGATGGTTCGGCTTTTGGAGGAAATAAGAAACTGCTTTGATTTATCCCGTTGCGTGGAATTTACTGTGGAGGGCGGTCGTCCGGATACTCTCAGCGGAGAAAAACTGGAAGCGATTTGCGCCCATGGCGCTGACCGTATGAGCATCAATCCCCAAACCATGGTGGATTCCGTTTTGGAAGCGTGCAAGCGTCCCCACACGGCCCAACAGGTTCTGGATGCCTACGGCTGGGCGGAAAATGCCGGCTTCAAAGCCATTAACATGGACCTGATCGCCGGTCTGCCTACGGATAATTTTGAAGGCTTCTGCCATTCTTTGGATGCAGTTGCCGCCCTGCGACCTGCCAATATCACGGTGCATACCCTGGCACTGAAAAAGGGTGCAGACCTGTTTGAAAACCGGCAGCAGCTGTCCCATGCTGACCAGGTTGCCCGTATGGTGGATTACGCCAATGACACATTGCGCAGCCAAGGCTACAAGCCTTATTATTTGTACCGGCAAAAATATATGTCCGGCTCTTTTGAGAATGTGGGCTGGTCCCGGGATGGGCTGGATTGCCTGTACAACATCTATATGATGGAGGAAATTCATACCATTTTATCCCTGGGTGGCGGCGGCATGAATAAGGTCAATTTGCCGGACGGCAGTATCCAGCGGTTCCATAACCCCAAATTTCCCCAGCAGTATATAGAAATGCTGCCCCAGGTATTACAGGATAAGCAGCAGCTCTTTGAACGGATGAAAGGAAGCATTTGATTTGAATATCTTAATTTCCAATGTGACTGTTGTCACCATGAATGAAAAAGCAGAAATTCTCTTTGGCGCATATCTGGGCGTGGAAGCGGGTAGAATTTCCTATCTGAGCAAAACACCGCCGGAGGAAAAGCCCAAAACCATTATTGACGGTACCGGAATGGTACTGATGCCCGGCTTCGTGAATTGCCACACCCAGCTGGCAACCACAGCCCTGCGCAGTTACTTGGACGATTTGGGAAACACAGAGGCGCTGAAGGAACAGCTGAAAAAGGAAGCCAAAATGGATACCCGCTGTGCCAAGGCTTCAGCCCTGTTGGGCATTGCAGAATGTCTGCGTTTTGGTATCACCTCGGTATCGGATTTGTATTACTATCCCGATGCCACCGCACAGGCGATTGCCGAAAGCGGCATCAAGGGAAATATAGCCCTGTCTGCCTATCGGTTTATTGATGAGAATGAGGAATTTGACTTTGATACCGACGAGCAATGTCAGGAATTGGTACGCGTTACCGAAAAGTGGAATGGCTTTGAGGAAGGAAGAATCCGGATTGATGCCGGAATCCACGCGGAATATACCGGTAATTATAAGCTGTGGGAAGGTCTGGTGGGCTTTGCCGCAGAAAAGAAGCTGGGCTTCCAACTCCATTTGGCACAGACCCAAAACGAAACCGATTCCTGCATGGAAAGAACCGGACTGGGTCCGGCAGAGCTGCTGAACTGCCACGGTGTTTTCAACCTGCCTGCCACCGCGGTGGGCTGTGCCAAATTGTCGGATGCGGAAATCAAGCTTTTGGGCAAGAAGAAGGCCACCGCAGTGGCCTGTCCGCTTACCGCCGCCAAAAAAGGACAGCCGGCAACTCCGGTTTTGGATTGTGTTCAGGGTGGAATGAATGTTTCTCTAGGCACCGGCGGTGCATGGGATGCGGGAAATTTGGATATGTTTGAGGTAATGCGGGGTATTGCTCTGGCAACCCGGGCTTCCGGTGGCAGCGCGGATGCTTTGCCTTCCTTTGCCGCATTGATGATGGCCACCGCCTGCGGTGCAAGAGCGCAGGGTCGGGAGGAAAGCTGCGGCATGATTAAGCTTGGCATGGATGCAGACCTGATTCTGGTGGATTTCTCAGCACCCCACCTTATGCCCTGTCATAATGTCCCCAATGCGCTGGTGTTCAGCGCCAAGGGAGGGGATGTGGCCATGACCATGGTTCGCGGCAAAATTCTGTACCAAAACGGGCAGTTTCCCACCATTGACCTGAAGGCTGTGGTGGAAGAGCTGACCCAATATGCAATTCCTCACCTGTTTACGGGCGAGCAGTAAGGAGGCGACACATCGTGTCAGATACATCCAAAAAGCAATCCTTTTTACATGGCACCATGCTGTTGGCACTGTCTACTGCCATCGTTAAGGTCATTGGTGCGTTTTATTCCATTCCCCTTAAGCAGATCATCGGAGATGACAGCTTTGGTTATTACAGCACAGCTTACGAAATTTATACGCTGTTGCTGCTGATTTCCACCGCCGGTCTGCCGGTGGCTATGAGCCGGATGATTGCAGGCGCCAGTTCCCTGAATCATTACCGCGAAATGCGGAAAATCTACACTGTGGCGCGGACAATGTTCCTGACCCTGGGCTTGATCGGCGCATTACTGATGACCCTGTTCTGCCGCCAACTGGCAGCGGTACAGCAGCATCCGGATGCCTGGGCAGCCATCGGTGTTTTGGGTCCGTGCTGCTTCCTGATTTGCCTCATGAGTGCCTATCGGGGCTTCTTCCAGGGACAGGGCAATATGAAGCCTACCTCGGTCAGTCAGGTTCTGGAAGCCGTTTGTAAACTGGTAGTCGGTCTTGGTGTGGCAGTGCTTTTGGTAGGAATCACCACCTCCGGTGCCTATCCTGCCGCCGGTGCAATTTTCGGTGTAACCGCCAGCTGTCTGATTTCGGCGCTGTATTTGCACTTCTGCTTCCGCAAGGCATTTCGGGATATGCCCCAATCCTGCGAGGAGGTTTCCTCCACCAAGGATATCGCCAAGGGACTGTTGTCTGTGGCCATTCCCATTACCATCGGAGCTGCCGGATTGCAGCTGCTGACCGTGTTGGAAATCGGTGTTTATATGGGAAAATTGCGGGAGAACTTCACCGCTATGCTGTCTACGGATGAGTTTGAACGGCTGTTTGCTGTGTTCGGCGATAAAGATGCCAAAGATGCAGTGCAGTCCATTATGGACACCCAAAAGGGCATTTACAACTTTACTCAAAAAATCTTCAACATGCCCTGCGCCTTTATCACGCCGATCACCATCAGCATTATTCCTGCCATTACCTCCCAGCTGACGGTGAGCAATCATAAGGGTGCCAAGATCACCAGCGAATCCGCAGCCCGGATTAGTGCCTTGGTCTCCATGCCCTGCGGCTTCGGACTGGCCCTTCTCGCAGAACCCATTACCCGCCTGTTGGGCGGATATACCGGTGAAAAGCTGGTGCTTGCTTCCCAGCTGATGTCGGTATTGGGTGTGTGCATCATTTTTAATGCCCTTGTGTTACTTACCACTGCCATTATGCAGGCCTACGGGCACGAAAAGCTGCCGGTGATGAATATGTTTGTCGGTGGTATTGTAAAGCTGGCGGCAGTATTTATCCTCACAGGAAATCCGATTATCGGCATTGTGGGTACACCCATCGGCTCCTTGCTGTGCTATGCCTGTATCACGGTGCTGAATCTGTTTACCATGCGTCGGGTGCTGAAAAATCCGCCGGCCATTGTGCGCAATTCCTTCCGGGCATTTTTTGCCGCGGCACTCATGGGCGGTGTTGCCTACGGTGCCTATTTGGGCCTGCAGACGGTGCTTGGCAGTGGAATGAGCAAGCTAATCGGTTGCGCAGTTCCCATCGCCATCGGTGCAGTTATCTATCTGTTTGCGGCCATAAAGCTCAAAACAATCACCCGGGAGGACTGTTTGCTACTGCCAAAGGGTGAAAAAATTGCAAATTTGTTGCATTTGTGAAAAAAAGCACTTGCAAAAGTAAAAATTTTGTGATATTTTATTAATGTTCAAAATAAAAGAAAAGAGGTAATTATCCATGAATAAGACCCAACTCATCGCCGCCACTGCTGAACGTGCCGGCCTGACCAAGAAGGATGCTGAGCGCGCAGTGAACGCTGCGTTCGAAGCAATCACCGCCAGCCTGGTTGCAGGCGACAAGGTGCAGGTTGCCGGTTTCGGTATCTTCGAGACCAAGAAGCGTGAAGCTCGCACCGGCCGGAATCCTCACACCAAGGAGACCATCCAGATTCCTGCTACCACCGTTCCCACATTCAAGGCAAGCAAGAGCCTGAAGGACGCTGTGGCAAAGTAAGCATGCGCCTCGATAAGTATCTGAAGGTCTCCCGTCTGATTAAACGGCGGACCGTTGCCAACGAAGCCTGTGACAATGGGCGCATCAGCGTCAACGGACGGGTGGTAAAGGCCAGTTACGAGGTAAAGCTGGGCGACCGCATTGAAATCACCATGGGCACCAGAACAGTGGCTGTGGAGGTTTTGCAGGTGGCAGAAACCGTCCGTAAGGACGATGCCAGCGCCATGTATAAGGAAATCAAAACCCCCGGGTAACCGGGGGTTTTGGTTTTGTAAAGACAACGATACAAGATAGAAATATTTTGTTGTAGATTTTTCCTTCCCTGCATATCCTAAAAGAGCAAGGGAGGGGGAGGTAAATGAGAATTCCCACAGGCGGCTTACTTGGCCGTATTTGGAGCTACTATGTCCGGATTCGGGATATGCAAATCGGACTGCATGCAGCCAATGCCGGTTATTTTATCGTGCTTTCCGTATTTCCCACTCTTGTGCTGTTGTTGGGGCTGCTGCGATATACCGGAATGGATGCCGGAGATTTAATATCCCTGCTCTCAGGAGTGTTGCCGTCGGCACTGCTCCCTTCAGCGGAAAAGCTGATTATCAGCACCTATGCTTATAGCTCCGGAACGGTGATTTCCATTTCTGCCATTGGTGTTTTGTGGTCTGCCAGCCGTGGCGTTTACGGACTGCTGATGGGGCTCAATGCCATTTATGATGTCCGGGAGGACCGGGGATACATCTATACCCGTTCCATAAGTGTTTTTTATACCTTTCTGTTTCTCTTGGTGCTGATGCTCACATTGGTGCTTAATGTGTTCGGAGAGGCGATCCTGGAGAATCTGGCATTGGCGCAGGGCGCCTTTTGGGAATTTTTCATAGAAATTGTGGATTTGCGCTTTGTCCTGCTGATCTTACTGCAAACCGCACTGTTTACGGCCATGTTCATGGCGTTGCCCAACCGGAAAAACCGATTTGCGGACAGCTTCCCCGGCGCGGTATTTGCTTCTGCAGGATGGCTGGTGTTTTCCCGATTGTTTTCTATTTATGTGGAATACTTTTCCGGTTATGCCACGCTGTACAGCTCCGTGTATATGGTGGCGCTGAGTATGCTTTGGCTGTATTTCTGTCTGTGTCTGCTGTTTTGCGGCGGTGCATTAAACCGGATTCTGATGGAAAAATAAATATTTCTTTGTTTACCCTCTGTTAATATTTGAGATTTATGATACAATGATAGGAAGGGGGGCTGAGCATGTTCGGATTTGTCACTGCCAACTTAAAAGAATTGACGCAGGAGCAAAAACAGCGTTATCAGGGCGTTTATTGCGGCATTTGCCGGCAGATCCGCCTTCGTGCTTCTCAAATAGCACGGCTGGGCTTAAGCTATGATATGGCATTTCTCGCCTTGCTGCTGATGAGCCTGTATGAGCCGGAGGAAACTGTGGGGGATCGGGCCTGTGTGCTCCATCCTGTCAAGTCAAAGGCTTGGGTGGATAATGAATTTATTCGATACGCGGCGGATATGAATGTAGCGCTGGCGTATTACAAGGCTATGGATGATTGGCAGGATGACAGATCATACGCCGCCCGTATCCAGGCAAAGGTGTTCGGTAAAAACTATGAGGAAATCGCGCAGCGGTATCCCCGTCAATGCAAGGCGATTGCCGATTGCATCGGGCAAATCAGTCAGCTGGAAGGGGAGAACTGCGCCAATCCTGACTTGCCGGCAGGCACTTTCGGAAAACTGATGGGCGAGCTGCTGGCGTATCAAGAGGATATGTGGGCGCATACCTTGCGCAGTATGGGTATGGCGCTGGGTAGGTTTATCTATTTGGCGGATGCCGCGGTGGATTACCGCCGGGATTGCAAAAAAGGAAAGTATAACCCCTATATTGCCATGGGCACAGGAGAGGATTGGCCCCGATGGGAAGAGTATTTGATTTTATCCATAGGCCGGTGTACACAGGAGTTTGAAAAACTGCCCTTGGTACAGGACAAGCAGCTGCTGGACAATATCCTTTACAGCGGCGTTTGGGGAAATTTCAGAAGAAAGAAAACAGAAGGGAGGGATGGCAATGGCTAAGGACCCCTATCAGGTTTTGGGCGTCAGCCCCAATGCCTCGGATGAGGAAATAAAAAAAGCATATCGGAAGTTGGCCAAGAAGTACCATCCCGACTTGAATCCGGGAGATCGGGAAGCGGCGCAAAAAATGCAGGAGATCAACGCCGCCTATGAGCAGATAAAAAATCCGGAGCAGACGAATCAAAATGCCGGCGGATACGGCTACGATCCCTTTGGGGGCTTTTACGGCAGCCGCACCTATTCCGAGCAAAGCAATGAAGATCGCTATCAGGCAGCGGCCTTTCAGTACATTCGCATGGGACGCTTTCAGGAGGCAATCAACATCCTGAGCAATTCCCAGGAAAGGAATGCCAGATGGTATTACATCAGTGCTTTGGCACATAATGGTCTGGACAATCAGGTGACGGCATTGGAGCACATCCGCAAGGCGGTTTCCATGGAGCCGGATAACGGAGAGTATTTGCGTGCTTTGCAGTACATTCAGCGGGGAGAAGCGGCCTATCGGGAACAGGCAGGGAATTTTGGCGGCTTCCAAATGCGGGGGAGTCCCTGTGCGGGACTTTTGCTGTGTTGTCTTTTCCGATTCTTTTGCTGTTGACAGAAAAGGCGCTGCGTGCTAGAATAACAAGGACAATTTGATAGAAGTTCCGTGGCAGCCATGGCGAAGAACCATGACTGCTGAACAAGATAATCGGGTGAGAGTCCCGAACGGTACCGCCGCTGTATGTGGTGAGGTCCCCTCTTTTGGCGAAAGCCAGTCACTGGAATTTTCCGGGAAGGCAGAGGAAGGCCGCAGGTGTTCCCAGCACCAGAATCCACGAGTCAGAAGACCTACGGAATGGATTTCCCCTTTCCTGCGAGATTACAGGAAAGTGCGTTTGTCGCAGAAAAACGGCTGCGGTGTCTTTTGGCACCGCAGCATTCATTGTTTTAGGAGGAAAAATTATGAACAAAAAAATTTGGATCGCATTGGGCGCATTCGTACTGGTGATCGCGTTGATGGTGGGCATCTATTTTATGACAAGGCCTACAGCTCCGGAAGCAACCCAACCCTCTTCGTCCCAGACGGGAGAAGAAACGCCGGAACCGTCCCAGACAGGAGCAAAGACAATCGCCGTAACAGTGGTACACAAGGATAAAACGGAAAAGACCGTCACTTATCAGACGGACGAGAGCTTTTTGGGACCGGTGCTGGTCAAAGAAGGCCTTATCCCTGAGGGGAATATTGTAGACGGAATGTTTGATACCGTGGATGGGGAACAGGCTCTGTGGTCGGACAACCAGTCCTGGTGGGAATTGTTCAAGGGAGATCAGCCTGCGATGGTGGGCATCAACGATATGCCGGTGAATGACGGCGACACCTTCCGACTGGTATTTAACCATGGATAAAAAACGGCTTTCTATTGGGGACATTGTATTGTTCGGGGTGCTGGGAGCTCTGACCTTTGCAATGAAGGTGGTCATGAGTCCACTGCCAAATATAGAACCGGTAAGCCTGATGATCATGCTTTTTGCAGTCACCTTTGGCTGGAAGGGACTCTATCCGACCTACCTGTATGTCGCCATGGAAATTCTCTGTTTTGGCTTCAGCCTCTGGAATATATACTATTTGTATATATGGGCGGTGCTGTTTGTGCTTGCGGTGTTGTTGAGGAAAATGGAGCATCCGGTGGGATGGGCCATACTGTCCGGCGGCTTTGGCCTTCTGTTTGGAGCGCTGTGCGGCATTGTGGATATTTTTATTGGCGGCATAGGCTATGCAGTTGCAAAGTGGATCTCCGGAATTTCCTTTGACCTGCTGCATTGCGGCGGTAATTTTGTAATTGCGCTGCTGCTGTTTGTGCCCCTTCGGAAGCTGCTGACGAAGCTGTACAAGAGAATATAGAAAAGAGAGGGTCTGCAATCGCAGACCCTCGGTTTTTATTTTTGATTCAGTTTATCTGCCTTGCAGAAGAAGATGTAGCCCAGCAACATTAAGATAAGCAGGGATGCCACAGCAATGTTTTCGTTGCCCAGACTGATGCCGAAAACGTTCAAAACTTTTCCGGCGAGGAAGTGATTGACCACAGCCACCAACAGCATGCCAAGGAAGGTAGCACCCTTGCCGCAAATGTCCATCAGTCCGAAATATGCGCCGCTGCGCTCTACCGGAATGATCTTCGTCAGATAGGAACGGCTCAGTGCCTGAATGCCGCCCTGGAACATACCGACCAGCACTGCCAGCATCCAGAACTGCCATTGGGCGGTGAGGAACACGGCAAAAGAGATGATGCCGGCGTAGCACAGGATGCAGAGCTTGATCAGTCTACCGGCACGAACCTTGGAAGCCAGTACGCCAAAGAGAATCGCAAAGGGGAAAGCAACAATCTGTGTAACCAGCAAAGCCAGCAACAGACCGATGGAATCCAGACCCAAGGATTCGCCGTAGGCGATGGCCATATCAATGATGGTGTAAACACCATTGATGAAGAAGAAAAATGCCAGCAGATACCACAGGATGTTGGGATGCTGCTTTGCGTGCTTCAGGGTTCTGCCCAATTCCCGGAAGGCTTCCGCAATCGGGTGGGGAGTGGGTGTCATAAACGCAGTTTGGCGATAACGCTTGATAAGGGGCACGGAGCAGGCGATCCACCATACTGCAGTAATGGAGGTGACGCACAGTAGGGCAATCTCCATGGATATGATCTGCAGCATATAGTAGCAGACAAAGACACCGATACACAAAACGAAGGGAATCACGGAGCCGATATAGCCGTAGGCATAGCCCTTGGAGGAAACGCGGTCAGCACGCTCTTCCGGAGCGACCTCGGGCAGCATGGAATCATAGAACACCAGACTTGCGGAATAGCCGGCTTTTGCCAGGATATAGACGATCAGGAAGATCCACCAGATCCAGGAAAAGCCCAAAGCGGCACAGCTGAGGGCACCGCAGATAAGGCTGATGACAAACAGCAGTTTTTTGTAGTCCTTTTGGTCGGCAATGGCACCGCAAATGGGTCCGATCAGTGCAACCAGTACAGTGGCGATCGAACCGGCGTAGCCCCAGTAAGACAAGTACAATTCTTCATCCAAACGGGCAGTGGTAGCCAGTTCGTAGAAGAACAGGGGAAGGAGTGTGGAGTAAAGCAAAACGAAAGCGGAGTTACCCACATCGTATAAAATCCAGCTTCGCTCCAATACGGTAGGTTTGATTTTTTTCATAGTGACCCTCTCTCTATCCGAATATTTTCGTGAATTCTTCACCGAACATCCCATTATAGGTCATGTGCGCATACAGCTGGCGCAGAAGCTCCGGAAGCTCTGCCACTGCCTGCTGATAATGTTCCAGCAGCAGTCCGTCCAACTGCGCGCATTTGGGATTGGGTCCGGTGGTCATGAGCATTGCCTGAAAGTGCGTGCCAAAAATTGACAAAATCTTGCGCAGCACGGCCCGTCTGGCACCTTCCGGTGCGGCAAAACGCTTCAGTGTTGTGCGCATGCTGTGCAGGCTGCTCTGTACCTGCCGGGGTGTGGCGGGGGGATAGAATTTGGCAACGGTCGCACACTCGCCGGGGGTGAGGTGCAGATGCTGGCTCAAATCCTGAGATTCCGGGGGACATTTTCCGTCCATCTCCAATAGAAAACGGTCGAATTCCACTTCAATTTCCCCGTAACCGGCAATGCCTTGCTTTGCTTTTTCGCTGATAAAAGGAGTGCATCGGGAATCTAAGACATAGTGGCACAGCACACCGTAAATGTAGGCGGCTGCGGCTTCGGATTTTTCCGTCCGCGCCACATGGCAGGCCCGCATAAAAAACTCTCTGCCGGTTTGCTGATGGTATTTGGAACCCAATGCATTGACGCTTGTGGGCAGCAGCATGCGGTGGTACAGAAAAATGTCCGGACCGTGCAGACCCACATCAAACAGCCTGCGGAAGCGATGAATGGTACGGCAAATGTCTGCCGGAAAGGTCGGCAGCAAAGCGTTAGCCATCCGATAGTGAGCATAGTTCGCAGGCATACGGTTCTCCTCCTTTTTGTGGAATCACATGTATTGTACACTATATCAAAGAAGATAGCTAGTCAAAAATAAATTTTCATGGAAGAAACTTGACATATTTTTACAGTTGTGGTATATTAACTGTACTAGTACGCATAGTACAGTTAAGAAAGACAGCGAAATTTACTGCATAAATAACAGGAAATCTTGAAAGGAGGGGGTATGTTGCTCACCTTGGATTATCGGGATGCCCGACCGATCTATACACAAATCTGCGACAATATTCGCCAGCAGATACTTACCGGTATTTTGTGCACCGGTGACAGACTGCCGTCTGTGCGGGAATTGGCGACTCAGCTGACCATCAATCCCAATACCATTCAGCGCGCTTACACACAGCTGGAAATGGAAGGATGGATCACCTCTGTTCCGGGAAAGGGAAGCTTTGTCAGCGGAATTCCGGTGGCGTCAGAGGCGGACCGCAAAGCTGCGTGGGAGGAATTGGAGCGATTGCATCGGCATATGAAGCAAATGGGCATTAACACCCGGGAAATCACAGACTATTTGAATCAAGGAGGGAAGCAGGATGCTTGAGATGAAAAATGTCACTAAAACCTTTGATGGTTTTAAGGCTTTGGATGACCTGAATATGACCGTTCCGCAAGGCTGTGTCTACGGCTTGGTCGGTCCCAACGGAGCCGGCAAATCCACAGCCATCCGGCACTTGACCGGTGTTTACCGACCGGACCGGGGCAGTATCACCATGGAAGGGATCCCCATTTATGAAAACACGGCACTAAAGGCCCGAATCGGATATATTCCCGATGAGGTATTTTTCTTCCCATCGGCAACCATGGAAGAAATGCGCCGGTTTTATCGGGATATCTATCCCTATTTTGATGATGCGCTTTTTGAAGAACTGTATTCCGTTTTCCAGCTACCGAAAAAAGGACAGCTTCGCCGCTTTTCCAAGGGTATGCAAAAGCAAGCCGCATTCCACCTAACCATCTGCACCCGTCCGGACGTACTGATTTTGGATGAGCCGGTGGATGGACTGGATCCGGTGATGCGGCGGCAGGTTTGGAGCCTGATCCTCTCCGATGTAGCCCAGCGGGGCACGACGGTGCTGATCTCTTCTCACAATCTGCGGGAATTGGAGGACATCTGCGACCATGTGGGCATCATGGACCATGGCAAAATGCTGTTGGAGCGAAGCCTTGCGGATATGCAGGGCAATACCTTGAAGCTGCAAATGGTTGGCGATATTCCGCAGGATCTGGAAATTCTCCACGAAAGTCAATCCGGTCGCCTGAAAACATTGGTTGTGCGCGGCACAAGGGAAGCGGTGGAGGCAAAGGTGCAGGCGACTCAGCCGGTATTCTATGATATGCTCCCCCTGTCCCTGGAGGAAATCTTTATTTATGAACTGGGAGGTGTGAACTATGAAGTCAAGAACATCCTTCTTTAGTTGGCCCGTTTTCAAGAAAGATATCACCCGGTTTTTGCCCCTGTGGGTGATCTATCTTGTGGGAATGCTGCTGATCGTTGTTTCCACAGTGAGCGTCGGCGGTCATCGCAATCCTGCCAGAGAGCTGGGCAGAGGAATTGGCGCTCTGGCGCTGATAAACTTTACATTTGCTCTCATATCTGCACAGCTGCTGTTCGGAGAGCTGTTCAAAAGCCGGCTGTGCAATGCGCTGCATGCCATGCCTGTCCGTCGGGAGACGCGGTTTATCAGTCATGTGCTGGCAGGTCTGAGCTTCGGCGTGATTCCCAATCTGATCATTGCGCTGCTCATTATGCCCATATTGGAGACATTTTGGTTTACATCTCTTTTGTGGGTGGGCGCCATGACATTGCAGTATCTGTTCTTCTTCGGCGTCGCTGTACTGGCCATGCTACTTTGCGGCAGCCGCTTTGCCACGGTACTGATGTATTTTTTGATCAACTTTTTGGCTATGGTCGTTCTTTGGTTCATAGAAACCATTTATTTACCCATGACACCCGGGGTGGTTATAAACTATAACATTTTCCATCAATTTGTTCCGTTCGTGGAAATGCCGTCCCAAGTCAACTATTTTATCATAGAATTGCCGAAGAACATTGGCGTGGAGGAATGGCAAAGTGCCCAATTTATAGGCTTTGGTGAAAGCTGGGGGTATTTGCTCATCTGTGCCGGAGTTGGTATCGGTATGCTGGCGCTCGCATTTTGTGCATACCGCCGCCGCGCCTTGGAAACAGCCGGAGACTTTATTGCTGTTAAGGGCATACGGCCGGTATTTTTGGTGTTGTACACCCTGTGCTCCGGAGCATTTTTGTCGATTTTTGGCTCGCTCTTTACTGTTTTCCGTTCTGTATTCGTCTCTTCTGACGGGAACTCCGGCATATACTGGATATTCCTTTTGGTCGGTTTGATCGGTGGCTTTTTCGTCGGCAAAATGCTGTTGGCACGCACCATCCGTGTGTTCCAATGGAAGAGTTTTCTTCACTTGGGAATCCTGACCATCGCATTACTGCTGACATTGGCTGCCGCCAAGCTGGATGTGCTTGGCATCGTCCGGTATGTACCGGATGCACAGAGCGTGCAGAACGTTCGGCTGAACGGATCGTACCATTCCACTATCAAATTTGAAGACGAGACGGAAATTCAGGGAGTTTGCCGTCTGCATCAGATGGCGATAGAGGACAATTGCGACAGAACCTGCGGCAAACGGCATTCAGAAGTGATGCTGGAATATCAGTTGAAGAACGGTTGGGTGGTTAAACGCATCTACACGGTATGCAAAGACAGCACGGCGGATTGGATGCTGGAGGCATTATCCAAATAACAGAGCCCAAATAGCAACGGTCCTGCCGATTTGGCAGGACCGTAAACTTATTCTGCAGAAATTAAATAGTAATAAACCGGCTGACCGCCCGGGAGGAGATTTACATCCGCATCGGGACAGATCTCACTGAACAAAGCCGCCGCTTTTTGCGCCTGCTTTTCTGTGATATCCTCACCGTAATAGATGGTGATATACTCCTTGCCGGATTTGTTTACCTTCTTGGCCATGGCTCGCAGAAGCACCTTGATATCCTTGCTGGTACCAAACATACTGCTGCCGTAGATGCCCAGATAGTCACCCTCATGAATCAAATGCCCGTCAAAATCAGAATCCCGGGCCGCATAGGTGATCTGCATGGTATCTACGGTTGCCAGGGCTTCCGTCATGGCCTCGGTATTTTCTTCATTGGTTCCCTCGGAGTTGAAGTTAAGCATGGCGGTGACACCCTGAGGAATGGTCTTACTGGGGATGACCACCACGTTCTTGGGCGTCAATGCATCCACCTGCTGTGCCGCCATGATGATGTTCTTGTTGTTAGGCAGCACGTAGACGGTTTCTGCAGGAACCTTGTTGACCACTTCCAAAATATCCTGTGTGCTGGGGTTCATGGTCTGACCGCCGGAGATGAGACCGTCCACTCCCAAGTTCTTAAACACCTCTGCAATACCCTTGCCCACGCAGACGGAAACAACGCCAAAGGGCTTTGTGGGTTTTGCGATTTTGGGAGCCAGCTCCTGCTCACTCATGACCTTTTCGGTATGCTGCAGACGCATGTTTTCAATTTTAACGGTGACGAAGGAGCCGTAATCCATAGCTTCGTGGAGCGCCTTGCCGGGATCGTTGGTGTGCACATGCACCTTGATGATCTCCTCGTCATCCACCAGCACCAGACTGTCGCCCAGACTGGACAGGAAATCCCGCAGCTTCTCCGGGTCCATATCGTTTTCCCGGGAGATGATGAACTCTGTACAGTAGGTGAAAGTGATCTCCTCAGTATCGAAATCGCTGAAATCGGCAGATTCCTTGGTGTCCGCGAATGCCAGATTTTCGGGGACGATCACATCCTCACCCCGAAGAGCCAGAAGCATAGCCTCCAGGGCTACCAGCCAGCCCTTGCCGCCGGCATCCACCACGCCGGCCTTTTTCAGCACGGGGTTTTGATTCGTGGTGTTGGCCAATGCGATTTTTGCCTCGGCAATGGCAGCCTGATGGACATATTCAATATGATTGTTCTCCGCGGCGGCACGCTTTGCCTTGGCAGCGGCCAAACGGGCAACGGTAAGGATGGTGCCCTCAGCGGGTTTCATAACCGCCTTGTAGGCAGCGTCCACGCCTTCCTGCAGGGCACTCGCCCACAACACGCCGTCACAGGCGGAGCAGCCCTTCAGCCGCTTGCCGATGCCGCGGAACAGCAGGGACAAAATGACACCGGAGTTACCTCTTGCACCGCGGAGCATGGAAGATGCAGCGGCAGAGGCGACCTGATCCAAGGTGGGATTATCCAGCTTGCGCAGATCGTTGGCGGCGGCATTGATGGTCATGGACATATTGGTTCCCGTATCGCCGTCCGGCACGGGGAAAACATTCAGTTCATTCAGGGCTTGCTTTTGGATTTCAATAGAGGCGGCCGCATTAATGATCATTCTGCGGAAGCTGCCTCCATGGATGGTTTGCTTCAAGATAGTTGCACCTCCGATAATTAACCGACCATCATAGAATCGATATAGACGTTGACGGCACGAACCTTTGTGCCGGTGCATTGGGTGACCTTATAGGTAACCTCGGAAATGATCGAAGCACCCACTGCAGAGAGATTCACGCCATTGTCCACAATAATGTGCAGATCGATGGAAATGGAATTATCTTCATGAAAATTCACACGCACGCCCTTGGACATGGATTCCTTACGCAGAAGATGGAACACACCGTCAGAAACGGAACGTGCAGCCATGCCCTTCACGCCGAAGCAGGTGGAGGCCGCGTTACCGGCAATTTCGGTGAACACATTGGAACCAACGCTGACAGAGCCTTGCTTGTTATTTTGCTGAATCATAAGTGTTACCTCCTTATATTTGGGGTTTATACCATACTTTCTTCCCAGCATTCGGGGGCAGTCAGCCCCATCATTTTTACAATGGTGGGAGCCACGTTGGCAAGGCCGTAAGTACCGTCCTTGATGGTCCAGTCACGGTCCTTGTCGTAAATGATAAAGGGAACGGGATTCAATGAGTGAGCAGTCCGGACAGAGGTTTTGCCCTTCTTGGTCTCAGTCATTTGGTCGGCATTGCCGTGGTCGGCGGTGATCAGCACGGTGTAGCCGTACCGGTCAGCAGCGGTGAGAATTTCCTGCAAACCGCTGTCCACACATTCCATGGCGTATACCACGGCATCCATTACGCCGGTGTGACCCACCATGTCGCCATTGGGGTAGTTGCAGCGAATAAAGCCGTATTTTTGGGAAGCAATGGCTTCCACCATTTTTTGGGTGATCTCCCGGGACTTCATGGCAGGAGCCTGCTCAAAGGGAATCACATCCGAGGGGATTTCCTCGTAGGTCTCCAGCTCCTCACAGACCTTGCCGGAACGATTGCCGTTCCAGAAGTAGGTGACATGACCGTATTTCTGGGTTTCGGAAACGGCATATTCTTGAATGCCTGCCTTACACAGCACCTCGGTCAGGGTGTTTTTGATGACAGGAGGCTGTACCAGATACTGCTCGGGGATGTTCAGATCTCCGTCGTACTGGAGCATACCGGCAAATTTTACACCGGTATAGTCACCCCGGTCAAATTTATCAAAATCCTTACGGTCAAAGGCGAGGGAAATTTCCTGTGCCCGGTCACCGCGGAAGTTGAACAAGATCACACTGTCGCCGTTTTCGATTTTCGCTACGGGCTTGCCGTTGCGGCCGATTACGAAAGCGGGCAGGTCCTGGTCAATGACACCGGTTTCGGCACGATAGGTTTCAATCGCTTCGGCAGCGGAAGCAAACATCCGCCCCTGAGCCTGCACGTGGGTTCTCCAGCCCAGCTCCACCATACCCCAGTTGGCTTCATACCGGTCCATGGTAACCTGCATCCGTCCGCCGCCGGAGGCAATGGCATAGTCACAGCCCTCGGTGTTGAGCTCCGCCAGCACAGCTTCCAACTGATTTACATAGTCCAAAGCGGAAGTAGCGGGAACATCCCGGCCGTCCAGCAGAATGTGGCAGTAGGCCTTTTTCACGCCCTCAGCCCTTGCCTGTTTGAGCAGGGCAATCAGATGGGCAATATTGGAGTGGACGTTGCCATCGGACAGAAGACCCATGAAGTGCAGAGCATGACCGGCAACCGCATTGGCAATCAGATCCTTCCATGTGGCAGATTCGTACAGACTGCCGCTTTCGATGGACTCGCCAACCAGCTTGGCGCCCTGAGAATAAACCTGACCGCAGCCCAGCGCGTTGTGACCGACCTCGGAATTGCCCATATCCTCATCGGAGGGCAAGCCGACAGCAGTGCCGTGTGCCTTTACATAAGTATAAGGACACTTGGCAAACAAACGGTCCAGCGTGGGAGTCTTGGCAACTGCAACAGCGTCACCGCTGCCACCGTCGCCCTTGCCGACGCCGTCCATAATTACCAAAACAATGGGTTTCTCCATAGATGTAAATACCTCCAAAAACCGAGTAAATCGAAAAAATCACAAAATACCAGTCATACTATTCTACAACATTTTTATGAAAGATACAAGCAATTTTTTGCGTTTTATTTATTTTGCTCAAATATTGTTCCATACAAAGTGATGTCTCAAAGTATTTTTCAGCGGAATATCAATAATTGTTAAAGAGATTTTAAGGAAATTTTGCATTTGTATACAGAAGCGTGAGAGAAGGTTCTTGCTCTTGGGAGAATATTGTGTTATAATGTTGAAAAATTATTCCTTGTGGAGGCCTTACGTTGAAGAAGAAATATACGTTGCGGCAGCTTTTGTGTCTGCTGTTGATTTTGCTGATTTTACCTGTGTCCGCCTTGGCGGTTACCCCTGCGTCACAGGCCGGTGAACGCAAGCTGGAGGGAGGTCAGCGGGATTTTCTCTGGCCCTTACCCGGAAATTATAATTTGACCAGCTGTTTTTTGGATAACCGCGCCCATTATTCTTTGGATATAGATGGGGAGATGGGAGATCCTGTGATTGCTTCTTACGCCGGAAAGGTCATCGGCATTAGCACCGGAAACGCCAGTACCGGCTGGGGCAACTATGTTCTGCTGGAGCACAACTATACGAAAAAGGGCGGAGATACGGTCACATTATACAGCCGTTATGCGCACTTGAAGGATGTGCTGGTCGCAGAAGGTGACAACGTTGCCGCAGGAGAAAAGATCGGCACGGTGGGAGCTACCGGTTCTGTCAATACCTCCGCCGGGGACGGTTCCCATCTGGATTATGATATTTTATGTGGCGGAACATCGCCGTCCTCCACATATTCGATGGATCCTTTCGTTAATGAGCTGCTGGAGCTACCGGACGGGATCTATACCACCTCCGGCAAATGCTGTCAGGATTACATAGCCTATATCAAGCAATTATATCCCAGTTGTCAGCATGAGCAATTTGACGCCCAGGGAGAATGCATCGATTGCGGTTATGAATACAACTGGAAGAACACCTGGGACTGTGGTGCTATGGGCAATTACTCCGTATCTGCTTCTGTACAGCTGGCGGACATTCCCTATACGCCTGTGCAATCAGGCGGCACCGAACTTACTGCAGGGGGGACGGTATCGGTAACAGCAACCGTCGTTAACGGAAACGGAGAAACCTGGTATGAAGTGAAGCAGGGAGAATCCCTTGGGTATGCTCCGAAAAACAAATTATCGTTTGAGAGCTATTTTGCATCCGAGATAAGCGGCAGCCTTTCGACCTTGGAAGACGGTCAAGTACTGAAGCAGGAATCCCACCCCATTGACGGAAAAATCACCTCTGCTTATCCGTTGCGAAAGGTAAGTGCATCCCTGGACGGCAATGTGTATGCCACATGGACCGGAAACGGCAGCAGCCGGGAGCTGGAGCTGCGGGGAACAGATGTGAATAAGAATTTGAACTTTGCCAAGCTTGCACCCGGTGCGCATACGCTGATCATTTCTGCAGAGGATTCCACCGGACGCGGTGCAGTTGAAGTGATTCGCTGTGCCTTCCAAATTGAGCAACTGCTGGAAACCTATACGATTACCCTTCAGACAGAGCCGCAAACCACACTTTCCGTTATCCAGGGGCAGGCTTTGGGAACACTGCCAACGCCTCAGCGGGAGGGCTTCCGATTTGAAGGCTGGTATACCCAGGCAGAAGGGGGAGAGCCGGTTTCTGATCAAACGGTTCCCACCCAAAGCATAACCTTGTATCCCCGTTGGGCAGAAAATACGGTCACAGAACCGACCACCCAACCTACCGAGCCCACTCAGCCGACTACTGTCCCCACTGAGTCTGCGACGGAGCCTCAGGGCACAGAACCGCTGGAAGAGCAAAATACCGGTGGCGCGGGAATGCCGCCCTGGTTGATTCCCGTGATCGTCATCACGGCAGTGATGTTGCTGTGCGGCGGGTTTGCATTGTATGTTTGGAAACAGATGAATAAACCCGGACTGTTTATCAAGGAAGAAGAGCCGGAGGAAGAATCAGAAGAGGAATCAGAAGAGGAACCGGAAGAAGAATAAAAGAAAGCGGCGCACGCGAATGCGCCGCTTTTGTCTGAAAAGACAGAATTTTAGTTCATTGTACCCTCGGTGCGTTGGAAGAGGACGCCGATCCTCTCCCGCAGAGCAATGGCTTCCGGAGTATCAGAGGTACCTTCTGTATCTATCCATTGTGCAGAGGCCTGCTGTGCATCCTTCAGCGTCTGCAGATCCATGCTCAAATTTGCCACCCGGAACGTGGGAAGACCGGACTGACGGGAGCCGAAGAAGTCACCTGGGCCCCGCATTTTCAGATCCTCTTCCGCAATTTTGAAGCCGTCTGTGGTTTTGCACAGTGCTTTCAAACGGGACACAGTTTCCGTGTTGCGGTTGTGGGTGGTTAAAATGCAGTAGCTTTGATGTCCACCGCGGCCCACACGGCCACGCAGCTGATGGAGCTGAGAAAGACCGAAGCGGTCGGCATCTTCAATGACCATTAAGGTGGCATTGGGAACATCCACACCCACCTCAATGACGGTGGTTGCGACCAAAACATCCGCCTGACCTTGGGCAAAAGCTGCCATGGCAGCTTCCTTTTCGCTGCCCTTCATCTGCCCGTGGATCAGCATTACCCGCAGATCGGGAAATACCGTTTGCTGCAGGGTGTCTGCCCAAACCGTGGCGGCTTTGATGCCCAGATCCTCGTTTTCTTCCACCGCGGGGCATACGACAAAGCATTGATGTCCTTCCTGCACCTGCTTGCGAATAAAGGCATTGATACGGGCACGATAGGACTCTCCCACCAAAAAGGTATCCACACTTTTTCTGCCGGGGGGAAGCTCATCGATAATGGAGACCTCCAGATCTCCGTACATGAGCAGGGCCAGCGTTCGGGGGATGGGAGTAGCAGACATGACCAAAAGATGGGGATCGTTTCCCTTGCCGGAGAGCTTAGCCCGTTGACTTACGCCAAAGCGGTGCTGCTCGTCCGCAATGACCAGACCCAAATTGGCAAACTGAGTGGTATCGGATAACAGCGCATGGGTACCGATGGCAATATCTGCCTGACCAAGAGATAATTGCTCCCGAACCTCCCGTTTTTGCTTGGCAGTCATGGAGCCGGTGAGTAAGACCGTACGAATGCCAAGGGGAGAAAACAGCTTGGAAAGAGATTGCTGATGCTGCTCTGCCAGAATTTCTGTGGGAGCCATCAATGCCACCTGCTGACCGTTTTTCACAGCCAGATAGGCGGCTGCCGCGGCTACCATGGTTTTGCCGCTGCCCACATCGCCCTGTATCAGCCGATTCATGGGAAAACCGGAGGAGACATCCTGCGTGATTTCCCCGATAGCCCGTTTCTGCGCACCGGTCAGAGGAAAGGGCAGGGCATCATAAAAGGCGTTCAGTTCCACGGTATGATAGGCGGGGATGCGTTTTTCTGCCCGGGAAGCACGTATAAGAGAAAGACCGGCGGAGAAAACAAAGAATTCCTCAAAAATAAGCCGTTTTTTCGCCAGCTCCGCTTCTGCCATACTGGAAGGCTCGTGGATGGCGGCATAGGCTCTGCCTGCATCCAAAATACCGAATTCCCGACGTACCGACTCCGGTAGAATTTCCGGCGGCGTATCGCAAACGGCCATGGCTTGCCGGATAGCCTTCAGCATGGCGGCATTGGAAAGTCCGGAGGTCAGGGGATAGATCGGAAGAACACGGCGGGTGGTGACCGGCTGGGAGTCCATAGCCTCAAAGACGGGGTTTGTCATGCTGTATCCGGAGAAGTCACCGGATAGGGCTCCGTAGAAAATATATTCCTTGCCGTATTGCAGCTGTTCTGCGGCAAATTTGTTATTAAAGAAGGTCAAGGTCAGACGGGCGGAATGGTCGGCCACCTGTACGCGGGTTAAATCCAGACCTTTGCGAATGTGGGCGGTACGGGGCGTATTCATGACCATGGCGCGGAAGCAGGAAGGAGTATCCGCTTCCAGCTTCTCAATGGGAATCAGCCTGGTCCGATCCTCATAACCCCGGGGAAAATGGCAGATCAGATCGCCCAGAGTATAGATATTCAGCGCCGCAAACTGCTTTGCCTTAGTGGGACCGACACCTTTGAGCAAGGTAACAGGGTCGGATAATCTTGCCATATTGCACACCTCCCGATGGTTTTTTCTATATTATACCAAAAAAGAAAACAAAAGCAATAAAAAGTCTGCCGACCTGCGGCAGACTTTTCTTATACACATTCAAGAGCCCTGAGCCGTCCGGCAATGGGACAGTCAGCCTCGTAGGGACAGCTTCCAAAGCTGCAGTCCACTTCCGTGATGCGGTCATTCTCCAGAGATACTGCAACCATCCGCGTACTGTCCATACAGCGGCAGTAGCCGCTTAAAAATTCTTCCCGTTCCAAGCTATGCCTCCGTAATACAAAATCCCATGGGAGCAATGCGCACCCAAGTTGGGGCAGTTTCCTGCAAATTGGCACCGAACAGAACATTGCCACCGGAGACATCCCATTCCCGACTGCTGCGGTTTATATAGATCCGCAGCGTCTTATTCTGCCAGATTCTGGTGAAGCCGATGCATTGCCCTTCATTGTGGAAAAATTGAATATCTCCCAACCGTAAGGGCGCTTGACTTTTCCTCAGCTGTCCCAACAGACGGAAAAAGGTCAGCAATGCCGGATCCTCCCGTCCCCAGGGATAGGTACGCCGGTTAAAGGGATCGTTGTGTCCCTCCATGCCGGCCTCATCTGCATAATACAGGCTGGGACTGCCCGGTAGGGTATACTGGAGAAAGGCGGCCATTTTGAACCGCTGTACAGCGATATCGTATTCCTGGGCAGACAGATGGCGTTTGGCCTTTTCTGCACGGCTGCCGTCAAAATCGTCAACCAGTGCGGTTAAAATCCGCGGACTGTCATGAGAGCTCAATAAATTCATGTTGCTCAGCAGTACCTGGGGCGGATAGTTTTCTGCAATGGTCATGACGGTGTTCTTCAGGTTGTAGCCCTGGTCGTGACCCCGCAGGAATTGGAGTATGGCGGTGCGGAAGGGATAGTTCATAATGCTGTCCAGCTCTCCGTCCACAAAATAACGGCGCAGCTGACCGTAGGCATATTTGTTGGAGGCATCCTCCCACACCTCTCCCATTAAAAGAGAATCCGGCTTGATTTTCCGCATCCGCTTTTTCAGCAACACCAAAAATTCGTTGGGCAGCTCGTCCGCCACATCCAGCCGAAAGCCGTCACAGCCGGCCTTCAGCCAATGGGCAATGACCGAATCCTCGCCGGTGATAATGTATTCCAGAAAACCAGGATCCAGCTTGTTGACCGTGGGCAGGGTGTCGAAATCCCACCAGGAATGATAACTGTCAGGCCATTGCCGAAACTGAAACCAGGAAAAATAGGGGGAAGCTTTGGTGCAATAGGCACCAATTCCGCCAAAGCTTCGGTTTTTGTCAAAATACAGGCTGTCAGAACCGGTATGGGAATATACCCCGTCCAGAATGACCTTAATGCCCCGTTTGTGGGCGGCATCACACAATTCGGTAAATTCCGCTTCTGTACCCAGCATGGGGTCCGGTGTTTTGTAATCGGCGGTGTCGTAACGATGGCTGGAAAAGCTTTTGCTGATGGGATTCAGGTAAATAACGGTGACACCAAGGGAAGCAATGTAATCCATTTTTTCGATAATGCCCCGGAAATTGCCGCCGAAGAAATCGTTATTGAGAATTCTACCGTTGGCATCTGGCTGCCACTGTACCTCATCATTCCAGTTTTCGTGAACGGTATAGGGCTGCAGTTTGCCGGACAGGTCGCTTTCACCGACCCTGTGAAACCGGTCGGGAAATATTTGATAAATCGTTGCACCCCTGGACCAATCGGGTGTTTCAAAGTCGGCAGGGATACAGCTGACCTGCCACTGCTCACCGGCCTCCATATTGGTATCGTCGCCGTATTTATACAGCCGGAAGGTGCCACTGGGGGCGGTGATTTGAAAATGATAAAAGTAAAGACCCGTCGTTTTCAAAGAGAAGCTGCCTTCAAAAATCTCATAGACACCGTGTTTTCCCGCGGGAAGCATGGGAACGGACATTGGGACACTTCCGTCACTTTGGCAGAGCAAACAGCTGACCTGTGTGGCGGCAACGGTCTTGGGAATGTGGATATGCAAGGTGCACGTCTGCCCGGGAAGCAGGGTGCCGAAGGGCTCTTTGAAAAGGGACAGCTTGCTGTCAAATAAAATACGCATAGCATACTCCTGAGGGGAAATAATGAGGAGATTATACATCATTTTTCCCGTAAATGGAAGAGGGAAATGGCGTGAAAAAACTCCCTCCAAGGAAAAACTCGGAAGGAGATATTTTCAGAGAAATCAGGCCAGCTTGGTGAGCTTCAAAGTCATGCTGCTCTTTTTCCGTGCAGCATTATTCTTGTGCAGCAGACCCTTGGTCACAGCCTGGTCAACAGTCTTAACAGCGACCTTGTAAGCCTTCTCGGCCTCTGCCTTGTCGCCGGCTGCCAAAGCGACATCGAACTTCTTCAGGTTGGTCTTGAGCTCAGACTTGTTTGCCTTATTCTTCTCGTAAGCAATCTTGGAAGAGATAACATCCTTCTTAGAGGACTTAATATTGGGCATCGTGTTCCACCTCCTTGCCGCATAATCTCATACAGCTACACATTATAGCGCGTCTTTTCAATAAAATCAATCCCTTTTTTGAAAAAATGCAGGATTTTTCTAAAAAATATGGAACCGGAAATGCGGATTTCGGCGTTTGCGATTTGTCAAGTTTTATTTTTGAAAGAAAAAACAGGCGCTTGTAAAAAATACAAACGGAGAAAAAGTGGGAGAATTGTCGGAAAATGTCGAATAATATTATGTTAACAACCGCCGGAAAGACCCACACTTTTTTGCAGGAAATCCCCCTGTGGAAAAACTTGTGGATAATGTGGAAAACTCATGTTTTTCAACAGTTATTCCAAAATGAGAGGGGGACCTGACCGCAAACTTTTTCCACTTTTTCGGCAAAAAAGCATAGGTAAGCGGTTGCAGATAAATCGTGTTACGGAAACAAAAAATGCTTGTTTTTATTCCTGCATTTTTAGCGAAAAAGTTGGGAATTTTACCGTTTCTGTCAGCCGAAATCTTTTCCCCGAAGAATAAGCCGGAAATTTTTGTACAAATTTACAAATGCCCTTTGGGTATCTTCCGCCACCAAATGGAAATACTGGTAGAAAACCGTACAGGAGGATGCACCATGCAGGGAAAAGTAGAAATCTGCGGTGTAAACACCGCCCGACTGAAGACCTTATCTGCCGAACAAATGGAAGAGTTGCTGATTCTTGCCAATGGAGGGGATGAAAATGCCCGCCAAACCTTAATCGAAGGCAATTTGCGTCTGGTTCTTTCTGTGATTCAGCGATTTGACAAGCGGGGAGAGAGCCCCGACGATCTGTTTCAGGTGGGGTGTATCGGCCTGATCAAAGCCATTCAGAACTTCGACCCCACAAAGAATGTTCGTTTCAGCACGTACGGTGTGCCCATGATTGCGGGGGAAGTTCGTCGATACCTTCGGGATAACAGCGCAATTCGGGTGTCCCGGTCCATTCGGGACGTGGCGTATCGTGTACTGCAGTGCAAGGAAGGAATTCTTCTGCGTTTGGGCAGAGAGCCGACCCTGGAGGAGATATCCAGAGAATTGGAACTACCCATTGAGGACATCAGCGAGGCACTGGATGCGGTTTGTGCACCGGTAAGCCTCTATGATCCGGTGTACTCCGATGGGGGAGACCCGCTGACGGTGATGGATCAGGTGAAGGATGTAAAGAATACCGAGCATCATTGGATGGAGCATATTACACTGCAAAATGCCTTTTCGGCATTGGGGCCAAGGGAAAAGCAGATATTGTCCCTGCGCTTTTATGACGGCAAAACACAGATGGAGGTGGCGGATCTGGTGGGGATCTCTCAGGCACAGGTATCCCGGCTGGAAAAGGGAGCCATTTCCGCAATGCGCAAAAGTGTTTCTGTGTCATAGACGGGGCAGACGAAAAGAACACAGCCGCCTCCAAAAATATAGGGTACCGCAACAGGGCGGAGGTTCGAGTCCTTCTCCCGCAACCATCAAAGGGCTACAAAAAAGATGTAGCCCCCGAAACCCCCGATTTTATCGGGGGTTTCGCCGTTTCTACGGCAGAAAAAACAGCAAGCGATTTTGTAGATGTGAAAAAGATACTTTTCCCTTT
>SVMA01000033.1 GCA_015067635.1 Oscillospiraceae bacterium | reverse complement strand
CTCAGAAATACACCGTAAGTATCGCTGGTACCGCCAAGATCAAGAAGGCAGATCCTTCCCTGGTCACTCTGATCAACGCAATGATGAACTATGGTGATGCTGTTGCTGCAGCATTCCCCGGATAATTTCAAAAAATCCTTGACATTTCTCTGCTTTTTCGCTAGAATGAGCTCAACACAGTGATGGGATGAAGTAATCAGATTGTTTCTTGTCAGAGAGCTGCCGGTTGGTGGAAGGCAGTGAGGAAATCCTGATGAAATACCTCCCTGAGTGGCTTTTCCGAACAAAGTAGGGAAGGACGGTTTTGCCCGATATCGCAAGCACCGTTGCTTGACGGTCTGAGGGTTATGCTGTGAGGCGTGACCGAACCAGAGGTGGTACCGTGATTTTTCACCCTCTGTCCCAAATGGGGCAGAGGGTGTTATATTTGGAGGAAAGTATTATGAAATTATATGATGAACTGGTTGCCCGCGGATTGATCGCTCAGGTGACCAATGAGGATGAAATCCGTGAAATGATAGACAACGGCAAAGCGATTTTCTATATTGGATTTGATCCTACCGCGGATTCTTTGCACGTGGGCCACTTTATGGCACTGTGTTTGATGAAGCGCCTGCAGATGGCCGGTAACCGCCCCATTGCCTTGATCGGCGGCGGTACGGCAATGATTGGCGACCCATCCGGTCGTACCGATATGCGGTCAATGATGACACAAGAGACCATACAGCACAACTGCGATTGCTTCAAAAAGCAGATGGAGCGCTTCATTGAGTTCGGGGAAGGCAAGGCGCAGATGGTCAACAACGGAGACTGGCTGCTGAAGCTTAACTATGTGGATTTCATTCGGGAAGTGGGCGGCTGCTTCTCTGTGAATAATATGCTTCGCGCAGAATGCTTTAAGCAGAGAATGGAGAAGGGTCTGTCCTTCCTGGAATTCAATTACATGCCTATGCAGTCCTACGATTTCTACTACCTGTTCAAGGAGTACGGCTGCAATATGCAATTTGGCGGAAACGACCAGTGGAGCAATATGCTTGGTGGTACGGAGCTGATCCGAAAGAAGCTGGGCAAGGACGCCCATGCAATGACCATCACATTGCTGCTCAATTCTGAGGGCAAGAAAATGGGCAAGACCGCTTCCGGCGCAGTGTGGCTTGACCCGAATAAGACCTCACCGTTTGACTTCTATCAGTACTGGCGCAATGTAGCAGATGAGGACGTACTCAAGTGTATCCGCATGCTGACCTTCCTGCCCATGGAGGAAATCGATGCCATGGCCGACTGGAAGGATGCACAGCTGAATACCGCTAAGGAAATCCTTGCATTTGAACTGACGAAGCTTGTTCATGGCGAGGAAGAGGCAGTGAAGGCGCAGACAGCTGCCAAGGCACTGTTTGTTGGCGGTAGTGATGATGCGAATATGCCTACAACAGAAATTGGCGCAGACAGGCTTGTAGACGGCAATATCGGCATTTTGAATTTGATGGTCGCCTGTGGTCTGGCTCCTTCCAACAAGCAGGCACGGCAGTTGGTGGAGCAGGGTGGCGTGTTCGTCAATGACGAGAAGGTTCCTGCCGCGACATTCCTTATTTCCCGGGAAATGCTGGAAAGCGGTGTTAAAATCCGCAAGGGTAAAAAGGTGTTCCACAAGGCGATTTTGGCATAAATGAGGACAGCTTGATGATAATCGCACTCATAATTGTTCTTGTGCTTCTGCTGTTGGGCGCACTTTACATTCTTGCATTGCGCGGTCGTTCCCGCCACCGTCTGATGCGTAAGCTGCGTTGCTGGAGTTATGCCCATCGTGGTTTACACGGCGACGGAATTCCCGAAAACAGCATGACAGCATTTCGTCTGGCATTGGAACACGGCTATGGCATTGAATTGGATGTTCATCTGCTGGCAGATGGGAATCTTGCTGTGATTCATGATTCTTCCTTGCTGCGCACTGCAGGTGCAGATGTTGAAATCGAGACCCTAACAACACAGCAACTAAAGAATTTCTTTCTGCAGGGAACTATGGAAACCATTCCAACATTGCAGGAAGTTCTGGAGCTGTTTGACGGAAAAGCTCCGTTGATCATCGAATTGAAGTCAAAAAGCGGGAATCATGATGCACTGACACAGACAGTTTGTGAGATGCTGGCCCAATATAAGGGACTTTACTGTCTGGAATCCTTTGATCCCCGTTGTATTCGCTGGCTAAAAAAGCATCGTCCAAGACTGGTGCGCGGTCAGCTGGCACACAATTCTTTGCATGAGAAATCTGAAGAAGTTCCGTTTTATTTCCGTTTTGCAATGACGAATCTGTTTAGCAACTTTTGGAATGTTCCGGATTTTATTGCCTATAAATTTGATGACCGGAATCGTTTTAATCTCCGTCTTATCCGTAAAATTTGGCATGTACAATGCGTCGCGTGGACATTGCGTTCCAAGGAAGATTACGATACTGCTGTGAAAGAAGATTGGATCCCAATTTTTGAAGGCTTTGAACCGAATCAAAAGACACCGGAGTGATCCGGTGTCTTTTTCAATCAATTCACTAATTCCCTGAGCCTATTCTCATATTCCGGAGATAGCTCGGTAAGCGGCAGTCTGCCAATTCCACAGTCAATACCGCATTTTGCCATTGCTGCTTTGATGGGAATTGGGTTTACCTCGCAGGAAAGAAAATCTGTCCAGGGCAGTAAAGCGGTCTGCAATTCTGATGCAGCCTTAAAATCCCCACCCAATGCGGCATACGTCATAAAATTCATCTTTTCCGGCAACAGATTGGATAGGACAGATATGACGCCGATTGCACCGATGGAAATAGCAGGAACTGTCATATGGTCATTGCCGCACCACAAGAAGAAGTCATCCGGACATTCCCTTCGGATACGCAGAAATTTGCCGATATCCTGAGATGCTTCCTTCACACCGATTACGTTGGGAATATCTGAAAGCCTTGCATATACAGAAACCGGCATATCCACGCCTGTTCGGCTGGGCACATTGTATGCAATCACAGGCAGTTGTACCGCATCTGCAATGGAGGCATAGTGCGCGATGAGCCCGTTTGGAGTTGCCTTATTGTAATATGGACTTACAATCAATAAGCCGTCCACACCGCATGTCTGAGCTGCTATGCTTAATTCAACGGCATGTGCGGTATCATTGGAGCCGGTGCCTGCAATGATCTTCATTTTGTCACCGACAAAGAGCTTGCTTTGTCGGAAAAGTGCCAGCTTTTCATCATCGGATAAGGTAGCAGATTCCCCTGTGGTACCGGACAAAATCACTGTTTCGATTCCGGCATCCATTTGACGCTGCAGGAGTATTTTCAGTATTGGCCAGTTGATTTCATTGTTTAAAAAAGGCGTTACCAGAGCCGTGCAGATGCCGCTAAATAGTGGTGTTAACATGTTCATCCCTCCGAACCATACTATGCCTGAATGAATGATTTGCGTATTGCAAAAAATGCATAAATAGGATATACTAGATGCTTGATAAAGGAAATGAGGGAAATTACATGAAAACCCATGATTTTTGGTATGATCTGCCGGAAGAATTGATCGCACAGACACCGCTGTTGGCGCGGGATACCTCCCGTCTGTTGGTTTTAGATCGGGAATCCGGAGGATTGGCGCATAAACATTTTTATGATGTGATCGATTACTTAAACAGCGGCGATTGCCTTGTGATGAATGACTCCCGCGTGCTTCCGGCCCGTCTTTTGGGACAGCGTCCCACCGGCGGCGCGGTGGAAATACTTCTTCTGCGGGATCTGGGCGATAAAAAATGGGAATGTCTATGCAAGCCCGGTCGCAAAATGCAGCAGGGAAGTGAGGTCATTTTCGGAGACGGAGAATTGACCGCTACAGTCGTTTCTGTTCTCGAAGACGGCAACCGTGTGGTGGAATTTCATTACGACGGTATATTTTTAGAGGTTTTGGAACGACTGGGTAAGATGCCTCTGCCACCCTATATCAAAGCAGAATTACAGGATCAGGAACGTTACCAGACAGTGTATTCTCGTGCACCCGGATCTGCAGCGGCACCTACTGCCGGCTTGCATTTTACGGATGATTTATTGGAGAAGATTCGCCAAAAGGGGATACGTACAGCTTTTGTGACACTGCATGTGGGTTTGGGAACATTTCGTCCTGTAAAGGCTGAGGAGATTGCTGAGCACCATATGCACAGTGAGCTGTGTATGATGTCCCGGGAAACAGCCGAGATTTTGAATACCACCAGAGCAGAAGGCGGCAGAATCATTTGTGTGGGCACAACTTCCTGCCGTACCCTGGAGAGTCTGGCAAATGCAGACGGTAGCTTTACTGCAGGTTCCAAATGGACGGATATTTTCATTTATCCCGGATATTCTTTCAAGGTGATGGATGGGTTAATCACCAATTTCCATCTGCCGGAGAGCACGCTGGTCATGCTTGTTTCTGCCTTTGCAGGAAGAGAAAATGTTCTGCACGCCTATGCGGAAGCTGTGAAGGAAAAATACCGTTTCTTCAGCTTTGGCGATGCAATGTATATTGGCTAGAGAACGGTTTTAGAGAAAACCCAATGCGGGAGGTAAACAATGTTTGAATTAAAGAAAACCGAAGGTAAGGCCAGGCGGGGAGAATTTACCTGTGCTCATGGAACTGTTCAAACTCCGGTGTTTATGAATGTAGGAACACAGGGTGCGATTAAAGGCGCACTGAGTGCGGAGGATCTGAAGAATATCGGCTGTCAGGTTGAGCTTTCCAATACCTATCATTTGCACCTTCGTCCCACGGATAAGGTGGTGCGGGAAATGGGAGGACTCCACAGGTTTATGACCTGGGACGGTCCGATTCTAACAGACTCCGGCGGATTTCAAGTGTTTTCACTGGCATCCTTGCGGAAGATTAAAGAGGAAGGAGTTTATTTCTCCTCCCATATTGACGGACACAAAATTTTTATGGGTCCGGAAGAAAGTATGCAGATCCAGTCGAATTTGGGCAGTGATATTTGTATGGCTTTTGACGAATGCATCGAAAATCCTGCACCCAGAGACTATGTGCAAAAGAGCGTTGACCGGACTTATCGTTGGCTGGAGCGTTGCAAGGCGGAAAATGCCAGATTGAATCAACTGCCGGATACAGTCAATCCCCAACAAATGCTGTGGGGCATCAACCAAGGCGGTACCTATGCGGATATTCGCATAGACCACATGAAACGAATCCGGGATCTGGATTTGCCCGGATATGCCATTGGTGGTCTGGCTGTTGGAGAAACAGCTGAGGAGATGTATGACGTCATTGAAGCTGTGGAGCCCCACATGCCTGCGGACAAAACCCGCTACCTAATGGGTGTCGGAACTCCAAGCAATATCATTGAAGCGGTTGCCCGGGGGGTTGACTTCTTTGACTGTGTCATGCCGGCACGAAATGCACGACATGCCCGTCTTTTCACTTGGGACGGCGCGATAAATCTCAAGAATGCAAAATATACACTGGATGACAGTCCCATTGACAGTCAATGTGACTGCCCGGTATGCCGCCGTTATTCCCGGGCCTATATCAGGCACTTGTTTGCTGCGGAAGAGATGCTTGCCATGCGCCTGAGTGTGATGCATAACCTGTATTTCTACAATAAATTGATGGAGAAAATCAGAAATGCACTGGATGAGGGAACATTTGACGCATTCCGTCGGGAATATTCTGATAAATTAGGTCGTAGAATCTAAATTTCACTTGCAATTTATGGGAATAGTGTTATAATAACCACGATAATTAAAAATTAAAGGAGTTATCCAAATGTTACAATTTTTAGCTGAAGGCGCCGGAAATGGCGGTCAGGGCGGCGGTGCAGGTCTGCTGGGTATTCTGCCCATGCTGCTCATCATGGTAGGCGTGTTCTACTTCATGGCAATTCGCCCCGAAAAGAAGCGGAAGAAGGAAGCAGAGAACCTTCGCAACAGCATGAAGGTTGGTGACAAGATCACCACCATCGGTGGTATCACCGGCACTGTTGTTAGCGTGAAGGATGAGAAGTTCGTCATTGAAACCGGTGCTGACCAGGTCAGAATCGAGTTTGCAAAGTGGGCATTGTCCACCAATGATTCTGCTGTTGCTGCTGCCCAGGAGGCCTCCAAGAAGGCTGAAGAAGAGAAGGCAAAAGCAATCGCTGCCAAGAAGGCTGAAAAGGCCGAGAAGAAGAAAAAATAATCAATAAACGCCCTCCAACCGGAGGGCGTTTCGTTATTGAAATCTTTTTGCATAGCCGCAGCGACGGCAAAGCTCTTCCATGGCTTTCCTATTTGAAAAGCCGTCATAAATTGCCTTTGCCCGTTCTGTTTCCAGGATCTCATCCATTTCCTGTGTAAACAGGTTTCCCAGAGCAATATCCCCCTCATGATCCAAACAGCAGGGAACAACAGTACCGTCACACAGCACACCGATTTGATCGCGCAGACCGTAGCAGAAGGTACATTCGCCCTGAACGGGAGCAGACAGATCCGGCCAGTCAAATTTGTCGCCATTCTCTAGATAAATACGCTGACCGATCCGCGTCCCCTTTGGCTCAGGAACCCAGGAATCCGGAAAGTATTGCTTGATTATTGCAATAATTTCCCAGTTCTTTGCATCAGCTCCGCCTTGATTCCACAGACGGTAGGAGACTAATATTTTCCCTTCTGCCTTTGCACCAAAGGCGCAACAGGCTTTGACATATTCCGGAAAGGGCATGGATAGCTCGTTGGCTTCATAGGCATGCAGGGAGATATTCACCTTGTATAGCCCCTTGGCAGTACAGAGCAGGTCACCATATGCATCCAGCAGCGTGCCGTTTGTGGTTATTATCACCTTGAAACCGGCATCACCGGCCAATTCGAGAAAATTAAAAACAAGAGGGTGGCAAAGCGGTTCTCCCATAAGGTGAAAATACAGATAGTCCGTCCATGGCCGCAATTTGGGCAAAAGCAAGCGAAATTCGCTTTCTGTTAAAGCGCGCTTCTTCCGTTTTGTGCCCGGGCAAAAGGAACAGTTAAGATTACAGATGTTGGATATTTCCAAATAAATCTTACGAAACCGTTTCATAGTACACCTCCTGCCGTTTTTACTATCATAGGTGTTGACAATTAAAATGTCAAGCAACTCCTTGACGGATATGATATAATAAAAAGAAAAAACAAGGAGGCGACACCATGTCCCATACCATTGCAGCGATCTCCACCGGTCTGTCGGTGTCTGCCATTGGCATTATCCGTTTAACGGGAACGGACTGCGCGCAAATTGCAGGGAAGGTTTTTTACCTGAATAACGGTAAATCTCTTGAAAACGCGAAGAACCGCCAGTTATTGCTGGGTTGCTTACACGATAAGAACGGTCGGATTATTGACCAGTGCTGTGCGATTTATTGCCGCGGTCCGCATAGCTATACCGGCGAGGACACCGTAGAATTCCATTGTCACGGCTCTCCGGCAGTTTTGGCGGCCGGATTGGAGAGCCTGTATATTGCTGGTGCTAAGCCTGCCAAGCGCGGAGAATTTACAAAACGAGCTTTTCTGAATGGAAAACTGGACCTTACCCAAGCGGAAGCGGTCATTGATCTGATCGAAGCGGATACTGCAGATGCTGCAGCCAATGCGGCAGGGCAGGTGGGGGGTATGCTGCAAAGAAAACTGAATCCCATTTATGACAACCTGACAAATCTGTGCAGTCATTTCCACGCCGTGTTGGATTATCCCGATGAGGATATTGAAGATTTTGGTCTTGCCAACTATGAAAAACCACTTAAGGCGGATGCTAAAAACCTTTTCGATATTTTGAAAACATACGGGCAGGGAAGAATCCTTACCCATGGCGTCTCCGCGGCCATCGTAGGTCGTCCCAATGTGGGAAAGAGCAGTCTGCTGAATGCATTGGCCGGCTACGAACGGGTAATTGTCACAGAGGTTGCCGGCACTACACGGGATACTGTAGAAGAAACAGTAATGGTTGGCTCTACCAGACTGCGTCTGATTGACACCGCCGGTATTCGTGAAACGGATGATCGCATTGAGGCAATTGGCGTGGAACGTGCCAAGGAAGCGGTGCGCAATGCGGATCTGGTTATTTTCGTTTGTGACGGCAGTCAGCCACTGACTGAGGATGACCGGGCCATTATGGAATTATGTCATGGACACGAAAATACCATTGCACTGATTAATAAGACGGATCTTGACAAGCAGATTCAGCCATCCGATCTTCCGTTTATGCAGATTATTGAGATCAGCGCTTCTACCGGTGCCGGGCTTGATCTGTTTGCCGATGCTGTGGATACCATGTTTGCCGGCGAAATACCCTGTGACGGCTCAATTCTCACCAACACCCGTCAATATGATGCCTGCCGACGTGCTTATGAGGCAATCCTGCAAGCACTTCAGGGGCTGAAACTGGGACGAACACCCGATGCTGTTCTGACAGATGTGGAAATGGCAATGGAAGCCATGGGAGAGGTAACCGGCGCAACTGTCCGCGAGGATATTACAAACCGAATTTTTGAACGTTTTTGTGTAGGGAAATAGTATGATTTATTTAGATAATTCCGCAACAACCAGACCATGCAGTGCAGCAGTTGCGGCAATGCATAAGGCGATGACTGAGAATTGGGCAAATCCCAGCGCCCTTTATCAGCTCGGTATTGATGCCGCAAAGGAACTGCGTGCCGCCAGAGGGTCTGTGGCCGCCGCTATGGGGGCAGAAACGGAACGGGTGTTCTTTACTTCTGGCGGAACGGAAGCGGACAACTGGGCCATTCTGGGCGCTGTAAAGCGTATGGGTAAGCGAGGCAAGCATATCATTACCACCGCCATCGAGCACCATGCAGTTTTGAATACCATGAAAGAGCTGCAGAATCAAGGCTTTGATATTACGTATCTGCAGCCGGATAATATGGGACGCATCAGCGTGGATGCACTCAAAGCCGCACTCAGACAGGATACCATACTGGTGTCGATTATGATGGTGAATAATGAGGTGGGTTCTGTAATGCCCATTTCCCAAATGGCCAAGCTTACCCACAAGCTGTGTCCGGACGCTATTTTCCATACGGATGCAGTGCAGGGCCTCATGAAGGTGCCATTTTCTGCAAAAAATCTGGGCGCAGATCTGATTTCTGTGTCTGCCCACAAGGTGCACGGGCCAAAGGGTTGCGGTGCGCTTTACATCTGTCCGCGGCTAAAGTCTTTTCCGGCGTTGCTGACAGGCGGTGGGCAGGAAGCCGGCTTTCGCAGTGGAACAGAAGCGACTCCGGCAATTCACGGTTTTGCTGCGGCTTGTGACACTTTGCGTGCAACAGCTGCTTCGAATATTGCAACAGAACGGATGCTTTTGGAAAGAATCATTGCCGGTCTTGCCGAAATGGACGGTGTGGTGATTAACGGATGCCATGATGCGCCCCACATTCTTTCTCTGTCCATTCCCGGTGTGCCTACTCAGAATTCCATCAATATTTTACAGGATGCGGGTATCTGTGTTTCTGCCGGTTCTGCCTGTGCAAGAGGGCACAGAAGTCATACGCTGACGGCAATGAATCTGCCGGCTGAGGTAATCGACAGTTCTTTCCGTGTTTCCCTGAGCGTAGAAACCACACAGAAAGATGCAGAGGCTCTTATTCAGGGCGTCCAAAGGATATTGGATTGGAAAAATCGATAGAATACTATTTTCACAAATGCTATATGAGAAAATGACCCAACCGAATGGTTGGGTCTTCTTATTGGCGGAGTGAGAGGGATTTGAATTTGGCTAGATAATTACTATCTTTAACCAAAGTTAGCTGTTTACTACCAAATTCAAGCTAATTCCAAACATTTACCTACCACTTTTCACCGCCCTTAACCATG
>SVMA01000007.1 GCA_015067635.1 Oscillospiraceae bacterium | reverse complement strand
TGGGTCACAGCTACTCCAACGTGGTGACCAAGCCCACCTGTACAGCTCAGGGCTACACCACCCATACCTGTACCCGTTGCTCTTACAGCTACAAGGACACCTACACCAGCGCCAAGGGGCACAATTATAAAACCTCTGTGAAATCCAACAGAATCTATCTCACCTGCGCCAACTGCAACCGGCAGCAATGGGACGGCAATTTGAACAATATTCATTTTGCTGCAACTGCCGCATATTGGGAAGGCGGAAAGCTGTATGTAGAAGGTTACGTAGTCAATGCGTATAGCTACGCAGTAAAGGATGTCTCTATTGAAAATATGAAGGTGTACAATTCCAACGGACAGCTGGTTGCCTCCGGATATATGGGTCTCCTGGCTAATAATCCGACCTTGAGCAAACAATCCTGTGTTTACCAAATAGTATGGTTTAATTCCAACGAAATCGTAATGAACGGAGCAAACCTGTCCGCAGGCATTGATTGGTACACAAATATTTACTACAACCCCGCATAAACATACCACAAATAAGAATCACTCACCCTTTTGGGTGAGTGATTTTTGTAATATTGTTTTTTTGTAAATTATATGATAGAATACTTATAAATCCGGACAGGTAATTTTTCGAGAGGTGAAAAGAATGGTTTCGCATAAGAAGAAAATGATTGCACCGATTATTATTTCTGCGATTGTGATCCTCTATTATGTTGCCTATTTCGGCTTTCTGATCGCTCTGCTGGATGGGATATGGAAATATGCTCTGGGGATCGCTCCCCTTGTATTTTCAGGGTTAATGGTCTATGTCTGTGCAGAGAGAATCCGTGAAATTAAGAAAGGTGAGGAAGATGATATTAGTAAATACTGATTATATCAGCGGAAAAGAACTGGAGACACTTTCGCTGGTAAAGGGAAGCACGATCCAGACCAAAAATATTGGCAGAGATATTGCGCAAAGCTTCAAAAACCTGGTTGGCGGAGAGCTGAAGTCCTACAACGAAATGATGAATGAGGCACGGGCGCTTGCAACCAAGAGAATGGTTGAAGAGGCAACTGCGTTGGGTGCCGATGGGATTGTGAATATTCGTTATGCCTCCGCGGCAGTTATGCAGGGTGCGGCAGAAGTTATCGTATACGGCACAGCCGTGAAATTTGTGAATAAGTAAGAGAAACCCGCGGCTGTGGCCGCGGGTTTTTTCAACGCTTCGTGCAGGGGCGACCATCGGTCGTCCCCAACCAATGTCATTGCGAACCGCTGACCGATGTCACCGGTGTGGGAATGACACGGCTTTGCGGGAGGTTATTCTTTTTTATATTGTATCCTGACAAAAAAGCCTTGTTTTTTACACAGAAATGTGATAAAATTTACGGTGAGAAGATATCGCCTTTTTTCACCGTTTTTTCTCGAAAGAAGGCAGGAAATACATACTGAAAGGAGCCCTGTCATGTACGCATCCGCCTATGTTTGGGCAAAGGTTCTGGGTTATTTGGAAGAACGCCTCAGTTCCACCATCGTTTCCGGCTGGTTTGACGATACGGAAGTGGTGGAATTGACCGAAGACCGTCTGATTATTTACACACCCGACGAATTCCGTCGGGAAATTATCAGCCGCCGCTGCACCGAATACATCCAAGACGCTCTTAAAGAGCTGTTTAATTCTGACGCCAAGCTCACCGTCTTTGGAGATACGGAGCTGGAAGCCTACCACTCCAAGGGAAAAGCGCCCACAGCCATGGACTTTAATCCTCAATACACCTTCGATAATTTCGTGGTCGGTCCCTCCAACCGGTTTGCCCACGGTGCCGCCCTTGCGGTCTCCAAGACCCCGGGACAGGTATATAACCCCCTGTTTCTTTACGGCCCTCCCGGTGTGGGAAAGACCCACCTGCTTTACGCCATTGCCAACGGCATCCGCAAGCAGAATCCAGAAGCCAATATCGTCTACATCAAGGGCGACCAATTCACCAACGAGCTGATCACCGCCATCCAAAGCGGTAAAAACATCGAATTCCGGAACAAATATCGGGAAGCCGACCTGTTTCTGATTGATGATGTCCAGTTCATCGCCGGTAAGGAGTCCACCCAGGAAGAATTTTTCCATACCTTCAACAAGCTCTATGAGGAGCATAAGCAGATCGTCATGACCTCCGACCGGAAGCCAAGCGATATGCTGACCCTGGAGGACCGGCTCAAGACCCGCTTTGAATGGGGTCTGCTGGCGGATATTCAGCCGCCGGATTATGAGACCCGTATGGCGATCCTGAAAAACAAGGTAAGAACCGCCGGTCTGCAGCTGGATGATGACGTGTGCAATTATATTGCCATCAACATCACCAACAATGTCCGTCAGATTGAAGGTACGGTGAATAAAATCATCGCCTATCACGAGCTGAACAACATGCCCCTGGATCTGAATAATATCTCCCGGGCCATTGAGGACATGTTCAAGGCGGAAAATCACGTGCTTCCCACCCCCAGCCTGATTATTTCCCAGGTCTGCATTTTTTACCACATCGACGAGATCATCCTCCGGGGCTCTCAGCGGACAAAAAATGTAGCAGAGGCACGGCAGATCGCCATGTACCTGATCCGTCAGCTGACGAATCTCAGTCTGCCGGATATTGGTCAGCAGTTTGCAAAGGACCACACCACCGTCATTCACTCCATCCGTAAGGTGGAAGAGGAGCTGAAAAAGGGAGACACCGGTCTGCAAAATGCCATTCGGGATATCACCGCAAATATCAATTCCAAGCTGTGATTCCGGCGGCCTTTTCCCGCTGAAAATTATCCACAATGCCTGTGGATAAAGAATAAGTTGCACTGTGGAAAAGTGCCGTGCAAAACTCCTCGAAAAATGCCTGTGGAAAAGTGATTTTTATCCACAAACCCCCTGTGGAAAAATAGCCGTTGTCCCCCTAAGACAAAACTGCCTTTTCCACATAAAATTTCCCTACGACTATTATTACTGCATTTTTATCTGATAATATATATTATTTTATTATTAAGCAAGAAAGGAAGAACCGATATGCGTTTTACCTGTGAAAAAAGTATGCTGGTGCAGGGTCTGAATATTGCCGGACGTACCGTTGCACAAAAAAGCAGTCTTTCCGTAATTGAAGGCATTTTGTGCCGTGCCGGTATGGGTGTGAGTCTCACCGGCTACAACATGGAAACTGCCATTACCTATACTGTGGAGGCTGAGGTATCGGATGCCGGAAGCTGTATTCTCCCCGCCAGACTGTTTGGCGATATCATTCGCCGTCTGCCGGAGGGTCCGGTGACCGTGGTGGTGGATGAAAACTATAAGGTTGCCATCCGTTCCGGTTATGCCGCCTTCAACATTTCTGCAGAATCCGCAGAGGATTATCCGGAATTGCCGGATGTGAACACGGGCAGAGGCATCAAGATTCCCCAAAATGCCCTGAAGGAACTGATTTCCGGCACGATTTTTGCTGTTTCCGAGAATCAGGGACGTCCGATCCATACGGGCGTGAAGTTTGAAGTGGAGAATGACAGTATTTCTGCCATCGCTGTGGACGGCTTCCGTCTGGCCCGGCGTACCTTTCATCCGGCTGTTCCCACAGAACGGGAACTGAACTTCGTAGTGCCGGCGGCAGGTCTGAAGGAAGTGGAAAAGATCCTTACCGACGGAGAAGAGGAAGTTTCCTTCACCTTGGGACCCAAGCACATCCTGTTTGAAATCGGCTGTGCAACCCTGGTCTGCCGCCTTTTGGAAGGAGATTTTCTGGATTGGCGGAAGGTGATCCCCACCAACTGCCCTGTAAAGCTGGTGGCGAATGTGTCGGAGCTGGCAAGCTCTATGGAGCGTGTGGGTCTGATTGTTTCGGAAAAATACAAGAGTCCGGTGCGGTGCGTATTTTCGGATCAGGTACTGCAGCTGCGGACCAATACCACCATCGGTGCGGCTGAGGACCGCTGCACCATCGCCGGTGACGGCAAGGAGCTGGAAATCGGCTTCAATGTCCGGTATCTTTCCGACGCTTTGCGGGTCATTCCTTCTGAGGAAGTGGTGCTGGAGTTGACCAACGGTCTGAGTCCCATCGTTATGACCCCGGCAGAGGAGAAATACGATTTTGCCTATATGGTCCTGCCGGTGAGAATTAAGAACGGATAATTCCCCTGTCATTGCGAACCTGCCTTGACTCCCCTTGTGAGGGGAGCTGTCAAAAATCTTTGATTTTTGACTGAGGGGTAGTATTCTCTCCCCCAGTCACGGCTTCGCCGTGCCAGCCCCCTCCTCAGAGGGGGCCAAGAACACAGGTAACAGGAGTATAACATGAAAGTAACTGTAAGAAAAAAGGATAACAGCATTCCGGTTTCCATCAGTACGGAGTTTATCAAGCTGGAATCTGCTATGAAGCTGGCGAACATCGTCCCTTCCGGCGGCAGTGCCAAAGCTGAAATTCAGGAGGGCTTCGTCACTGTAAACGGAGAAGTTTGCACCATGCGGGGAAAAAAGCTGTATCCGGGTGACCGGTTCTCGTACGAAGGGGACGAATATTTGATTACCAATGGAGCTTCGTAATATCACACTCCGGAATTTCCGGAATTATGAACAGCTGTATTTGGAATTTTCCCCGGGAGTCAACCTGATCGTGGGACAAAATGCTCAGGGAAAGACCAATCTGCTGGAGGCGGTATCCTATCTTGGCTCCGGAAGGAGCTTCCGCGCCCAAAAACAGGGCGAAATGATAGGCTTTGGCGCAGATTTTGCGGATATCGAGGGAGAAATCTTTTCTCAGGAACGGTTGCAGAAGCTGCGTTGGGTGCTGTTTAGCGGACAGCGGCCCCGTCAAATATGGCGCAACGGCGCAAAAAAGAAAACTACGGCAGAAATCAACGGTGTTATGTCAACTGTGTTATTTTGTCCGGAGGACTTGATGGTCCTAAAATCCGGAGCTTCTGCCCGCAGACGGTTGGGAGATTCTGCATTATGTCAACTTCGTCCCAACTACGACGCCGCCCTGACGGAATACAACCGTATTTTGGAGCACAAGAGCCGGATTTTGAAGGATCATTTTGAAAATCCCACTGTTTTGGAGATCCTGCCGGAGTATAATGCCCGTCTTTGTCAGGTGGGTGCGTTGCTGATTTCCTATCGGGCCCGGTTTTATCAAAGTCTGGGAACGGAAGCGGCAAAATTCCACATGGCTTTTTCCGGTGGTGCTGAGGAATTCTCCTTGCAGTATCAGACGGTCTCCACGGTTCGTGACCCCTTCGCTCCGGTTGATGCGCTGACGGAAGCGCTGCAGGAGCATCTGCAAAGCCATTATCGGGCGGAATTGGAGTCCGGACAATGCCTGACAGGACCCCATAAGGATGATTTTGAGGTAAGTCTGTCCGGTATCAATCTGAAGGCCTATGGCTCTCAGGGACAGACCCGGACAGCGGCAATCAGTCTGAAGCTGGCCCAGCGAGAGCTGCATCGACGGGAGTTTGGCGAAGAGCCGGTACTGCTGCTGGACGATGTTTTGTCGGAGTTGGATCCTGTCAGACAGGATTTTGTATTGAATCAAATCAAAACCGGCCAGGTGTTCATCACCTGCTGTGAGCCGGGAAGATTTACCAAATTGGGAAAGACCATCGAGATTGAAAAGGGTAGGGTTCTGTGAGCAAGAAAAGCCTTCCCCTGGGGGAAGGCTCTCGCATATCATATACTTTTGAAATTTACAGGACAGGAGTAAAATTATGTCTGACGAAATGAAAGTAACAGAAGAATACGGCGGTTCACAAATTCAGGTTTTGGAAGGCCTGGAGGCGGTGCGGAAGCGTCCCGGTATGTATATCGGCTCCACTTCGGCTTCCGGTCTGCACCATCTGGTGTACGAAATCGTGGATAATGCCATCGACGAGGCTCTGGCCGGTTACTGTAAGCACATTACCGTGACCATCAACAAGGGGAATTCCATCACCGTCACCGATGACGGCCGTGGTATCCCTGTGGATATCCAGCCTCAGACCGGACGGCCTGCCATGGAAGTGGTTTTCACTGTATTGCACGCCGGCGGTAAGTTTGGCGGCGGCGGTTACAAGGTGTCCGGCGGCTTGCATGGCGTGGGCGCATCCGTTGTCAATGCCCTGTCCGAATGGATGAAGGTACGGGTCTACAAAAACGGCAATATCTATGAAATGAAATTTGCCCGGGGTGCCATCACCCAGGAAATGACCATTGTGGGCACCACGGAGAAAAACGGCACAGAGGTTACCTTCCAGCCGGACCCGGAGATGTTCGACGATACGGTTTACAGCTATGACATTCTCCATGAACGGATGCGGGAAGAGGCATTCTTGAACGGCGGTCTGACCATCACCATTACCGATGACCGGGAGGACGAGCCCAAAGCCGAGACCATGTGCTATGAAGGCGGTATCCGGGAGTTTGCCCTGTGGCAGAACCGGAACAAGACTGCCATTCACGAGGACGTTATCTATATGCAGGGTATGAAGGGAGACGCTTCCGCAGAAATCGCTCTGCAATATAATGACGGCTTCAATGAATCCATGCTTTCCTTTGCCAATGACGTGCGCACACCCGAGGGCGGTATGCACGAAACCGGCTTCAAGACCGCATTGACCCGTGTGCTGAACAACTACGGCACGAAAACTGGCATCATCAAGGGCGATGACAAGGTTTCCGGCGAGGACTGTCGGGAAGGTGTGACGGTGATTATCTCCGTCAAGCTCACCGATGCCCAGTTTGAAGGACAGACCAAGGCAAAGCTGGGAAATGCCTACATCCGTACCCTGGTGGATCAGATCGTCAATGACCAGCTGGCTACCTATTTTGAAGAGCATCCCCAGACGGCGAAAATTATTCTGGAAAAGGCCATGATGGCCAACCGTGCCCGGGAAGCCGCCAGAAAGGCAAGAGAGTCCATCCGCCGTAAGTCCGCCCTGGGCGGTGCGGCTATGCCGGACAAGCTGAGAGACTGCAATGAAAGTGATCCGTCTCTCACCGAGATTTACATCGTCGAGGGTGACTCCGCCGGTGGCTCCGCCACCCAAGGGCGGGACTCCCGATTCCAGGCCATTTTGCCCCTTTGGGGTAAAATGCTCAACGTGGAAAAAGCCCGTGAGGACAAGGTGATCGGCAACGATAAGCTCCAGCCCGTCATAACGGCTCTAGGCGCCGGTATCGGCGAAGAGTTTGACGTGAATAAGCTGCGTTATCACAAGGTTGTGATTATGGCGGATGCGGACGTGGACGGTTCCCATATCCGTACCCTGCTTTTGACCTTCTTCTTCCGGTTTATGCGTCCGCTGATTGAAAACGGCTACGTCTATGCCGCCATGCCGCCCCTTTATAAGCTGGTGCGGGGCAAGGTGACGAAATATGCCTTCTCCGATCAGGAACGGGATGCCCTTTCCGCAGAAATGCGTGGCGACAATCCCAATGCCAAGGTGGACATCAGCCGGAACAAGGGTCTTGGTGAAATGGACCCCGAGGAGCTGTGGAACACCACTATGGATCCTGAAAAGCGTACCCTCAAGCGCATCACCCTGGAAGATGCCGCCAAGGCTGACGAAATCTTCACTCTGCTCATGGGCGAAAAGGTGGAGCCCCGTCGGGAATATATCGAAACCAACGCAAAATTTGCGCAGAATCTGGACTATTGATGAGGTAGCAACATGGATTTTAAGAGATATATCATCAATGAAAAGTCCGGCGCCTATCTGGATCGGATCTGCCACACTGCCAGCCCCAGCGAGATGCCTTATCTGCTGAAACGCCCTGCAGTGATCGTTTGCCCCGGCGGCGGCTACGCAGATTGCTCCGCCCGGGAGGCTGATCCCGTGGCATACCGCTTCCTGGCGGAAAACTTCAACACTTTTGTGCTGTATTACAGCCTGAATGAGCATGCAGTGTTCCCAAATTCTCTGCTGGATCTGTGCGCAGCCATGAAGCTGATTCGTGAAAATGCAGAAGAATTCGGCGTCATCGAGGACCAAATTGCTGTTTTGGGTTTCTCTGCCGGTGGTCACTTGGCAGGAAGCTTGGGCGTTCATTGGAATGATTCTGAAATCATGGAGCGTTCCGGCTGTCAAAAGGGAGAAAATAAGCCTAATGCTTTGATGCTCATTTATCCGGTGATTTCCACCTCTTGGATGGAAAACGGTAATGCGCTGCCCCGGCTCATGGGTGATAATGATTTTGAAACTACCTATAAAAAGCTGAATTTGCAGGCAAATGTCACCAAAAATACGCCTCCCGCATTCCTGTGCCATACCGTTCGTGATGGCGGCGTTCCTTGTGATGACAGCATTCGGTTTGCTTCGGCGATGATCGAGGCCGGTGTACCCTGCGAGCTGCACCTGTTCCCCAATGGACCTCATGGTTTGGCTCTGGGAACACCTGAAACAGCTTATAAATTTTATGAAACCAAGGGTGATCCAAGCTTTGCTCAGTGGCCAGGTTTGGCGATCCATTGGTTGAAGCGTTTGTTCAACAACCCCGAAGAGGGTTATGCGCCTATTGAAAAGGCGAAATACAGCTCCAAGCTGTAAAGGGTTAAAAGGAGGAAATTCTTTTGGCACAACATAAAAAGGATTACAAGCCAGAGGACATCATGTACCCCGATCAGGCGATCGTGGAATCCGAGCTTGTAAAGGAAATGAAAAACAGCTACATCGAATATGCCATGTCCGTTATCGTCGGTCGTGCATTGCCGGATGTGCGGGACGGTCTGAAGCCCGTCCATAGAAGAATTTTATATGCTATGTATGAGGACAACCTGACCGCAGACCGTCCTTTCCGGAAATCTGCCACCTGCGTCGGTGACGTGTTGGGTCGGTATCACCCCCACGGAGATGCTTCGGTTTACGATGCTCTGGTGCGTCTTGCCCAGGATTTCTCCATGCGCTATATGCTGGTGGACGGCCACGGCAATTTCGGCTCTGTGGACGGTGATCCTCCGGCTGCTTACCGTTACACCGAGGCCAGAATGTCCAAAATGGCCAATGAAATGCTGCGGGATATTGAAAAGGAAACGGTGGACTGGGACCCCAACTTTGACGAGACCCGTCAGGAGCCCCGGGTGCTTCCGTCCCGATTCCCCAATTTGCTGGTCAACGGCTCCTCCGGTATCGCCGTAGGCATGGCCACAAATATTCCGCCCCATAACCTGACAGAGGTCATCAATGCCTGTATTTGCGTTTTGGATGACCCGGAGGCTACTTTGGCGGACCTGATGCAGCATATTACCGGTCCGGATTTCCCCACTAAGGCCATGATCATGGGCAGAAGCGGCATCCGTGCGGCTTACGCCACCGGCAAGGGCCGCCTGGTGCTCCGTGCCCGTCATGTTTTCGAGGAATTTGGACAGGACCGGACAAGAATTATCATTACGGAGCTGCCCTATCAGGTCAATAAGCGGATGCTGATCAAGGCCATGGCAGATCAGGTAAACGACAAGCGGCTGGAAGGTATTTCCGACATTCGGGACGAGTCCGACCGAAACGGTATGCGGATCGTCATTGAGCTGAAGCGGGATGCCAATCCCCAAATCGTACTCAATAAGCTCTTTACCCAGACCAGCCTGCAGACCACCTTTGCCATCAATATGCTGGCATTGGTAAAAAATCAAAGCCAGCCCAAGGTGCTGTCCCTGCGGGAGATTTTGGATGAGTATCTGATCTTCCAGGAGGAAGTCATTGTACGCCGTACCCGTTATGACCTGAAAAAGGCACAGGAACGGGCCCATTTACTGGAAGGTCTGCTGATCGCCCAGGATAATATTGATGAGGTCATCAAAATCATCCGTTCTTCCTATGACGACGCCAAGGAGAATTTGATGAGCCGCTTCGGTCTGTCCGATGTGCAGGCACAGGCCATTCTGGATATGCGGCTGAAGGCCTTGCAGGGTCTGGATCGGGAAAAACTGCAAAATGAGTACAATGAGCTGAAGGAACGGATCGCTTACTTTGAACGGGTGCTGTCCGATCCCGAGCTGGTCAAGTCTATTTTGAAGGAAGAGCTGATTGCCATTCGGGATAAGTATGGCGATGAGCGTAAGACGGAGATCCAGGATGTGGAGGATGAGATCGATATCGAGGATCTTATCGAGGAAGAGACCTGTGTCTTTACCTTGAGCAAGCAGGGCTATATCAAGCGGATGCCTGCGGACACCTATCGGACTCAGAGCCGTGGCGGCCGTGGCGTGAATGCCCAGAATCTCAAGGAAGAGGACTACGTAAAGAGCCTGAATGTGGCTTCCACCCACGACCATATCCTCTTCTTTACCGATGCCGGACGTGTCCATCACCGCAAGGGCTATCAGATTCCCGAGTCCGGACGGACAGCCCGTGGTACTGCCATTATTAACGTACTGCCTCTGGAGCAGGGAGAAAGTGTCACCGCTATGGTGGTTACCCGGGAATTCCATGAGGATGAATTCCTGATGATGGTTACCATGCAGGGTACGGTGAAGCGGATTCCCTTTATCGCGCTCAAGACCAACCGCAAGGGCGGTATCCGCGCCCTGACGCTGGATGAGGGCGACCAGCTGATCAACGTGATCCGCACCAACGGTAATGACAATATGATCCTTGCAACCCGTAACGGTATGGCAATCTGCTTCAACGAAAATGATGTCAGACCCATGGGACGGGATGCTATGGGTGTGAAGGGTATCACGCTGGTAGACGATGACTATGTTATCGGCGCAGAAAAGGCAGAAGCCGGCAAGACCCTGCTCACCGTGACCCAGCACGGCTTTGGCAAACGGACAGAGCTGGCAGAATACCTGCGTACCGGTCCCAATGGGGAGAAAATGCCCCAGAGCCGTGGCGGTAAGGGTCTGAAAAACTACAATATCACCGACAAAACCGGTAAAATCGCCGGTTGCCGTGTGGTGGGAGAAAATGACGACGTGATGCTGATTGAAAACGGCGGTGTCATTATCCGTATTCCGGCATCCTCTGTGAACATCTACAAGCGGGATGTGCAGGGTGTTATCGTCATGCGTATTGAGGAAGGCAACGAGCTGGTCTCCATGGAACGGGTGGAATCCGAGGAAGAGGAGAACGCTGAATGAAGACCGTGACCCTGTATACGGACGGGGCTTGCTCCGGCAACCCCGGCCCGGGAGGTTGGGGTGCCATCCTGGAGTGGGGCGGTATCGAAAAGGAGCTGTCCGGCGGCGAGGAAAGCACCACCAATAACCGGATGGAGCTGACTGCTGTGATCCGCGGTCTGCAGGCGCTGAAGGAGCCCTGTATTGTGGAGCTGTATTCGGATTCCAAATATGTCATTGATGCTCTGGAAAAGGGCTGGGCATGGAGCTGGAAGGAGAAAAACTGGAAAAAAGCCGATAAAAAACCGGCGTTAAATCCGGATTTGTGGGAAATTTTGCTGGAATTAACCGTGAAACACGAGCTTCACTACCATTGGGTGAAGGGACATGCAGAAAATCCGAAAAACAACCGGTGTGACGAGCTGGCTGTGGCACAGTGGAAGCGCCTGAAAGGATAAAAAGCCTTTAACAGAATGTCATTGCGGACGACCAATGGTCGCCCCTACCGGCACCATTGTAGGGGGCGGCGCCTACGACGCCCCAAAAGAGCATATTCGTAAAATGTCAGTAATTGCCCTCTCCGTCAGCCTGATCGGCTGAAACCGCTCCCAAAGGGAGAGGCAAGAGAGTTGTATGGTAAAGGAGGTATTCTATGTACCTGAACATTGGCGGGGATATGGCGGTGCGGGAGAAATCCATCATCGGCATCTTCGATCTGGACAATACCTCCGTCTCCCGACGCACCCAGGATTTTCTCGCTGCGGCGGAAAAAGAAGGACAGGTAGTGCCCTGTGACGATCTGCCCAAGGCCTTTGTTTTGACCTCCGAGTATGGCATGAATCGGCTGTATTTGACATCTTTGAACGCATCAACCCTGGAAAAACGTCTGAAAGGATAAAAAGCCTTCAACAGAATGTCATTGCGGACGACCAATGGTCGCCCCTACCGGTACCATTGTAGGGGGCGGCGCCTACGACGCCCCAAAAGAGCATATTCGTAAAATGTCAGTAATTGCCCTCTCCGTCAGCCTGATTGGCAGACGCCTCCCAAAGGGAGAGGCAAGAAGCTTTTTGCAAAAAATCAGCCCCCTCGTTAGAGGGGGCTTTCTTTATGGAAAATTATTTGTCCTTCAGCAGGTCGCGGATCTCGGTGAGAAGCACTTCCTCAGCAGAGGGAGCAGGAGGTGCGGGAGGAGCCTCAGGTGCGGGCTCTTCCTTCTTCTTGCCTGCGTTTGCCAGCTTGTTCAGCATCTTCACAATGAAGAATACCACCAAAGCCAGGATGAAGAAGTTGATCACTGCGGAAATGAAGTTACCGTAGGTCATGTAATTCTTAATGACCTCGCCGGTCTCCGGGTCCAGCTTGACCTGTGCCCAAGGCATAGTGGGAAGCTCCAGCTTCAGTTGGGTGAAATCCGCACCGCCCAGGAAGATGTTGACCACAGGCATGATCAAATCATTGGACAAGCTCTTGGTGATTGTGGAGAATGCGGCACCGATGATAGTACCGACGGCCAGCGCCATAGCGTTCCCCTTGATGGCAAATTCCTTAAATTCGCCCCACCAGCCGATTTTATTTTTCTTTTTGCTCATGTAAATCGTCCTTTCTTATAAACCGTGTGATATAACGCCAGAGGTGACAATGGATTCCCACCGCCCACAGCCGGTTGTTTTGGGAAGCATTGGTTCCTCTAACTCTTCAATAAGGGAAATCTCACCGTTCAGGTACTGCTCCAGCACCTTCCGACAGGTTTCCAGCCGCTGCATCAACCCACCCAGGCGAATATCCTGGATTTCAAAGCCCTGGGGTCGTTTTTCCCACATCCAGTCCGCCCGATGGGCAGCATGGAAGGCTTTGATCCGTGCCAATGCTTCCGGATAAGTTTCCTGCGCCAAAACAGCCAGTGCTTCCCGATCGCCGGAAGTATAGGCCTTGCGGGTGTGCAGACTCAGATTTGCTTTTACTGCAAGTGCTTGGCAAAGGGTTTGATATTTGTCAAACAGAATTTGGAAATCACCCATATCCGCAAGGGCGGCAATTTCCTCTGCCAATGCTGCGTAATAGGCATTTTCGCTGCCGTCACAGCGGCTGTCTGCCAGACCGGCAAAGGGATCGCTGTATAACAGGAATTTGGCGGAATCCTGATTGGATGTGGTGCCCTGCAGACGATTCACCCGATCCAGAACCATAAAAGCATCCATGGGAACGCCAACGATCCGCTGAAATTCCTCTGCAAGACCGTCTTTCTGTCCTTTCCAAAGACGGGCGGCATAGAGCAGACTGGGCAGGACGGAGAACATATTGCATTCCGCGCCGTCATCCCCCCAAACGGTGATGAAAACATCGGAAACACCGCAATCCTTGCAGGCCCGCAGGGCGGCCTCAGTGGTTTCCATGCTCAAACGGTTATCCGGCGTGAAGCCGTGCCAGGTCCAGGCGCCGCCGGCAAAAATCACCGGACGGTTGAACATTTGATTTGTCTTTATCATACGGACATATTTGTCATAGTCCTTGGAATAGTAATCCCAATAAACCAGGGACAGATTTTCCGGAACAGCCGCCAGCTCCTTCATACCGGAGAGGTCGGCTTCTGTGTAGTAATTTTCAATATTCAGCGCCAATTTACAGAACATATCGCTCCAAATCATGGGATTTAAGCCATATTTCTTTGCAATTTCGCACACTCTGTGAAGATGCTCGTTAATGACATCAAAGCGCTTGCGGTATCCGTTTTGATGCAGATACATTCCCAGACCGACCAAATGGGCCTCGTCCATTCCAATGTGAATGTCCTTCGTGGAAAAACACTCAGAAATGGTGGCAAACATATCGTCGATGAGCTGATAGGTCTCTTCCGCACCGGCCAGCAGAATATCGCCCACATCGTTGATGTCGGTGTAGACACCCTGCCATTTGAAAATGCAGTTCAAATGGGCCAGGGTCTGGATGCAGGGGACCAGGCTGATACCGATACCGGCGCAGTAAGCGTCCAACTCCTTCAGCTCTGCCTTGGTATACCGACCCCGATGGTAGCCGAAATAGGGCTGATTATTCACCTCGTAGGTATCCTCAGTGTAGAGCATCAGGGTGTTATAGCCCATCTTTGCAATATAGGTGGAAAATTCCTTCACCTTTTCCGGACGCATAACTCCGTTACGGGAGCAGTCCAGCATTACGCCAAGCATATTTTTCATATAGAATACCTCTTACTTCTTTTCAATGACTTCCAAACCGCCCAGATACTTCCGCAGACATTCCGGAATCACCACAGAGCCGTCCTTTTGCTGGTTTTGCTCCACAATGGCGGGGAAGATACGGGAAGTTGCCAGACCGGAGCCGTTGAGGGTATGGACAAAATCCAGCTTGCCGTCACCGCGGCGATAGCGAATATTACCCCGACGGGCCTGATAATCCCGTGCGTTGGATACGGAAGAAACTTCCTTGTAGCCGTTCATGGAAGGAATCAGAATCTCAATATCATAGGTGCGGGCCATGGACGCGGAGCAGTCTCCGGCGGCCAGCTTCACGGTACGGAAGTGCAGACCCAGACCAGCCACCAGCTTTTCTGCCTTGGTGACCAGCTCCTCAAAGGCTTCGTCCGAGCCTTCGGGAGTGGTGAACTGGAACATTTCCACCTTATTAAATTGGTGACCGCGCACCATGCCCCGTTCGTCTGCCCGGTGAGAACCGGCTTCCCGACGGAAACAGGGAGTGTAGGCGAAAAATTTCTTGGGAAGGTCGGCTTCTGTGAGAATTTCGTCCCGGTAAACAGAGGCCAAAGCCGCTTCTGCGGTGGGAAGCATATAGAAGGTACCGCCCTCGGTGGGATGGTTGGAAATCTTAAAGACCTCGTCGGCAAATTTGGGGAACTGACCGGCAGTCAAACCGCATTGGTACTCCAGCATATGGGGCGGCAGAATGAAATCATAGCCGTCCGCGGTGTGAGTATCGATAAAGTAGTTCAGCAGCGCCCATTCCAGACGGGCACCCATGCCGGTGTACATCCAGTTGCCGCCGCCGGCAAGCTTCACACCCCGTTCGTAGTCGATCAGACCCAAATCGGTGCACAGATCCACATGGTGCTTGGGCTCAAAATCAAAGGAGTGCTTCTCGCCGATGTAGCGCAGAGGCTCGTTATTTTCCTTGCCGCCGGGAAGCAGATCCCCGTCCGGCAGATTGGGCAGGCTGAGCATGGCGGTGTAAAGTTCCTCATCCAAAACCTTCAAAGAGGCTTTGTCGCCTTCAATGGCTTCATCGATCTTCACAGAGGCTTCCATATTTGCGGCAATTTGGGCGTCCAAAGCAGAAACGTCCTCGCCACGCTTTTCCGCACCTTTTTTTTGACCGAACAGCTTGCCGTTTTCCTTGCTCAGTCTGTTTTTCTCGGCGGTTTTGCTTTCCGTAGAGGTTTTCAGGCTCCGCACCTGAATATCCAATTCCAAAATACGGTCAATGACAGCATCACAATCCACTTCCTTGGCTTTGAGACCGGCCTTGACCGCGTCGGGATTTTCCTTGATTTTTTTGATGTCCAGCATATTTTTACTCCTTCGTTTCCACATTATTGTGAAGGCCGTTGGGCCTAAAGCTCCTCTTGGCTCTCCCTTTGGGAGAGGGTAGAAAACTTCTCCTTATGTCATTCCGAGACCAGTTCTCAAACTGGTTGTGGGAATCCGTTCTCTTGCGGCTCTTTAGAGCCGCGCAGCATCAAAGATGCTGCAAGATGCGGATTGCCACGTCGGGCATTCGCCCTCCTCGCAATGACACGAGGTTTGGTTATTTCTTCAATTTCATCAGGGCGTCCAGAAGCACCTGAAGGTCTTCCTCGCCGTAAAATTCCAGTTCAAAGCGGCCTTTGCGCTTGCCGTTAACGATTTTTACGCCCCGACCCAAGTGTTTGGACAGCGCTTTTTCGCACTCGCTCACGTAATTGACTGCCAGCGTTACCGGCGGCAAAGTGGCAGGTGCCTTGGTCATGTTCTTGCAAAGCAATTCTGCCTGTCTTACGGAAAGCCCCAATGCAATGATTTTTTGCATGGCTTCCAGCTGCTTCTTTTCGGTTTTGATGACCAAAAGTGCCCGGGCGTGACCGGCACTCAAACTGCCGTCCCGGATTTTTTCCAGAACAGCCCCGGGTAAATTCAAAAGACGCAGGGCATTTGCCACAGCGGGACGGGATTTTCCCACCCGTTGGGCGGTATCCTCCTGAGTCAAACCGAAGTCGCTCATCAGGGACTGATAGCCCAGCGCTTCTTCCACTGCATTCAGATCCTGCCGCTGCAGGTTCTCGATCAGTGCCAGCTCCATGGCTTTTTTGTCGTCCGCTTCTATGATCACCACGGGAATTTCCGTGAAACCTGCCATCCGTGCGGCACGCCACCGGCGTTCACCGGCGATGATCTGATAGTAACCGGAAGGAAGCTCCCGTACGGTCAGTGGCTGCAGCATGCCATGGGTGGACAGGGATTCTGACAGTGCTTCCAATTCTTCCTCGTCAAAATCCTGACGGGGTTGGTTTTTGTTGGGCTCTACTTTATGAATGGGCAGCAGCCGATATGGACCGTTATCCCGGATTTCTTCCTCGAAATCCCCGATCAATGCGCCCAAGCCTTTTCCAAGACCTTTTTGCTTTACCATAGTATCCTCCTTACAGTCTGCCCTTGATCTCTTCTGCCATGTCCGCATAGGCACGGGCACCGCGACTGCTTCTGTCATAAGCGGTTACGGGAAGTCCGTGACTGGGGGCTTCCGCCAGACGGACATTCCGGGGAATTACCGTGGCGTAGACCTTTCCGGGGAAATGCCGCCGCACTTCCTGTGCCACCTGGGTGGAGAAATTGGTGCGCCCGTCAAACATAGTCAGGGCCACGCCGAAGATTTCCAGTTTGGGATTGATTCTTTTCTTCACCATCCGCATGGTGTTCATCAGGTCTGACAAGCCTTCCAATGCGAAATACTCACATTGCACAGGAATCAGAATACCGTCTGCCGCCGCTAGGGCGTTCAGCGTGAGCATTTCCAGGGACGGAGGACAGTCAATAAAAATCAAATCGTACCGATCCCGAACCGAATCCAGCGCTTCCTTCAGTCGGAAATTGGGATTTTCCAACCCGATCAGCTCCACGCCGGCACCTGCCAAATCTGCGGAAGAAGGCAAAACGTCGCAAAATTTCGTGGAAACAATGGCGTTTTCAACCGGAATATCGTTGATAATGACATCGTAAACGGACTGCTTCAGCTTTTTCTTTTCCAGACCGAAGCCGGATGTGGCATTGGCCTGGGGGTCAAAATCGCAGAGCAAAACCTTCAAGCCCAAATCCTGCAGGCAGGCGGTAAGGTTAACGGTGGTGGTTGTTTTTCCCACTCCGCCCTTTTGGTTCACGACAGCAATTATTTTGCCCATAGGGCACCTCCTCTGTGTTTCACGTGAAACACGGTTTATCGGTTATGGAATGTTTCACGTGAAACATTCTGCAGAATCACACACCGGGTATGCTGGGAAGTGGGATGTCAATCTGCCCTTGGCTCCTCAGTAATAATACAATCAATCCGCCGCAGACCAAAAGTCCCAAAAATGCCAGGATCAGAAGGAAGGTAAGCCAGCGTACTTTTGAACGCAGAGTGCCGATCTGATCCTCCGCGTCCCATAGATAACGACGGCGAAAAGAGCGCTTTTTCGTCGTTGTCTTTACGGTGGGACGGTTGGGCAGGTTGACAACGGCATTGGATGCAACCGGGCGCTTTTTCATTTTCTCCAGGCACTCATCGCAAAAGCTTTGGGATTGTCCCAGTTTTCTTCCGCATTTCATGCAACGCATCCGCAATCACCTCTGTCATAAAAGATAGTAGTATTATACAACGAATTTTCCCAACAGTAAAGAGAAAAATACACAAAAGAATAAGAGAAAAATGCGGGACGGATACAGGACTGCGCTTTTCGTAATTTATGGCGTAAAAATTGGCTATGGGGTGTACCCATAGCCAATAATTTTATTTTTCCAAGGACATTACCTTGTCGATCCGGCGCTGATGCCGTTCATTGTGAGAAAATTCCGTTCCCAGCCAGGTATCCACGATTTCCAGTGCCAGCATTTCTCCTACCACACCGGCACCGATGGCCATCATGTTGGTGTCGTTGTGCTCCCGGGTCATTCGGGCGCTCATCACATCGGAAAGGAGCGCACAGCGGATTCCCTTGACCTTGTTTGCGGTGATGGACACGCCAATTCCCGTGGTACAAAGGACGATGCCCTTTTCGCATTTTCCCTCGGCCACAGCCTGTGCTGCAGGTGCTGCAAAGTCCGGATAGTCGCAGGAATCCAGGGTATCCGTTCCGAAATTCACCATTTCATAACCCTTTTTGGTTAAGTGCGCAATGACCGCATTTTTCAGTGCCAGAGCACCGTGGTCACAAGCAATTGCAATTTTCATATTCTTCCTCCTATATCACATAGCCGCCGTTGACCGGCAGCACTTGTCCGGTAATAAACTCGGCATTTGCCAAATACACGATGGCTTTAGCCACATCCTGGGGTGTGCCGTTGCGTCCCACGGGTGTGTCCTGGGCCATTTCCGCTACGATTTCCGGTGCTACTGCCGCGCACATATCCGTCAGAACCATTCCGGGGGCTACGCAATTAACCCGAATACCGCTGGGACCCAGCTCCTTTGCCAGAGCCTTGGTCATGGCGATCACCGCACCCTTGGCGGCGGAATAAGCCACCTCACAGGATGCGCCAACCTGTCCCCACATAGAGGACACCGTAACCACGGAGCCGGCATGTTTTTTCAAAAAGAACGGCATGGCGGCATTGACGCAGTGGTAGACACCCTTCACATTCACATCAAAACAGCGATCCCAGTCCGTCTCCGGCATTTGGGACATCAGTCCGGAATGGCTGATGCCTGCATTGCATACCAAAATATCCAGATTTTCCAGGGCGGAAAAGGCTTTTTTCACTGCCTCACCGTCGGAAACGTCACAGCAAAGGGCGGTTGCGCCTGTTTTTTCCGCAAGGGCTTGGGCGGCGGCATGATTTTTTTCATAAAGGAAGGTCACTTGATGCCCTTCCTCGGCAAACAGCTCCACCGCGGCCGCGCCGATTCCACGGGAACCGCCGGTTATCAACACATTGCGCATATCAAAGCTCCCGCAGGGCGTCCACCAGGGCGGTTTTGCCCGTGGTTTTCTCGTCCTTCATCTTAATGACCCGGGCGGGACAGCCGGCAACCACCGCACCGGCAGGCACATCGGATACCACCACCGCACCGGCGGCTACCACGGCATTTTCTCCAATGCGGCAGCCCTCAATGACCACAGCATTGGCACCAATGAGCACATTATCCTCCACTACGACGGGAGTTGCGGAAGCCGGCTCAATAACGCCTGCAAGGACCGCACCGGCACCTATGTGGCAATTTTTGCCCACGGTGGCCCGTCCCCCAAGGACGGCACCCATATCGATCATCGTGCCGTCTCCCACGATGGCGCCGATATTCAGGATCGCGCCCATCATAATCACCGCGTTTTTGCCGATCTCCACCTGCTCCCGAATGATGGCACCCGGCTCGATACGGGCAGGAATATTCTTCATATCCAGCATGGGAATGGCAGAATTGCGGCAGTTGTTTTCAATTTCCACATGGGCAAATTCATTGGCTTCCAGAATGGGCGCGATGTCCTTCCAGTCGCCAAAAACGATTTTACAGCCCTCACCGGCGGGAAATTCCCGGCAATTCGGGAAAGAAACCGGTGTTTTTTCCCAAAGATATACCTTTACCGGTGTTTTCTTTTCAGATGTGCGGATGTATTCGATAATGCTTTGTGCGTCCATGGCAATACTCCTTTGCTTGATTACCCTTATCCTACCATTTTTTTGCCAAAAACGCAAGGGGAAGATAAATGACAAATTTCTTCGTAATTTTCACCAAAAATATTGCTTTTTATTTGTATATGTGGTATATTTCCAAGTTAGAAAGATAAAAATACGACAGATTGCTATGGAAAGAAGGAGTGCGATTTATGGCGGCACAGGAAAAAATCCGAAATATTGCCATCATTGCCCATGTAGACCACGGCAAAACCACTTTGGTGGATGAATTACTGAAGCAGGGCGGCATTTATCGGGAAAATCAAGCCACCCAGGATCGGGTGATGGACTCCGGTGACCTGGAACGGGAACGGGGAATCACCATTTTGGCAAAGAACACTTCCGTATACTATAAGGATATCAAGATCAACATTGTGGATACCCCCGGTCACGCCGATTTCGGCGGTGAGGTGGAGCGTATTTTGAAGATGGTCAACGGTGTAATTCTGCTAGTGGATGCCGCTGAGGGGCCCATGCCCCAAACCCGTTTTGTTCTGCAAAAGGCGTTGGAACTGGGACATAAGGTCATTGTAGCAGTCAACAAGGTGGACAAGCCCGATGCCCGTATCCATGAGGTAATGGACGAGGTTTTGGAGCTGCTGCTTGAGCTGGAAGCAACGGACGAGCAATTCAATTCCCCCACCGTATTCTGTTCCGGTCGGCAGGGTACTGCCAGCTATTCTCCCGATGAAACGGGCAAGGATCTGACACCCCTGTTTGAAACCATTGTCAAGTATATTGATCCCCCTGCGGGTGACGAAAATGCTCCCCTGCAGCTGTTGGTTTCTTCCATTGATTATAATGAATATGTGGGAAGAATCGCGGTTGGACGGATTGAACAGGGCACCATCAAGGTCAATCAGGAAGTGACTGTTTGCGACTTCCACGACCCGGAAATCAGACAAAAAGGCAAGGTGGTTGCCTTGTACGCCTTTGACGGTCTAGGCAAAAGTCCCGTCATGTCTGCATCTGCCGGAGAAATCGTGGCGCTGTCCGGAATGTCGGACATTACCATCGGGAGAACTTTGTGTGATCCCATGGCTGTACAGCCCCTGCCCTTTGTGAAGATTTCCGACCCTACCATCGAAATGACCTTTGCGGTGAACGATTCTCCCTTTGCCGGTAAAGAAGGCAAATTTGTCACCTCACGTAATCTCCGGGACCGGCTGGAAAAGGAGCTTTTGAAGGATGTTTCCCTCCACGTAACCGAGCAGGGTACCGACGCCTTTAATGTGGCAGGACGGGGAGAAATGCACCTGTCCATTCTGATGGAGACCATGCGCCGTGAGGGCTTTGAATTTTCCGTATCCACCCCCAGAGTGCTCACCAAAGAGATTGACGGAAAGCTCTGTGAGCCCATCGAACGGATGATTGCGGACGTGCCGGAAGAATGTATGGGCGCAGTGATTGAGAAAATGGGACGCCGAAAGGGAGATTTGCTGGGAATGACCCCAATGGGCAACCGTTACCGTTTGGAATTTTCCGTTCCTTCCCGTGGACTTTTTGGATATCGGAATGAATTTTTGACCGATACCCGGGGAGAAGGAATCATGTCCTCTGTTTTGGACTCCTATGCACCCATGAAGGGAGAAATTGAACGCCGTCAGGTGGGCAGTCTGATCTCCTTTGAGACCGGAGAGGCGGTAACCTACGGTCTGGCCGCCGCACAGGAGCGCGGTGCGCTGTTCATCGGACCCGGCACACCGGTTTATGCCGGCATGGTTGTGGGCATTTGCAGTCGGAACGAGGATATGACGGTGAACGTCTGTAAGAAAAAACAGCTGACCAATATGCGTGCATCCGGTTCGGATGAGGCCTTGCGGCTGACCACGCCCCGGGTGTATTCTCTGGAGCAATGTCTGGAATTTTTGGCAGACGATGAGCTTTTGGAATGCACACCCAAGAGCCTGCGGATCCGCAAGCGGGAGCTGGACCATGCGGCCCGTATGCGCCAGCTGATGAAAAAGAGAAATCAGGAATAAAAGTACACCCCAACCAAAAGGTTGGGGTGTTTTTGCGGGTGGAGTATTTTGAGGGTATTTATCGGGGCGTCGTAGGCGCAGCCCGTGACGCCATAGGGTTGCACCGCAAGAAAACGGATTCCCACGCCAGTGTGCGCACTGGCGTGGGAATGACATAAGCGGGAGGCTTTTGGGGGACAGGCACTGAAACAATGCAGGGGACGGATTTCCGTCCCCTTTGTTTATTCCGGTTGTTCCTCTGCCACGAGAAGGTGAAACAGCTCGTTCAGCCGATCCAATCTCCCGGCCAGATACAGTGCCCCAAACAGCGTCTCCAAACCCGTTGCCTTCGCATATTCCTGCTTCGTTGCGGATTTTGGCGCGGCATGGGAATGGGCATTTTTGCCCCGTCGATACCAATCCTGCTCCTCCTCTGCCAAATGGGGCAGCAGTAACGACGCAAATTCTGCCTGAGAAGAGGCTTTTACCATCGCCACCGTGTTTTTATGCAGGTTCTGAACCCGTTTGCCGCCTTTTTTGCACAGATAACTGCGGCACAGCAGCTCAAAGACCCCATCCCCGATGTGTGCCAGACCCAAATTGGAAATGGCGTTGATCTGGGATATGTCCATATTCAATGAAAAATAGTTTTCCATAGCGCCTCCTGCATCATACGGTTTCGTTAAAGCTTGCGAGATCAAAGGTGATGACGGTGTAGATCCGTTTTTTCTCCTGACGGGAGAGATTTCCCTCCAAATGGGCGCGGATTTCCGTTTCTTTTCCGGTCATATTCCGGGGCAGAACCACATCAAAAATCAGATTGGTGTGCCCTTCCCCCTGGACCATACGAAAATCGTGCAGCTGCAGCCGTTCGTCCAGCTCTGAAAGCAGCTGCTGGGCGTTTTGTCGCAGGCGGATCAGATTGGGGTCGTCGGTGACCACAGGATCGTAATGGATGACCAGGTGGATGTTGTGATTTTTGTAGCACTCCCGTTCCATATCGTCAATGAGCTCGTGACAGGTCAAGGGGTCTTCCCGGTTGTCCATTTCCACGTGCAGCGAGGCAAAGCGTTGACCGGGACCGTAATCATGGACCATCAGATCGTGACAGCCAAGCACTTTGGGTTGTTGACGCACATAGTCCACAATCAGCTCCTGCAGCTCCGGACTGGCGTTTTCTCCCAGCAAGGGACTGATGGTTTCCTTTCCCAGCATGGCACCGCTGTACAAAATAAACAGCGCAACGGCCATACCCACCCAGCCATCCACGGTATAGCCGGTCAGAACCTCCACCACACCGGCGGTGAGCACCGCGCCGGTGGCAATAACGTCGTTGCGGCTGTCCTGTGCGGAAGCGGCCAGAGCAGTGGAATGAATGAGCTCTGCCAGGGTTTTATTAAAAAGGGAAAGGCACAGCTTGACAACCATGGATGCCACCAGAACACCGGCGGTGAGCCAGGTGAAGGCGACTGCTTGAGGGTGAAGAATTTTGTCAAAAGAGGTCTTTGCCAGCTCAATACCGATGACGATGATCAGTGCTGCCACGCCAAGACCGGATAAGTACTCAAAACGGGCATGCCCATAGGGGTGATCCGCATCCGCCGGCTTTTCCGCCAGCTTGAAGCCCAGCAAAGTCACCACAGAGCTGCTGGCATCGGTCAGATTATTCATGGCATCGGCAGTGACAGACACCGAGCCGGCCAGTGTTCCCACCAGCAGTTTGCCAAGAAACAGCACAATATTACAAACGATCCCAACGATGCCGGACCGTTTTCCGACCTTACTGCGTTCCTGTGCAGAAAATTCGGTTTTTGGAAAAAAGCGGAGCAAAAACCTATGCATAACAACCTCCAAAGTTTCAAAAATAGGAACTCTACTGCCAGTAGAGTTATAAATTCTCGGGTCGGGAGAGGAAAATGCATGATATTCCCGTGACAGATTGGAGAAAATCCGTTAAGATGGGGGCAATCGCCTGCCTCTTTATTATAGTAGATGACGGCAGTGCTGTCCAGTCTTTTTTAGGAGTGTTTACATGAGCCAATATCAAATCATCACAGATTCCGGCTGTGACCTGCCCAAGGCAATGCTGGAGCAGCTGGGCATACGGACTGTGCCCCTGACTGTGAATTTTCGGGAAGAAACCAGAGGGGACTCTGTGGACGAGGGAATGTCCGAGCTGTATGCCGCCCTGCGGGCCGGCGAGGTTGCTACCACCTCTGCCATCAATCCGGACCGTTGGGTGCAGGAAATGCTTCCGTATCTGGAATCCGGTGCGGACCTGCTGGTAATAACCTTTTCCTCCGGTTTGTCTGCCACCTATCAGTCCGCGGTCATTGCCGCCGATGAATTAAAGGAAACCTATCCCCAAAGAAAGATATTTGTAGTGGATTCCCTTTCGGCGTCCCTGGGACAGGGATTGTTGGTATGGTATGCCTGTCAGAAAAAGCAGGAGGGGCTTTCCCTGGAGGAGCTGGCATCCTGGACAGAGGAAAACCGGATGCATCTGTGCCATTGGTTTACGGTGGATGACCTGATGTACCTGAAACGGGGTGGCAGAGTCAGTGCAACCACAGCGTTGGTGGGAACCATGCTGCAGATCAAACCGGTACTGCACATGGATGACGAGGGTCATCTCATCAACATGTCCAAGACCCGGGGCAGAAAGGCATCCATTGAGGCCCTGGCAGAAAAGGCGGTTCAGCTGGGTGCCGGATACGAGAATCATACCATGTTCATCTGCCATGGCGACTGCCTGGAGGATGCAAGGTATCTGGAAACGCTGGTGAAGGAGAAGTGCGGTGTCAAAGAGGTGCTCATCGGCTACACCGGTACAGTCATCGGCTCCCACTCCGGTCCGGGAACACTGGCACTGTTCTTTATGGGCAAAAACCGATAAGAAAAGGCGTGTTGCAATTTTCTGCAACACGCCTCTTTATTTCAGAAAGGAAATCAGCGCAGGAGGAAGAACAAAAGCACCACTACGCCAAGGATAATACGGTATACGCCAAAGGCAGAGAAGCTGTGCTTACGCACATATTCCATAAGCCCCTTGATGACCGTCAGGGAAATCAAAAATGCCACAATACAGCCCAGCGCCAGCACACCCAGCTCTACACCGCTTGGCATAGGAGCTTCCTCGCTCAGAATATCCTTTGCATACAGCAAAACCTTCAGACCGCTGGCACCCAGCATGGTGGGAATGGCCAGGAAGAAGGAAAATTCTGCGCCTGCACTGCGGCTGACACCCACCAGCAGCGCGCCCAGAATGGTGGCGCCGGAACGGGATGTACCGGGAATGATGCTCAGACATTGGAAAGCGCCGATGATCAAGGCAGTCTTGTAATCGATCTGCCCCACATTCACAACGGCAAGGGCCTTTCCTTTGTTTTTCTTTTCCACCAGGATGAACAGCACACCGTAGAGGACGAGCATGGCGGCAACCACGATGGCATTGAGGGAGACGCCGTTAAGAAAGGTATTGCGAAGATAACCGTCCAGCACCTCGTCAATCGCCAGACCGATAATCGCAGAGGGAAGTGCCGCAACAATGACCTTGAGCCACAATGACCAGGTTTCTTTCTTCCTCTCGGGGGATTTCTTTTTGGAGAAGGGGTTGAGCTTATGGAAAAACAGAACAATAACCGCCAAAATGGCACCCAGCTGAATGACCATTTCAAACAGATCGTAAAAGCTTTCCGTTACGTCCAGCCTGACAAATTCATTCAGGAGGATCATGTGTCCCGTGGAGGATACCGGCAGCCACTCCGTGATGCCTTCCACGATACCGAACAATATCGCCTTTAATGCTTCAATCATAAGGGGTCCTTTCTCAGATGAAAATCTGCTTTTTGAAGATACTGCCATTTTACCATACGCCATGCGGAAAGACAAGCAGAAAATACCGTTTCCGGTTCCTGTGGGAACTCTTAAAAAAAAATTCACGAAAACAAGGAAAAACGTGCTATAATAAGAAAAAAGCAAAGGATTGTCTTTTGGGAGGTATTTTTATGGCTACATCTGTTTTGATTGTGGAGGATGACCGCAACATTGCGGAGCTTCTGCAGCTGTATCTGGAGAAAGAGGGCTATGCCGTCACCGTTGCCAACGATGGCGGGAAGGGTTTGGAAAAATTCCGTGCCGTTCAGCCGGATCTGGTACTTTTGGATGTGATGATGCCCATTATGGACGGCTGGGCAGTCTGCAAGGCTATTCGCAGTGAGGCGCAGACGCCCATCATCATGCTAACAGCCAAGAGTGAGACCAGTGATAAGGTACAGGGTCTGAAGGCCGGTGCGGACGATTATATTACAAAGCCCTTTGAAATGCGGGAGGTTTTGGCCCGGGTGGAAGCGGTTTTGCGCCGCAGCTCCGGTGCAGTCGCAAAGCAAAAGGCCCGCCGGCTGGTTTTTGACCGGTTGGTGATCGATATGGATGCCTTTGAGCTATTGGTTGACGGAAAAAAGGTGGACACACCGCCCAAGGAAATGGAGCTGCTTTACTATCTGGCTTCCTCTCCCAATCGGGTATATACCCGCAATCAGCTGCTGGACGAGGTCTGGGGCTTTGATTATTTCGGTGACAGCCGGACGGTAGACGTACATGTGAAGCGTCTGCGGGAAAAATTGGAAGGCGTGTCCCAGCAATGGTCTGTAAAGACTGTTTGGGGCGTGGGCTATAAATTCGAGGCGAATAACGAATGAAAAGTACATTCAGCCGGCTGTTTACAGCTCTGGCGCTTCTGTTGCTGACCACATTGCTGCTCATGGGTGTTGTGTTTCAATGGCTTGCCAACCGGTATCTGACCACCCAGGCGGTGACGGCTCTGGAGGCGGATGCCAACATCATCACGTCTTTGACGCAGGCCGGTTATGACAGTGAGGAGCTGACCAGCGAGGAATTTCATCTGGCTATGAGCGTTGCGGTTACGGTTTCGGATGCGGATGCCGTCCTTTGTGACGCCCAGGGAAAGTTGCTGATGTGTGCCAAGGCACCCATGGGCTGTGAGCACGTGGGTATGCGGCTGGACAAAGACTATGTACAGCGCATCCTGTCCACCGGCGGCTTTACCGACAGCGGTGTGATCGGCGGATTGTATCAGGAGGAACGGTACATGGTCTCCTCACTGGTGAAGGATTCCCAAACCGGCACACCCCGTGCCATTATTCTGGTCTCTTCTCCGGTGGACATCACCCTGTCCACCATGCGGCGTATTTCCGAGACCTTTATTGTTGTGGCAATTCTGGCGGTTCTGCTTTGCGTGGTGCTGCTGATGTTTTTTGTACGGCGGGAGTCCCATCCCCTGAAGGATATGGCAAAGGCGGCAAGAGCCTTCGGTCATGGGGATCTGGATGCCCGGGTCACCGTTTCCGGTCATCACTCCCAGGAGGTGAAGGAGCTGGCGCTGGCATTTAACAATATGGCCACCTCTCTGGAAAAAAGCGAATATCAGCGTCGGGAATTCGTTGCCAACGTTTCCCACGAGCTGAAAACCCCCATGACCACAATTTCCGGATATGTGGACGGCATTTTGGACGGTACCATTCCCCCGGAAAGAAGCAGAAAATATCTTTCTCTTGTTTCCGACGAGACCAAACGGCTCAGCCGGTTGGTGCGGAGCATGCTGGATATTTCCCGTCTGCAGAACGAGGAGACCATGCCGGAGGAGCAGAAAAGCCGGTTCGATCTGACGGAAATGACCGGTCAGGTGCTGATTTCCTTCGAGGGAAAGATCAACGAGAAAAATATTGACGTGCAGGTAACGATGCCGGAGCATCCGGTGTACACCCTTGCCAATCCCGACGCCATCAATCAGGTTATTTACAACTTGACGGATAACGGCGTGAAGTTCTGTCCCCCCGGGGGAACACTGAGCGTGACGGTGCGGGAGGGAAAGCAGAAGCTCTACGTATCGGTAGCCAACCAGGGAGAGGTGATTCCGGCAGAGGAATTGCCGTTGGTATTTGAACGGTTCCACAAAATCGACAAAAGCCGTTCCCAGAACCGGGATGGCTGGGGACTGGGTCTGTATATTGTAAAGACCATTATCAATTCCCATGGGGAGAATATCTCCGTTACCAGTGCAGACGGAGAAACGAAATTTACCTTCACCCTTCCCAAGGTTCTGTAAAAGTACCGCAGAAGCGGCTGTTTTACGGATATCCACTATATCATCGCGAGGTTATTTATGGACGAGCAAAATTTAGAACAGAATACACCGCCCAGCTCCTATGAAAACGGCTCCACCAAGCCCCCGGAAAGCCGGGGTGGAAATTGGGCACTCCTGCTTTGCATCGGAATCACGGTTTTGGGTATGCTTTCCATCTACGGATGGAGATGGATGAAGCGCAATTCCATGGGTGGCGGTGTTTCCATTGAGTTTTCCTACATCGGAGACTCCAATCCATCTACTCAGCCCCAGGTTCCCACCAGTCCGGCGGGGGTGGATCCAATCGAAATAGAGCTGATGCCTCAGCCGGGACAGACGGAGAATACTCCCCAGTCGGGCTTGGGTCTGCAGGACATCTATGACAAGAATATTCCTTCCGTGGTGTCCATTACCTGCACCCTTTCCGGTGACAGCAAAAGCGGAACCGGTGTGGTGCTCTCGGAAAACGGCTATTTGGTCACCAATGCTCATGTGGTTTCCGAAGCCAGAGAGATTCAGGTACTGCTTACCGACGGACGCACCTTTTCTGCCACGGTCGTGGGCTCGGATGAGCTGTCGGACCTGGCGGTATTGCGGATAGAAGCCCGGGATTTGGTTCCGGCGGTGTTCGGTGATTCCAAAGTCCTTCGGGTGGGAGATGGGGTGGTTGCCATCGGAGACGCTCTGGGGGTATCCCTGCGGGGCACCATGACCGACGGTATCGTGTCCGCCATCAATCGGGATTTGAAGATCGGTGGCAGAAACATGACCCTGATTCAGACCAACGCGGCGCTGAATCCCGGAAATTCCGGCGGACCGCTGATCAACAGCCATGGGCAGGTCATCGGCATTAACACCATGAAGATCGGAAACTATGCCGATGCTTCCGTTGTGGAGGGACTGGGCTTTGCCATTCCTTCCGCCCATGTGAAAGAAGTGGTGGATCAGCTGATTGCTCAGGGCTACGTTTCCGGACGGCCCATCATCCCCCTGAAGGGAAAATGGGTGTCCGCCTTCGACCAGCAATTCCGGCATTTGCCGGCGGGTCTTTATATTACGGAAGCACCGGAACATTCCGTCGTCCATCCCAAGGACATTTTGCTGTCAGTGGACGGCGTGCGTGTGGAAAAGCAAGAGGATCTGAACAGTATCCTGTATTCCCACAAGGTGGGTGATGAGGTAAAAATGATCTTTTATCGAAACGGACAGCAGTTTACTGCCATGTTTTCTTTGATAGAGGAGGGAAAGTAGGTTGCCATGGAGCCTTTGTATGTAAAAGAATTGACGGTTTCACCGGTAGCGGTGGATCGGTACGGGCGGTTGAAGCCCAGTCAGCTGCTGGGATACCTGCAGGAGGTTGCCGGTGATCACAGTGCCCTTTTGGGGACGGACCAGAATCAGCTTATGGCGCGCAATCTCTTTTGGGCAATCATTCGCCATCGGGTGCAGGTCACAAGAATGCCCGTAAGCGGAGAAACCCTCCGCCTGGAAACCTGGCCCATGCCCACCACCCGTACGGCCTTCCCCCGTTCCACCATCGCTTATGATGCGCAGGGGAAGGAGTGCTTCCGTTCCATCAGCCTGTGGATTCTGATGGATGCCGCCACCAGAGCGCTGGTGCTGCCGGGACAAAGCGGCGTAGCGGTGCAGGGCTTGCTGCGGGGCAGTGAGCTTCGTGCGCCGGGCTCCATGATGCCCAGACCCATGGCAGAATGTGACCGGAGAACCGTGCGGTATACGGATTTGGATATCAACGGGCACATGAACAACTGCCGGTATTTGGACTGGGTTGCGGACCTGCTTCCCGCCAGCTTCCATCGGGAGCATGAGATTCGTGGCGTAACCCTTTGCTATATGTCGGAGATTCGGGAAAACGAGGAATTGCAGCTGCAATGGGAGCTGTCCGACGGGCCGGTTTTGACGGTGGAAGCGGTGCGTGCAGACGGAAAGGAAGCCGACGGAAACAGCAGAGTTTTCTCCGCGCGGATAGAGTTGGAAAATGTTGTTCTGTAAACCGTTTTGACGTTTTTTCAAGAATCCCCACGAGGGACACAGAAAAGCAAAAACCCCGGTAAGGCCTTGGCTTTACTGGGGTTTTTCCGGGTCTGCTGTGGAAAACGCTGTGGATAATGTGGAAAACTCCCCCTGTCAAAATCGGAAGAAGTTGTCCCTTTTTGTGCAATTATGTCAACTGGGAGTTACGACAACATCCCCCACCCTGTAATCCCCTTCTGTTCAGGAGCTTCCCACGCCGGTGTGCGCACCGGCTCGGAATGACACACTTTGGCTGAGGGTGTATGCAGGGGCAGTTTGCTTTTTCTTCCGGGTTTGGGAATGGATGGCAGTTCTTTTGTGGATAATATACTTGATTTTCTCCAGGTCTGGCAGTATAATATACGCTAGGATTATAGTAGGTGTACTATCGGCATTTATGCAAAAGCGAACAGGAGCTTATTATGAAAAGAAAACGCAGAAATTCCAACAGAAATACGTTGATTGCCATTGCTGTTTTTGCGGTAGTGGTGTTTGCATCCGTTCCCTTTGTAGGAAATTGGATCATTGATTCCTTCATTCAGCCCCAGCCGCCCACGGAACCCACCGGCTCCGTGCCGACGGTGGATACGCTGTATTTGACAGCTGAGCCGAAGCATGTAACGGTGAACGGCTCCGTATTTTTGGAGGCGGAGGAGTTTGTTACCAACATTCAGAGCACCTCTGCGGTCACAGTGACCTTTGCAAGCCAGCCGGACTGGTCCCTGGAGGGAACACAGACCGTTTCCGTATGCTTGACGGATGCTGCCGGCAATACAGCGACAATCGATTCCACACTGACGGTGGACAGGCAGGCGCCTGTGATTGCAGGAACGAAAAATCTGGAAGCCTATGTGGGCGGAACAGTCTCCTACAAAACAGGGGTTACCGTCACGGACAATCTGGACGGCAAACCCACCTTGGAAATTGACAATTCTCAGGTGGATCTTTCCAAAGCAGGAAGCTATACCGTTACCTACAAGGCAGTTGATGCCGCCGGTAATGTGCAGACGGTTTCTGTTCAGCTGAAGGTCAAGGAAAAGCCCGCGAATTTTGTGGAACCGGATGTGATCTACAAGCGGGTGGATGCTCTGCTGGCGAAATTTATCACCGAGGACATGACGGACAGGGAAAAGGCCGAGGCGGTCTATGTGTGGACCCGCCGTGCCGCATCCACAACCCCCAATCCCGGTCATTTCACCTATTCCGGCTCCACCTCCCGCCATGACGATTATCTGCAGGCGGCCTATGAATTTTTGGACCTCAAAAAAGGCGACTGCTTCTATTTCTATGCCATTCAGAAGCTGATGCTGGAACGGCTCAACATTCCCACCATCGATGCGCAAAAGGTAAAGCAAGCCCCCAACGATTCCAATCACTACTGGCTGCTAGTCAGCATTGACGGCGGAAAAACCTATTACCACTATGACAATGTATGGTCCTGGTCGCTGTGTCTGGTTACGGACGCTGTGGTCAACAGCTTTACCGTTGAGGATAAGGACATGCCCGACGGTATCAGTTATCCGTTCAACCGTGACCAGTCTCTGTATCCGGCTACACCCACCGAAAAGCTTCCCCCCAGCGAGCTGCCGTGGGACAATGCCGCCATTGCCAACGCCAAGCCCTGAGGTAGCCATATGGATAAAAAAGACAATATTTTGGGCGTGATCGGTGGGCTGGGACCCATTGCTACTGCGTATTTTATGGAGCTGTGCATCAACATGACCGATGCGGAAACAGACCAGCAGCATCTGCCCATGATCGTTTACAATACGCCGGACATTCCCGACCGGACGGAGTATATTCTGGACAACACCAAGGAAAGTCCCCTGCCCCGTATGCTGGAGCTGGGAAAGCTTCTGGAGCCCCAGGTGGGGTGCATTGCCATCCCCTGTATTACCGCCCATTATTTTATGGATACGCTGAAATCCCAAATTTCCGTGCCGCTGATCAACGGCGTACAGGAAACGGTTGCCCATTTGAAGGAAAACGGCATCCAAAAGGTGGGCATTATGGCCACCGATGGCACCATTCAGGCCGGCATTTTCCATCGGGAACTGGAAAATCAGGGAATGCTTCCCATTGCCCCGGGTCCGGCGGCACAAAGGGATGTGATGCATCTGATTTTTGAAAATGTGAAGGCCGGAAAACCGGCAGAAATGAACCGTTTTGCCTCTGCATCGGCGGATCTGCGCAGTCAGGGCGCACAGGCGGTGATTTTGGGCTGTACCGAGCTGTCGCTGATTAAGCGGGATCACCAAATCGGCGCGGGCTTCATCGATGCCATGGAGGTGCTGGCAAGACAGTCGGTTATTGCCTGCAACAAGCCCTTAAAAAAGGAATATGCCTGTTTGATTACACGCTAAGCCTTCCTCTATGTCATTGCGAACCAGTGACATCGGTCACTGGTCTCGCAATGACATAATCGGAAGCGATTCTAAAAATACCAAAGGAGCAACCTGCTATGCAGACCAATATTTTGGAATATTTGGAGAATACCGTTCAGCGGTGTCCCGACAAAATTGCCTTTGCCAATGAGGAGACCGGTCTGACCTTTGGTCAGGTCAGTCAGCAGGCCAGAAGCATCGGCACGCGTTTGCATCAGGCGGGCTGTTACGGCAAGCCGATCGTGGTATTCATGCGCAAGCATCCCACCACCCTTGCCGCCTTTTTCGGTGTCATCTATGCCGGCTGCTACTATGTGCCGTTGGACGATGAGATGCCCCGTCACCGCATTGAGCTGATTTTCCAGACCCTGGAAGCGGGAGCGCTGATTTGCGACGAGACCACCCGGGAGCTGGCAAAGGAGCTGAATTACCGGGGTGAGGTGTTTTCCTATGAGGAGCTGGCCTTTTCCAATGCGGATGATGCCGCATTGGCATCCATTCGGGAAAAACAGCTGGATATCGACCCCATTTATATCGTATTTACCTCCGGCTCCACCGGTATTCCCAAGGGCGTTGTGGCCTGTCACCGCAGCGTCATCGATTATGTGGAGCATTTGTGTCAGGTGCTGAAATTTGACGAAAACTCCGTATTCGGAAATCAGACACCTTTGTATTTTGATGCCTATTTGAAAGAGGTCATTCCCACCCTCAAATACGGCGCAACCACGATTTTGATTCCCAAGCAGCTGTTCATGTTCCCCATCAAGCTGGTGGAGTTTTTGAATGCCCACAAAATTAACACCTTGTGCTGGGTGGTGTCGGCACTGACCATGATCTCGTCTTTCCGTACCTTTGAAACGGTAAAGCCGGAGTACCTGCACACCGTCGCTTTTGCCAGCGAGGTGTTCCCCATAAAGCAGTTCAAGCTGTGGCGGCAGGCACTGCCAAAGGCCCGTTTCATCAACCTTTACGGACCTACGGAGACCACCGGCATCTGCTGTTATTATGAGGTTGACCGGGAGTTTTCCGAGGAAGAGACCCTGCCTGTGGGCCGGCCCTTCCGAAACACGCAGGTCATTTTGCTGGATGAAAACAATCAGATCCCTCCCGTGGGACAGCAGGGTGAGATCTGCATTCGCGGCACACGACTGACTCTGGGCTACTACTGCAATCCGGAGAAAACAAACGAGGCCTTCGTCCAAAATCCCCTGAACAACTGCTATCCCGAGCTGCTTTACCGCACCGGCGATCTGGGTCGGTGGAACGAACGGGGCGAGCTGGAATTTGCCGGCCGGAAGGATTATCAAATCAAGCACATGGGTCATCGCATTGAGCTGGGAGAAATTGAGGTTATTGTGAATATGCACCCTCAGGTGCGCAGTGCCTGTTGTATTTTTGACAACGAAAAGAAGAAAATCGTGCTGTACTACACCGGCGAGCTATCTTTGGCAGAGCTGACCGGCTATATCAAGAGCAAGCTGCCCCGCTATATGGTTCCCAACGTAACCCGGCAGCTGGATGCACTGCCTCTGACCCCCAACGGAAAAATCGACAGGAATTACCTGAAAACCCTATATACCGAGAAATAAAGGAGAAAATTATGGAAGCCTTGCTGGACATTTTAAGCGAACTGCACCCTGAGGTGGATTTTGAGACCGCCACCGGTCTGATCGATGACAAGGTGCTGGATTCCTTTGATATCGTGACCATCGTAGCGGAGATCAATGCGGAATACGACGTGCAGATCCCTGCTGTGGAGCTGACCCCTGAGAATTTTAACTCCGCCCGGGCGCTGTACGCTCTGGTGGAAAGACTGATGGAAGAATAATATGCAGATTACGTCGATTTCCTACCTGCTGTTTGCGGCAGCGGTTCTGCTGGGATATTTCCTGCTGCCCAAAAAGGTGCGGTGGATGTATCTTTTGGCATCCAGCCTGTTTTTCTACCTCATGGCAGGGGTGGAGTATTTGGGCTTTTTGGTGCTGACGGTGCTCTCCACCTATGTGGGCGGCCGGCTGATGGAAAGAAATCTTTCCAAGCAGGAACGGTACCTGGCAGAAAATAAGGATAGCCTTTCAAGGGAAGAAAAGAAGGCCTGCAAAAATCGGATCAAAATCAAAAACCGGCTGATTCTGGCAGCGATTTTGGTGCTGAATTTTGGCATTTTGGGTGCCTGCAAGCTGGGCAATGACTATTCCCTGTGGATGCTGGGACTGCCCTTCGGCATTTCCTTTTACATGTTCCAAAGCATGGGGTATCTGGTAGATATCTACCGGGGCACCGATAAGGCGGAACGGAATTTCTTCAAGCTGGCGCTGTTTGCATCCTACTTTCCCCAGCTGATTCAGGGACCCATCAGCAAGCACTCTGTGCTGGCACCCCAGCTGACCGCCGGCAAGGGCTTTGACGGCAAGGCCTTTTCCTTCGGTATCCAGCGTATGCTTTGGGGCTTTTTCAAGAAGCTGGTCATCGCGGACAGAATTGCCGCCGCGGTGGTGATTCTCAGAGGACCGGAATACACCGGTGTGGGCTTTTTCCTGCTGACGCTTTTCTACGCAGTGCAGATCTATGCGGATTTTACCGGCGGTATTGATATGGTCATCGGACTTTCTCAGGCATTGGGAATCACCCTGCCGGAAAATTTTGTCCGTCCGTATTTCTCCAAGAATATTGCTGAGTATTGGCGCCGCTGGCACATTTCTCTGGGCGAGTGGATGAAAAGCTACATCTTTTATCCCATTTCCGTCAGCAGTCCCATGCTGAAGCTCAGCAAAGCGGCCCGTACGAAGCTGGGCAATTTCGGCAAACGCCTGCCGGTCTATGCGGCGTCCGTCGCCACATGGGCGGTAACGGGCATCTGGCACGGACTGACCCCCAATTTCCTCCTTTGGGGCATGATGAACTGCTTTGTCATCGTGGTATCCGAGGAACTGAATCCTCTGTATGAAAAATTCCATAACCGCTTAGGCTTCAAGGAGAAAAAGTGGTACGGCGGCTTTGAAATCCTGCGGATGTTTTTGCTGATGAACCTCATCCGCGTGGTGGATTGGTTCCCGGATGTGGGACAGTATTTCTCCCGCATGGGCTCTCTGTTTACCACCTTCAATTTTCATGTTTTGTGGGACGGCACCCTGATGAAGCTGGGGCTGACCGCCCTGGATTACGGCATTTTGGCCTTTGGCATCGCCACCATGTTCTCCGTCAGCCTCTTTGAGGAGACGAAAGGAAGCATCCGTGAGCGTCTGTATACCAGACCGGTGCTGAGATATGCTTTGTTTGTGGCGCTGCTGCTGATCGTGCTGCTTATGGGCAGCTATGGCATTGGATACGATGCCGGCAACTTTATTTACAACCGGTTCTAGGAGGAAATATGAAGAAAAAAATTGCTTTATTCACCTCCGTGCTGGTGATTTTTGCCCTGCTGTTTTTCTGTCTGCAGGCCCTTTTGGTGCCCAAGTACATGGATAAATCCAAGGAGGGCAACCTTATTGGGGAATACTACGCAAATGCAGGGAATAATGATGTTGTATTTGTGGGTGACTGCGAGGTTTATGAGAATTTCTCCCCCATTACCCTGTGGGAGGAATACGGCATTACATCCTACATCCGGGGCAGTGCTCAGCAGCTGATCTGGCAGTCCTATTACCTGATGGAGGAGACCTTCCGCTACGAAACGCCGAAGGTCATGGTGTTCAACGTACTGTCCATGAAGTACGACACGCCCAAAAGCACCGGAGATCAGGACGAACGGGAGGCCTACAACCGCATGACCCTGGACGGGATGCGCTGGTCCTCTTCCAAATGGAATTCCATTCAGGCCTCCATGACCGAGCAGGAACGGGAAAAGGAAGCGCAGTTCAGCTATCTGCTTCCGCTGCTTCGCTTCCATGACCGCTGGTCTCAGCTGACAGCCGATGATTTTACCTATTGGTTCCACCGTCTCCAGGTATCGGACAACGGATACCTGATGCAGACGGGGATAAAGCCCGCAGGGGATGATTATTGGGAGCCGCCGCTGGCAGATTACAGCTTCGGCGAGAACAGCTGGTATTACCTGGATAAAATGGTGGAGCTTTGCGAAAGCAAGGGCACCGAGCTGGTGCTAATCAAGGCGCCGGCGCTGTCCCCCATCTGGCACGATGCGTGGGACGAACAGATCGCGGCTTATGCCAAAGAAAAGGGTCTTAAGTATATCAATATGCTGGAGTATCAGGAGGAAATGGGCATTGACTGGTCCGTGGACACCTACGATGCCGGAAAGCATTTGAATGTATACGGTGCAGAAAAGGCCGCCCGTTGGTTCGGAGACTATCTGCAGAAGGAATGCGGTGTTGCTGACCGGCGGAATGACCCGCAGCTCAGCGCCCTTTGGACGAAAAAAACGGAAGCCTATAATGACCGCAAGGCATTGCTGGAATCCAAAAAAAGTGAGGAGATATCATGAAAAAACTGATTGCTTTGATGATGGCTGTTGCCATGGTGCTGTGCTTTGCCGCCTGTGATAACGGCACTGCCCCGGACACCCAGGGAACGGTTCCTGCGGAAAAGAGCTTTACCTTTACCTATCAGGGAACGGAGATCACCTTCGGTGCGCCGGCAGAGCCCATTCTTGCGGCTTTGGGCGAGGAAAAGACCTATACAGAGTCTGCTTCCTGTGCCTTTGAGGGTCTGGATAAGACCTACGGCTACGGCAGCTTCTATTTGACCACCTATCCCATGGACGGAAAGGATTATATCTACGCCTGGTACTTTGTGGATGATATGGTGGAAAATGAAGAAGGCATCCATATCGGTTCTACTCAGGCAGAGGTGGAAAAAGCCTATGGCAAGGACGGCTTCAACGGCACCAACAGCTACACGATGAAAAAAGGCAACGGCATGCTGGTAATTCTGCTGGAAAACGAACTCGTCAGTTCCATCCAGTACACCATGCTCACCGATTAAGGGCTGCGGATTCTGACGGACCTTATGTAAAAACCGCCAAAAGCCCCCTCCGGCGAGGGGGCTTTTTGTAGGAGGCGGCGCCTATGACGCCCCGAAAAACCCGAGGAAAGGAAACGGAAAAATGTTGGATTTTCAAAAGCTGGACTTATCCGAAAAGGAACGCTATAACCGTTATCTGATGCATTGCGGAGAACGGGGCTGTGAATACTCCCTGGTCAATCTCTACCTGTGGGGACGTCAGCGGATTGCTTTTGTCGGAGACTGTCTGGCTTTTTTCTCCCAATTTGAGCGCAGCAGTGTCTATCCCTTTCCCATCGGAAACGGAGATATCAAAACGGTGCTGGATGCCGTCATCCACGATGCCCGTATGCGGGGGTTGGAATGCCGGCTGACGACCATGGATGCAGAGGACTGTGCGTTGCTGGAAAAATACTTCCCCGGTCGCTTCCGGTTCCATTCCGACAGGGATTCCTGGGATTATATTTATGACATTCATGCGCTGGCAGACCTGCCGGGCAGGAAATATCAGCGCAAGCGGAACCATCTGAACCGATTTCGGCAAGACCATCCCGACTGCCGCATGGCAGAAATGGACGAAAATATGCTTCCCCGGGTGGAAGAAATGGTGGCGCATTGGTTTGAAAGCCACCGCACACCGGAAAACAAGGATGAATCTCACATGGAGCAGAAGGCCTTGCGGCGATTTTTCTCCCACTTTCGGGAGCTGGGACTGGAGGGTGCAGTGCTGGTGGAGGACGGGAAAATCCTGGCGATGGCTGTTGGCTCGTTCCTCAGCGACAATACCTTCAATATTCATTTTGAAAAGGCTTTGGATGAGGTAGACGGAGCTTATACCGCCATCAATCAGGCCTTTGCGGCCCATTTGCAGAGGAAATATCCCCAACTGCAATGGCTGAATCGGGAGGATGATCTGGGGCTTCCGGGTCTGCGGAAGTCCAAACTGTCCTACCATCCCCACCACATGGTGGAAAAATTCTGGGCAAATCTTTTGGAGGATGAGGATGAACATTGATTATCCCACGCAGGAGCAAATCAAAGAACTGAAGAAATTGTGGCAGGAGGCCTTTGGGGACACGGATGCCTTTTGGGAGCAGTTTTACACCCATGGCTTCGCCCCAGACCGGTGCAGGTGTATGAGTCTGGACGGAAAGCCGGTTGCGGCACTTTACTGGTTTGACTGTTTACTGGAAGGTCGTCCCGTGGCATATTTGTATGGCATTGCCACCGCAAAACGCCATCGGGGGAAGGGTCTGTGCCGGGCACTGCTGGAAAATACCCATACCCATTTGAAATATCTTGGCTATGCCGGCGAAATCCTGGTGCCTGCACAGGAGGAACTCTTTCCCATGTATGAGAAAATGGGCTACACCCATACGGTTTCCATTCAGGAATATTCCGTGGCGGCAGGACAGGAAAAGGCGGAATTGCGCCCCATAGGTCCGGAGGAATTTTGCCGTCTGCGGCAGACCTTTTTGCCGGACGGCGGTGTTGTTCAGGATGGGGATGGCATAGCGTTTTTGGAAACGCAAGCGGAATTCTATGCCGGAGAGGACTTTTTGGTGACGGCTTCCCGGGAGGAGAATTTTCTGCCGGAGCTGTTGGGAAATGCGGAAAAAGCCCCCCAAATTTTGGCGGCATTGGGAATGCCGGAGGCGCGTATCCGCACAATCGGTGCGGAAAAGCCCTTTGCCATGTACCATGCCCTGTCCGAATTGCCGGCACCTGGATATTTTGGGTTGGCTTTCGACTGATTTTTTTGTAATTTCCTGTTGCATCCCGAGGGAAATCCTTGTATAATAGCCCTAATCTAATGAAAGACGGGAGAAGCGTTATGGCAAACAATGTACGTCCTGCAACCATGGAAAGAATCACGACCCAGGCTTTGGCGAATGCATTTATTGCGGAGCAAATCAGCAGCATCCGCGCCCAGGTGGGTAAGGAGAAGGTTTTACTGGCTCTGTCCGGTGGAGTGGACTCCTCTGTGGTGGCCGCATTGCTGATGAAGGCCATCGGCCGTCAGCTGGTTTGCGTCCACGTGAATCACGGTCTGATGCGTAAAGGCGAAAGTGAGCAGGTCATTGAGGTGTTTGGCAAGGAGCTGGGCGCCAATCTGATTTATATTGATGCCACAGACCGGTTCTTGGATCTGTTGGCCGGTGTTGCCGAGCCGGAGAAAAAGCGGAAGATCATCGGCAATGAGTTCATCAAGGTTTTTGACGAGGAAGCCGCCAAGCTCAAGGGCATTTCCTTCCTGGCGCAGGGTACGATCTACCCGGATATTCTGGAATCCAAGGGCGTTAAGGCCCACCACAATGTGGGCGGTCTGCCGGAGGATATGCAGATGGAGCTGGTAGAGCCGGTGCGCCTGCTGTATAAGGACGAAGTGCGCGTGGTGGGAGATGCGTTGGGACTGCCCCATTCCATGGTCTACCGTCAGCCCTTCCCCGGCCCCGGTCTGGGCGTTCGCTGTCTGGGTGCCATCACCCGGGAGCGTCTGCACGCCCTTCGGGAGGCAGATGCAATTTTGCGGGAGGAATTTGACCGTTGCTCCCTGGCGGAAAAGGTGTGGCAGTATTTCATCGCCGTTCCGGATTTCAAGAGCGTGGGCGTGCGGGACGGAAAGCGGTATGAGGGCTGGTCAGCCATCATACGGGCAGTGAATACCACCGACGCCATGACGGCGACGATAGAGGAGATTCCCTATGAAGTGCTCCATAGAATCACCGCCCGAATCACAGCAGAGGTGGAGGGCATCAACCGGGTCCTTATGGACCTGACCCCCAAACCCGTGGGAACGATCGAAATGGAATAAATTTTGTTGTTATGGGGCAAACGCAAATATCCTCAAAACAGGCAAAAAGGGTAAATTCCCACATCCTCTAATTTCATCCAAAAGGGAGTGCCACGGTTAGTAGCACTCCCTTCTTGATTTTACAAACAACTCATGCAATAATAAGAATGAAAATGAATTACGGAGGCAACGCATAATGAAGAAAATATTTGCAATTATTATTTGTATATTTGTGGTGTTAAGCCTTGTTGGATGTCAGAACAATAGTGAATATGATAAAATTATAACCAAAGCAATTGATCTAGTTTTGGAAGCTTGGACCAATGAATACAAGGATTCTACCTTAGAAAGGGATGGAACGGTACAGATCAAGAACACTCGATTGCTAGTGTTTCAGGAGAACGACGATGGGGATGTTAGGTATTTCGATGATGTTTCTTATATCGTGGAGTTTGTCATTTTTACAGATTATTTTGGATCAGCACCCTACTATGTGAATGTGGAAAAACATAATAGCGTAATAGTCTATAAAAATGGTACAATGGAAGTAAGCGATAATTATATGAGAGCAGTTTTTGGAGCAACATATTCGTATCACACAGAGAATATTGACAAAGTGATAGATTATGCCGATAAGTATAATGTCACCAAAAAGTGCAAATAATCAGCTGAAATTTGGAGAAGAATTGAGAAGATGGGAAAGGATGAGAGAGGATGTGGATTTTTGCCTTGAAGAGGATATTTGAAATTACCTGAGAATATTTTGCTGTTAAAGAACAACCCAAATCATTCCCAAAGGAACAATTTGGATCATTCTCTAACCTCATAAAAATATGCCTTCTGCGTTCATTCGCAGAGGGCATTTTTCATACTTATCCCCACTCGATCGTGCCCACAGGCTTCGGGATTAGGCTAAACGGACAACTTTTTATATATGTCGCTATAGGAACATTAAGTGTATCTAAGGGAATATTATTTGTTCTACTTTTTGCAATAGGTAATGTTCTACTACGATATTTACCCCCTCGGATGAGGGGGCATTTTTATTGCAGGAGTTTACGGATGGGCACTATTGTAGGGGGCGGCGCCACGACGCCCCGAAAGCCCACCAATTTCCTGTCATTCTGAGCTAGTGACCGATGTCACTGGCGTGGGAATCCGTTCCCCCTGCAGCTCTTCAGAGCCGCGCAGCATCGAAGATGCTGCAAAGATGCAGATTGCCACACCGGTGTGCACACCGGTGTACAATGACATTGCCCGTCCGAAAACGCCTCCCTCATCAGAGGGAGGCGTTTGTTGCCATAGGACGGGAATCAGTTGACAGCGGGCGGGATTCAGGCTATACTATTCCTATCATGGAAAATGGGGGTGTATGCGGTGTTTTTGCTGGGAGAAGCGTTGGACGGACGCAGTGGACATACCGTTGGTCGGTTGCTTTTGGCACGGCTGTATCAGCAGGTCGCGTCCCTGCCTTTGCCCCCCATCGCGGTGACACCCCGGGGAAAACCCTATTTTGCGGACAGTTCCTGGCATTTTTCCATTGCCCACACCAAAAATTACGCATTTTGCGTTCTCAGCCAGCGCAATGTGGGTCTGGACGCGGAGGAAAAAGGCCGGAAGGTATCCCCTGCACTGATTCCCCGGTATTTGTCTCCGGCGGAACGCTCCCGTTTGGGCGCACAGCCTGACGATGGGTTTTTGCGTCTGTGGGTGCTGAAGGAAGCAGAAGCGAAACGCACGGGTCAGGGAATCGGAAACTGGATGAAAAATACGGATTTTGACCCGTTTGATGGAAGAATACAGGAAATTTTCGGCTGTTATGTTGCCGTTTTGGAGGACGAAGATGCTGTTTGATACCCATGTACATTTGAATGATCCCTGCTTTGACGGGGATCGGGAGGAGCTTCTGCGCACCTTGCCCCAGCAGGGCATCGGTCTTGCCATGAATGCCGGGTGCTCCCTGGAATCCTCCAAGGATGCCTTGAAAATGGCCCAGCCCTACGACTATCTTTACTGCTCTGTCGGCTCCCATCCCGACTCTGCAGATGAGGTCTGCGATGAGGTTCTGGAGGAATATAGAAAGTTATGTAAACAAAATCCCAAAGTGAAGGCCATTGGAGAGATCGGTCTGGACTATTACTACGAGGACATTCCCCGGGAGGTTCAGAAAAAGGCCTTCATCGCCCAAATGGAGCTGGCAAGGGAGTTGGATATGCCGGTGATCGTCCATGAGCGGGAAGCCCATGAGGACGGCATGAACATCATCCGTCAGTTCCCCACCGTCAAGGGCGTGTTTCATTGCTATTCCGGCTCTGCGGAAATGGCCCGTCAGCTGACCAATCTGGGCTGGTACATCGGCTTTACCGGCGTGCTGACCTTCAAAAATGCCCGAAAGGCCGTGGAAACTGCCCAGCGGATCCCGCTGGATAAAATCGTGATCGAAACCGACTGTCCCTTTATGGCGCCGGAGCCCTTCCGGGGAAAACGGAACAATCCGGCACTGGTGTACCGGGTGGCGGAAAAATTGGCAGAGCTGCGGGATATTTCCGTGGAGGAAGCCCAACGCATCACCTTTGAAAACGGCAAACGCCTTTACCGCATGGACTGAGCTACGGAGGTTTTTATGAAAAAGCTTTGGAAATACCTTTTGGTGATTGCCGCACTGGTGGCAATCGACCAGGTCACCAAGATTCTGGTGGTGCAAAACATTGCACTTGGAACACAAATTCCCGTGATTCCCAATCTGTTCAGCCTGACCTACACCCGGAATGAAGGCGCGGCATGGTCTTTGTTTGCCGGTCAGCAGTGGCTGTTTGCGCTGGTTTTTGTTGGGTTTACCGCCCTGCTGCTGTGGGAGTTTTTCAAAAAACAGCTGCCCTTTACGCCCTTGGAGCGTTGGCTTCTTGTGTTCATTTATGCCGGCGGTCTGGGCAATATGATCGACCGGGTGCGGCTGGAGTATGTGGTGGATATGATCCAGACGGATTTTATGGATTTTCCGGTGTTCAACGTGGCAGACTGCTTCATTTCCTGCGGCTGTGTGCTTCTTGTGATACACCTGGTGTTCTTTAACAAGCAATTTTGGAAGGACGGAAAAAAATGATCCTGTATGCCGACGAAAACGGAGAACGGCTGGACAGCTTTCTTGCCCGTACGGTGGAAAATATGACCCGTTCCGGAGCACAAAAGCTCCTGGACGGAGGCTTTGTGACCCTTAACGGCAAGGCAGCGAAGAAAAATGCCAGACTTTCTGCAGGAGATGAGATCGTATTTACCATTCCGGAACCCAAAGAAGTGGACATTCTGCCCACGCAGATGCCTCTGGATATCGTCTACGAGGACGAGGACCTGCTGGTGCTGAACAAGCCCAAGGGGCTGGTGGTGCATCCTGCCGCCGGTCACAGCGATGACACGCTGGTAAACGGTCTGCTGTATGCCCTTGGGGACAAGCTCTCCGGCATCAACGGGGAACTGCGCCCGGGCATCGTGCACCGCATCGATAAGGATACTTCCGGCTTGCTGGCAGTGGCGAAAAATGACTTTTCCCATCGGATTTTGGCATCCCAATTAAAGGACCACACCATGGCAAGAACCTACGAAGCCATCGTCTGCGGCTCTTTTCGGGAGGATTCCGGAACGGTCTGTGCGCCCATCGGACGGCATCCCTCTGACCGGAAGAAAATGTGCGTGACGGAACGAAATTCCAAGGAAGCGGTGACCCATTGGGAGGTGGTTGCCCGGTATCGGGGCTACACCCATGTGCGGTGCCGTTTGGAAACCGGACGCACCCATCAGATCCGCGTCCACATGGCGCACATCGGTCATCCCGTTTTGGGAGATACGGTTTACGGTCGGAAAAAGCCGGAGCTGGGACAGAGCTCCCAATGCCTGCATGCAGGGGCCTTGTGCTTCCGTCATCCCCGCAACGAACAGCCGGTGATGGTCTTTGCACCGCTTCCGGAATATTTTACACAGGTGATAGAGAAACTGGAGAGAATGAGATAATGGCACTTTTTTCGGATATTCTACTGACAGCGGATTTTGACCGCACCCTCACAAACCAAAACGGACAGGTGCCGGTGCGAAATCTGGAGGCCATCCGCTATTTTATGGAAAACGGCGGTGCTTTCACCGTCAATACGGGACGCAGTTTGCCCCAGTCCCGAACGGTATTGGAGCAGATTCCCATGAATGCGCCCTTTTTGTGCTATAACGGCTCTTTGGCCATTGACGGGGAGCAAATTGTTTTTGCCCACACCATTGACCTGCCTCTGGAAGAAACCCTACGGGAGGTCTGTGCTGCTTTTCCGGATTTGAATGTGGATCTTCACGGGGTGTCCGCCCACTTTGGCTTTCAGCCTGTGGGCTGCTGGGAGGAATATTACGCTGCAAGGAACTGTGCATACCATTTGGCTCATGCCCATGCGGATTACGGTCCTTTTTTGAAATTCAATGTCTACGGGGAACTTCGGGACGATACCTTCTACCAGGTTTTTTCCGGAACACCGGAGGAGATTGCCCGGGTGGATGCGGCAGCGGACTGGCTGAAGGAGGTCTATGGGGATAAGCTCGTCGTCTACCATGCCGGTGCGCGCGTTTTGAATGTGCACACCGCCGGCGTGTCCAAGCTCCGTGCCGCCAGAGACCTGCAGGAAAGCTTGGGACGCAGGATACTGGTGTGCGTGGGAGATGCGGAGAATGACCTTTCCATGCTGGAGGGTGCGGATTATGCTTTCTGTCCCGGCGACGGAACGGTAGCAGACCGCTTCCCCAACGTCTGTCCCTGCGCAGAAGGAGCTGTTGCAGACGTGATTTACCACAAGCTCCCGCAGATATTGTAACTCCCTTGGCTCTGAACCAAGGCTTGTTTTCGATATTTTTCATGGAAGGATTATTTTTATGGCACTTTTTTCGGATATTTTACTGACCGCGGATTTTGACCGCACATTAACGGATACGCACACAAAAATTCCCCAAAGGAATGTGGAAGCCATCCGTTATTTCATAGAAAACGGCGGTGTGTTTACCGTCAATACCGGTCGCAGTGTTCCCATGAGCCGAATTTATCAGGATATCGTTCCGGTAAATGCGCCGCTGCTCCTTTACAACGGAAGTGCCTGGTACGATGTAGAAAAGCGGGAGCTGTGCCATTATTATCCCATCGATTTGGACCCCGTACAGGTCATTTACGATGTCCAGTCCCGTTTTCCCGGACTAAATGTGGAAATTCAGGGAGAAAAGAAGCATTATCTGTATCAGAAAAGACCCATGTGGGAGGAATATTGCGTCCATAACGGCTGCGAATGGGATTACGCCGAGCCGGATAAGACCGGACCGTTTATAAAATTTGCCATCTACGGGGACTTTGTCAGCCAAAACACCTCGGATATGTACGAAAATACAAAACGGGAAGCGGAGCTGTTCCGTCAGGCAGACGAATATCTGCGCAGTGCCTACGGGGACAAGGTGGATTTGTTTTATGCCTGCCCGCGGATTTTGGATGTGCACGCCAAGGGTGTGTCCAAGCTCCGTACCGCCAGGGATCTTCAGGCGCATCTGGGAAGGAAAATTCTGGTATGTGTGGGAGATGCGGAGAACGATCTTTCCATGCTGGAGGGTGCGGATTATTCCTTCTGTCCCAGCGACGGTATCGTAGCGGATCGCTTCCCCAATGTTTGTCCCTGTGCAGAAGGGTCTGTGGCGGAGGTGATATACGAGAAAATCCCTGAGATCCTCAAAATAGGGCTTGACAAGAAGTGATTCCTGTGCTAAAATTTTATAGCTGTAAAAAGCCAGGGGCAGCATGCGCGGGTGTAGTTCAATGGTAGAACACCAGCCTTCCAAGCTGGATACGCGGGTCCGATTCCCGTCACCCGCTCCATCGAAATGCGCCAGTAGCTCAGCTGGATAGAGCAACTGCCTTCTAAGCAGTAGGTCGGGGGTTCGAGTCCCTCCTGGCGTGCCAACTTAGCTGAGAGTTGTGAGCATCCCCTGACTGCGGTGGCCGTGTCCTGTTGCGGTGCCCGGCGTTTTCTTCGCCCGTCGAAGCGGGCTTGAAAACCACCGACCGCTGCCACTCGCTCGGGTCGCTTTTTCCGCCACAGGCGGCGCTTCCCTCGCTCCCCCTCCTGGCGTGCCACTGCCTTCGGCAGGAAGTAATAATGAATATGGTGGGTGTAGTTCAATTGGCAGAGCACTGGATTGTGGTTCCAGGCGTTGTGGGTTCGAGTCCCATTACCCACCCCATAAAAAGCAGACAGACCTTTTGGTCTGTCTGTTTTTTATATGGGCATTTGGTGGGTAATGGGGCTCGAAAGGGCGTTAAGAAAAGTGTCCGGTGGACACATAAAAAAGCCTCCCTCGTCAGAGGGAGGCGAACAGCATAAATAAGCAAAACGCTGTTATTACAATTCTTCTAGATAAGTAACGCCTTTGATTTTGCGGATTTTTTCCATCATCTGTGCGTGGTCGCTGCGCCGATGGGCTTTGATGGTAGCGATCATGCCCCGCACGTTACTCTCTGATGTGATTTCCGCATCCATCTGCAGGTTATTAATCTCCAGATCCAACTGCCGCACACCGCGGATAAAATAGCCCACTGTTGTGCCCTGTTCCAGTTCCACATAGATTTCCACCAGTCTGGTTTTGCTGTGCATCCGGTCATCCCACCGCTGCAAAAGGGTCAGAACAACGAAAATCGCAAAGCCTGCAACCAGCGCGGCCTCGTAAAAGCCAACGCCCAAAGCCAGACCCACACCGGCCGCGGACCAAAGTCCGGCTGCAGTGGTCAGACCCTTGATCTGATTGTGACGGGTGACAATGATGGTACCGGCACCCAAAAAACCAATGCCGCTGACAACCTGTGCTCCCAAACGCATGGGGTCACCTGCTCCGGTTACCTGGAACAAATATTGATTGGTTAACATAATCAGGCAGGCGCCCACACACACCAGCATATAGGTACGCATACCTGCAGGACGGTTTTTCAGTCCTCGTTCCAATCCAATCGCTCCGCCGCAAATTACAGCGGTCAATATCCGTAGTACAATTGCCCAATAGGTTACATCCCGTAAGACCATTTTGTTCCCTCCTTTGCCAATAAATGTCCTCAGGGTGATTGATACATTATAGCAGAGAGAAGGAGTCTTGGCAATGGGCGAAATTGTATATTTTTACACCGAAAAACTGTGAGAAATTACCAATACTCAGCCTTCTGTACCGAAAACATAGGTCGTTTCACTGCGGTAGCGAACTCCTGCCGGCGTAACCGGCTGCGGCCAGTGCGGTTTATTCAGGGCATCGGGGTAAAACTGGGTTTCCAGACAGACACCGCCCCTGCGGCAATAGGACACATTGTCCTTTCCGGTTTCTCCCTCCAGGAAGTTTCCGGAGTACAGCTGAACACCGGGACAATCCGTGGAAACTGCCATCGTTCTGCCGGATTCCGGGTCTGTCAAAATGGCGCAGGGATTGGCAAAAACCTCAAAATTATGGTCATATCCGCCCTGAAGCTGCATGGGCTCCTCCTCTGCGTCAATGTCCCGTCCGATGGCCTTGGGGGTACGGAAATCCATGCAGGAATCATCCACCTTGCGCATGGCACCGGTGGGTACACTTTCCGCATCGGAAGGGGTATAAAACCGCGCTGGCATGGTAAGAAGCTGAGCCATTGCCTTTTCCGGCTTGTCGTGACCGGCCAGATTGAAATAGCTGTGATTGGTAAAATTAAATACCGTATCCCGGTCGCTGATGGCATCATAGGAGATTTTCAGCGTGGTTCCCTGTTCCAGGGTGTAGGTCACCTGAATTTCCGCATTTCCGGGAAAACCCTGATCTCCGTGGGGACTTTCCATACCGAAGGTGATGGAATTTTCCTCGGTGTGAAGCACCTGCCAGATTCGGTTTTTGAAGAAATCAACACCGCTATGGAGATTGTTTTCCCCGTTGTTGAGATCCAGTTGGTACTCCCGTCCGTCAAGGGTAAATTTGCCCTTGCCGATACGGTTGGCATTTCGTCCAACCACAGCACCGAAAAAGGTTCCGCTGGCAATATAGTCCTCAGGCTTATCAAAGCCCAGCACAACATCGGCACAGACTCCGTTCCAGTCCGGTACGAAAAGCTTTACCAGAGTCGCACCCAAATCGGAGATGACTGCCGTGATGTTACCGCTGGTAATGGTATACAGAGAAACCGCTCCCTGGGGAAGCGTGCCAAACAATTCTTTCATTCCAACCAAGCCCCTTCCAAAAATGACCGTATATTATGGGAAATCATATCATATTTTCAGGGATTTTGCAATCTCATATCCCTTTACAAAATGAATGATTTTCCGTATTTATTGTGCCCTAAAAAATAAAAACTTTCCAAATACAGAAAAAGCCTCCCCGGAGGGAGGCTTTTTTAGACATTCTTTCCGGGTAACTGAGCCTGTGCCAACAAAATATAGTGGCGTGCGCTTTCCTCCAGGTCGGCAATTTGCTCCGGAGAAAGGGCTTTTACCACCTTTGCGGGACTGCCCAAAAGCAGGGAGCCGTCAGGCGCGTTGGTCTTTCCCGTTACCACGGCGCCGGCACCGATGATGCAGTTGCTGCCGATCACCGCGCCATCGAGCACGATGGCGCCCATTCCAATCAGGGTATTGTCCCCAATGGTACAGCCGTGGACGATGGCCCCGTGCCCTACGGTACAATGCCTGCCCAGCACCGTTTTTTCGTGCAAGATGCATCTGTCCTGAATGTTGGTGCCTTCTCCCACGGTGATGGCACCGCTGTCACCCCGCAAAACGGCACCGTACCAAATACTGACATCCTTTTCCAGGGAAACATCGCCTACGATCACCGCATCCGGTGCAACATAAAACTGCTCCATACCCTTCTCCTTGGTTTTTTCTTTTATTATAATGAAAATCTCCCCTTGTTGCAACCCCTTTTATCCAAGGGCCGCCGTTACCAAAATGCCCACGTTGTCCTCGTAGATTTCCGCAAATTGGGAAAGGGGCAGAGGATTTTCTCCCAAGCCCACTTCCACGGTGTAGCCCGGACGGCGGAAGAATTTAATAAACCAGTCCTTGTAGCCGGCAAAGGCGGATTGGAAAGGCGTTTCTGCCAGAGTATAACCGCTGATTTGGGCAAGTCGCTGTCCCAATTCCTCTGCTCCCGGCACGAAATAATCCTCAAATTGCCAGTAGATCACCTTCCCCTGGGTATGATACGCCAGCACCAGGGCAGGATCGATGACCTCCGTATAGCCGGCCAACGCTCTTGTCTCCGCTTGATTCAGCGGTGCCCGACCTACAAAATCCCGGGGCGCGGGACGGGTGTAGCCCTGGGCAAATTTGTTCTCCCGGGCCTGAAGCCATCCGGCTGGATAATTGAGATTCAGGTCCGTACCCAGAAGATTGGCCTTCCAGCCGTCGGGAAAGGGAATATCGGGGAAGTTTTCACTGATGGCCTGTGCCAGCTGATACTGTCCCTGCCCTTCTCGGATCTCCCCCGTCACCAGAGCAACCCCGTCAGGATCCACCATGGGAACGGTGTAAATCGTTGTCTGTGCGGCAAGCTGCTTCGCATCCACACCGCCGATCTGTCCGTCGTTTTCCAGAGCCTGAGCAAATTCCTCCACAAATTTCAAAAGCACCGGCGTGGTGATCCACTCATTGGCGTGGTGGGCGGCAGAATAGAAAACCTTTCGGGGTCCGTTGCCGATAACCAGGGTGCGAATGGGTCGTCCAAAAGCGGTTTCGGCGAGCAATTCACTGCGGCAAAAGGGATAACGCGCCGTCAGATTCAAAATCGTTTGATTGCATAACCGTGGGGTCATGGGCACATTGGTTGGTACGATTGGCATCCATATCACCTCAACCCTTATAATATGCCCGTCGCTGTGACTTGTTTCCCATTCCTCAATGTGATATAATACAACAAACGAGGAGGGAAGCGATTATGCCGATACAACTGACGACACAGCAGGGTGAACGCCTTTTGCACACGAAGGAAACCCCTTGGACTGTTTATCCCCGTCCGCAAATGCGTAGGGAAAGTTATGTAAACTTAAACGGAGCTTGGGGGCTGTCCGCAGAGGGGAAAAGTTATGAAATCCGCGTGCCTTTCTGTCCGGAGAGTTTGCTTTCCGGGGTGCAGAAGCATTTTTCTGAGGGAACACCCCTGAAATACCGGAAGAACTTTTCTCTTCCGGCGGATTTTCATAGGGGTCGGATTCTGCTCCACATGGGTGCGGCAGACCAGGAAACGGAAATTTATGTAAACCACAAGCTGGTGGGCACCCATTTGGGCGGCTATGACAGCTTTTCTTTAGACATCACCGATGCCGTGGAAGCGGAAAACGAACTGCTGGTTGTGTGTATTGATGATTTGGGTGACAAAGCTCAGCCCTACGGCAAGCAGGTTCTGCCCCAAAAGCGCGGCGGCATGTGGTATACCCCCGTTTCTGGCATTTGGCAGACGGTTTGGCTGGAAAGCGTGCCGGAAACCTATATTCGCAAGCTCCATATTGAAAATCGTGGAACTGCAGTCATCGTTTCCATTGAGCCGAAGCTTGCCGGTACGGTTCATGTTCCCCAGCTGGGGAGCTTTCCGCTGACGGACGGAAAAGTTAGGATATCTCCGGAAAATCCCCATTTTTGGAGTCCTGAAGACCCATATTTGTATGATTTTACCGTAGAAACAGAAACGGACAAGGTGGATTCCTATTTTGCCATCCGCAGTCTGGATATCCAAAATAACCGCCTGTGCCTTAACGGAAAGCCTTACTTTTTCCACGGTCTGCTGGATCAGGGCTACTGGCCGGACGGACTGTTCACTCCCGCCGCACCGGAATGCTATGCCGAGGATATTCTGGCAATGAAAAAGCTGGGCTTCAATATGCTGCGCAAGCACATTAAGGTGGAGCCGGAGGAGTTTTACTATCAGTGTGACCGATTGGGCATGGTGGTTTTTCAGGATATGGTGAACAACGGCAAGTATTCCTTCCTGCGGGATACCGCATTGCCCACTGTCGGTCTGCAGAAATTGCCGGACAAACTTTTGCACCGAAACAAGCATGCCCGTGGGGAATTTCTGCGGCAAATGGAGCTGACGGTCAAACAGCTGAAAAATCATCCCTGCATCTGCTACTGGACGATTTTCAATGAGGGCTGGGGGCAGTTTGACAGTGACCGGGTTTACGAGCAGCTGAGCAAGCTGGATGACAGCCGCTTTATCGACAGCACCTCCGGCTGGTTCCGTCGGAAAAAGACGGATGTGGACAGCCGCCACGTTTATTTTAAGCCTGTCAGGCTGACGCCGGGCGAGAAGCCCCTGGTGCTGTCGGAATTCGGAGGCTATTCCTACAAGCCGGAGGGACATGTTTTCAATACGGAAAGCACCTACGGCTACGGAAAATATGAAAATCAGGCGCAGTACGCGTCCGCGGTGGAAGCGCTTTATTGGGAACAGGTGATTCCGGCGGCGGAAAAAGGCATGAGTGGGGCGGTATATACCCAAATTGCCGACGTAGAGGACGAAACCAACGGCATTCTCAGCTATGACCGGAAGGTTTGCAAGCTTACACCGGAAGCGATGCTGCCCATCGCCCGGGCATTACAGAAGGAATAATCGCGCTTTTGCGGACGACCAATGGTCGCTCCTACACCCACGCACCGGCATGTCCTAATGTAGGTGCCCACATCCGCCCGATAAAAGCCCCAGCTGATGATTTGGTGGCAAAATCCAGCCCCCTCGTCAGAGGGGGCCTTTTACACAGAGGATATAATCAAAAGACGTCGGTTATTGCCCTCTCCGTCAGCCTAACCGGCTGACACCTCTCCCGGGAAAGAAGGGAGCAACAATCGTTATCTTCCTATGAGCAAGGGCTGGAGCTGTTTTCCTTCCATTGCAAGTTCTAGCGTTTGCGGAATTTTTTCAAAATCTGCCACCAGGCTGGTGGGCTTTCCTATGGCGTCATCCTGCCCAAAGGGCACAAAATAATAATTCTTCCGCACCAGCAGTCTGCCGATATTCTCCGCCGCACCCGCCAGGGCGTCATTGGTGGAAATAGCGACAATCACCGGTCTTGCATTGCGCAGGTGGCTTTTTGCCGCCATGGTCACGGAAGTATCCGCGATGCCATGGGAGAGCTTTGCCAGGGTATTTCCGGTGCATGGAGCAATGATCAGCGCATCCAACAGCTTTTTCGGTCCGATGGGCTCCACCTCCTGAACGGTGCAAAGGGGGGTTCTTCCGCAGATCTCCGTGGCCCGTTGGATGTGCTGTGCCGGTGTGCCGAAGCGGGAATTGACGGATGCGGATACCGGTGAAAAAATAGGAATCAGCACATGTTTTTCGGAAAGCTGTTCCATAATGGGAAACACCTGACTGTACGTGCAAAAAGAGCCGCAGATGGCAAATCCAACGGTCATAGCGCTTCCTCCTGTAACTGTCGCAAAATCCCTTTGGCGATCAGTGCTCCGGAGCTTTCCGGCACCATTTTTCCGGGAAGTCCCCTTGCCCAAAGCACATTCTCTCCGGTCAGCCCGGGGCGGGATGCCAGGTCGATATTCAACGCCCCGGGAGATACCTTTTCCAGTACCGGTGCCGGTGCGGTGTTGACGATGGCGCGGTAATTGTCGATATCTATTTGGGAGACAGCAATGCTTCGATAGCCCAAGGCGGTGAGCATACCCCAGTCCGAGGCTTTCCGTGCCGCCACGGTGAGATCCGCACCGACTGCCTTCAAAAGCGCGGACAAACATTTTCCGATTCGTCCCCAACCGATGACCAAAACGGGACAGTTTTGCAGTGTTACACCCAGATTTTCCCCCAACAGACGCAGAGTGCAGTGGGCGGTCAGGGCGGCATTTTCTGCCAAATACTGCGGATCCCGCAGCAGATCCATTTTGGAATATGTATCGGCAAACCCGTCCAGATTTCCGCCAATGATGGTAAGCTGGGACGGAATTTCTCTTTCCGGTGGCTTGCTGGGCACGCCCAGCAATACATGGCTGGCACATTCCGGTTTTGCTGTGATTTCCACGCAGTGTTTTTTCAGCGACCGCACCGCAAAGGCAACGGCGGCGCTGTCATCCATGGGAAAAATTCGAATTTCACCCATAAAAAATCACCCTTTCCCTCCACAATATGCAAAGAAAGGAAAAGGGGTGCACAGTTTATCTTGAATTCTTGTCCCGCTTGGGGTATAATATCCTTAAGAGGTGATTTTTTCATGCAAAGACTAGGCTTTATTCATGATATGATGGATGTGAAGGTGTTGATCCTTTATGTCACATCCCGTTCCTCCTATCCCCTGAACAGTCAGGAGATTTATGAGCTGTGCTATCAGGACGAATGCCTGAGCTATTTTGATGTTTGTACCGCCATTCCGGAAATGGTGGCATCCGGTCATTTACAGGCTGTAGAGGAAGAGAAATACATCATTACGGACAAGGGGCGGGAAGCAGGCGCTTTGACGGAGGATTCCATTGCTTTCACCGTCAAGCAGAGAGCTGAAAATGCGGTGTCCCGTTACAATCGGCAAATTCGCCGCAGCAGCTTTGTAAAGAGCCAGATCATCCCCAGGGAAAAGGGTGATTTTTCTGTTATTCTTTCCTTGGATGACGAAATGGGAAACCTGATGACGCTGGAGCTGATGGCACCGGATCAGCGGCAGGCTGTGCGTCTGAGCCGTCTTTTTGAAAAGAAGGCGGAGACGATTTACAGCCTGACCATGGCGGAGCTTTTGGACGGCGAGGACTCGGAAGAGGACTGAGAGGGTGTAAAACACGTGCCTGTTGCAATATGCAACAGGCACGTAGCTTATTCTGCGCTTCCTTGCTTGGGCTTGCGGCGGTGATTGTGATGACGGCGGCGACGGTTGTTGCCGCTTTTTTGATTTTCCCCCCCACCAAGCTCTGCCTTGGGAGTTTCAGCCTTGGGTACGGCATCCTTGGCTTCCGTGCGATGCTTGCGGTGGCGGTTGCGATGATGCCGTCCGGCTTTTTCCTCCTGCTGTGTCCGGGGCTCTTCCACAGAGGGAGCTTCTTCGGCTTTTTCTTCCGCCTCTGTTTCGGCGATGAATTTGATGGGATCCAGGAACATGGGCTCCTCCGGATCCTTGCGCACATTCCGTTTCGCACCGGAAATCGGTGCCAGATCATCGGGAATGGGCGGATCGTTTTTCTTGGCCTTACCGCTGCGCAAAACAGCAATCTCGCCGTTGGGATAGGAAACGATGGTTTCTGGCTGATCCTCCAAACGGACCTTCACCCGCTGACGGAGAAGCTCCACCTCAACGATGGTACCCCGACCTTCGGGAGTATCCACAAAGGAGCCTTCCTTGGGCGCGGACCGAAGCAGATCCTCATAGGCATCCTGCTCATATTTCAGACAGCACATCAGTCTGCCGCAGGTGCCGGAAATTTTCACAGGATTCAGGCTGAGATTCTGGGTTTTTGCCATTTTGATGGACACCGGCTGGAAATCGTCCAAAAAGCTGGAACAGCAGAAGGGACGGCCGCAAATGCCCAGTCCACCCACCATTTTGGCCTTGTCCCGGACACCGATCTGCCGCAATTCGATACGTGTATGGAAAATATTTGCCAGATTCTTCACCAGCTCCCGGAAGTCCACCCGTTCATCGGCGGTGAAAAAGAAGAGAATCTTACTGCCGTCAAAAGAGCATTCTGCGCTGACCAGCTGCATATCCAGCTGATATTCCGCAATTTTCTCCAGGCAAACCTCATATGCCTTGTTTTCCTTTTTCAGATTCCCGGCAGCGATACGCTCATCCTGCTCGGTGGCGATCCGCAGCACCGGACGAAGGGGGGAAACCACCTCCCGGACGGAAATTTTGTGATTGCCGCCGGTGCAGTAGCCGTACTCCGGACCACGCGCGGTATCGATGATCACATGATCACCGGCCTTGACCGACAGTCCGTTGGGGTCAAAGAAATAGATTTTCTGCCCGGGGCGGAACTGAATGTCCACCACTTCTACGGCAGTAATTGTTTGTTCTTCCATGAATTTCTCCTTATTGAAACGGCGATTGCCGTAAATTTTACCGTAAATGCCAGGAAAGATAACCGCAAACCGCGGCGGGGGAAACGTTGCTCTGGGCGTACAGGATGCCCTTTTGCAGTTGGGTAATGGCCTGCATCAGATCCTGAGGACTGCGCTGGGAAGCCAATTCCTTGGCGCAGGCTTGCACAGAGTGCATTCCGTTGCGGCAGGACAAAGCCTCCGTCAGCAGAGCCTTCCAGCTTTCCAGCAGAGGAATCAGCTGATCCCGCTTCCATTTTTCCATGGAAACGAAAAGTCTGGTAAGCTCCAGGGAGTTTTGACCTGCAAAGGCGGTCACAAAGCGTTCCGTTTGCGGTGGCAGGGCATTGCCTTGCTCCAAAAGCTCCCGCGCCTGTCCCAAATAGCCGCCGCTGCGGACAGCGGCCGCAGTAACGGACTCCTCGTCCGCCTCAGGAAAGGCTTTACGCAATTCCTGTACCAACAGTTTTTCCGGAAGCGCCTGTAAGGAAAGCTCCGTACAGCGGGAGCGCACCGTGGGAAGCAGCTGCTCCGGATTGTTGCTCAAAAGCAAAAATACGCCGTAGGACGGGGGCTCCTCCAGAATCTTCAGCAGAGCATTTTGCCCTTCCGTGTTCAGTTCCTGGGGGAAAATATATATCTTGTGGTCACTTTCGTTGGGGCGGATGTAGATATCCTCCCGGGCTTCCCGCACGATTTTAACTGCCACAGCCTTATGCTCCGGGTCGGTTACGGTGATGACGTCGGGGTGACTGTTTTCCATCACCTTCCGACACACACTGCACCGCAGGCAGGGGGAAGCTTCGCTTTTGCACAAAATGGCGGCGGACAAAAGCCGTGCCAGCGTATGCTTGCCGGAGCCCTGAGGACCGGAAAGCAGATAGAAATGGGAAATGCGTCCCTGGGAAAAGCTTTTTGTCAGATTTTCCTTCAGCCGGTCATTGCCCAGCAATGCTTCAAACGCCATGGCGTTCTCCTTTCGGTTTGCGAAGCGGCATTTTGATAAACGACGGAATTAACCCCACAGGGCGGACAGCATGGGAATGACCTGCTTTTTCCGGCTCATCACATGGGGCAGGAACAACGTGTTGTCCTTGGGGGTGATATTAAAGGCCTGCCGGATGATCTCGTCGTCTCCCAAATAGATGATCTGCGTACCCTCCAGCAAAACGTCCGTGAGCATGAGAATCATCATGGAGAAGCCCTTTTGGGCGGTCAGCTCCAGCATGTGTGCCAGGAATTCCTCTTTCCGTTCCAGCATCTTGGGGCTGTCCACGCAGGTGATCTGAGAAACCGCCAGATCGTGACCGGCGATGTGGAATTCCTTGTAGTCGGACATCAGCAGATCCGCCACGGTCTTGGATTCCAGAGAGGCGGAGAAAATCTCCTTGCCCAGCTCGTCCAGAGAAACATTGGCGATTCGTGCCATACGCTCTGCTGTGCGGCGATCCCGTTCCGTGCAGGTGGGGGATTTGAACATGACCGTATCAGAAATAATTGCCGCGGCCATCATTCCCGCCATTTTTTCCGAGGGCATGAGGCCCTTGTCCTGGAACATACCGGCAATAATGGTGTTGGTAGAGCCCACCGGCTCATTGCGGACGTAGATGGGATTGGCGGTCTGAATATCCGCCAGACGGTGGTGGTCGATGATCTCCAGAATTTCTGCTTCCTCCAGACCGGGAACAGACTGGGATGCCTCGTTGTGATCCACCAGAACCACCCGCTTCCGACGGGGTCGGAGCAAGTGATAGCGGCTCAATACGCCCACAACTTTTTCGTTTTCATCCAGTACGGGATAGCTGGAAAAGCGGTGCTTCAGCATGATTTCCCGCACATCGTCCACCCGATCCTCCTGGTGGAAGCAGATGAGACTCTGCCCGCTGCAGAGCCGGCCGATGGGCGTGGATTGGAAGATCAAATGCACAGCCCGATAGGCGTCATAGGGTGTGGAAATAACACAGGTTTTGGTGGGAAGCTTCCGCAGTTCCTCCGAAAGCTCTGCCTGACACAGAACCAGACAGTTCACATTCATTTCCAATGCCCGGCGGATCATATCCGGCTGTTCTCCGCAGAGCACCACGGACTCTGTCTCCTTAAACAGAAGATTCTCCCGGCTTTGGGGCAGGGCAATGGTAACGTTACCGGAGATGACATCTGTCTGCTCGCCGGCATCGTTGAGCACCTTTCCCTCCAAAACGGAAAGGACGTTAAACAGGGGCACCTGCTCCAACCGACCGGCAGAAACCAGATTCATATTGTAATCTGCCACGTCGGTACGGGAGAGCATGCCGTAGAGCGTGCCGTCATCATTGGCGATGGGAATCGCCTGAATACTGCTGTGGCGACCCAGCTCCTCCCAGGCTCTGCCCATGGTAACAGAAGCGGCCAGAACAGAGGGCTTATCATAATCCAGGTCCTTGACCTGGGTGTACATACCGGTGATCAGCTTTGGCGGCTGAAAGCCAAAACGGTTGAGAACGATCTGTGTTTCATCCGATACGTGACCCAGACAGGCAGCCTCATATTCCCGATCGCCCAGTGCATTGCGCAGGGCGGCATAGGCCATGGCAGAGACGATGGAATCGGTGTCCGGATTGCGGTGACCGGTGACGTAAATGGTATCCATATTGGTTCCTCCTTTTGGAAAGTAGGCGAAGTGTAAACCATTCCTCGTAACATTATACTGGTTTTCGTGGAAAATAGCAAGTATAAAACGGGAATGTGTACATTGCGGCCCTTGCTTTTTTATTGGATATGGATTAAAATATAGAAAACTCCATTGAAAAGAGGTATGTTTTATGAATGTATTGGTGACCGGCGGTGCCGGTTATATCGGTTCCCATACCTGCGTTGAGCTGCTGGAAGGCGGCTACGGCGTTGTGGTCGTGGACAATTTGTGCAACTCCAACCCCGAAAGTCTGAAGCGGGTGCAGGAGCTCACCGGCAAGAGCCTGAAGTTTTACGAGGGCGATGTGCGGGATGAGGCACTGCTGAGAAAGATTTTTGCAGAAAACAAGATTGATTGCGTGATCCATTTTGCCGGACTGAAGGCTGTGGGAGAATCCGTGGCCATTCCCTGGAAATATTATGATAACAATCTGAATTCCACCCTGGTGCTGACCAAGGTGATGGAAGAGGTGGGGATGAAGAATATTATTTTCTCCTCCTCTGCCACGGTTTATACTGCGGATAATGAAATGCCCCTGCGGGAAAACTCCCGTACCGGCAACTGCACCAACCCCTACGGCTGGACCAAGTATATGACGGAGCAAATCCTCTCCGGCATGGCCAACGCAGACAAGGAATGGGGAATCGTGCTGCTGCGGTATTTCAATCCCATTGGTGCGCATGCCTCCGGCTGCATCGGGGAAGACCCCCGGGGAATCCCCAACAATCTGATGCCTTATATTACCCAGGTGGCTGTTGGCCGTCGGGAAAAGCTCAGTGTTTACGGCAATGATTATGATACCCATGACGGTACCGGTGTGCGGGATTATATCCATGTGGTGGATCTTGCCAAGGGACATGTGGCGGCAGTGAAGTATGTTGCGGCAAACAAGGGCTGTGAAGTGTTCAATCTGGGCACAGGCACAGGCTATTCCGTGCTGGATATGGTCAACAGCTTTGTGTCTGCAAACGGTGTGGAAGTGCCCTATGTCATTACGGAGCGCCGCCCCGGTGACATCGGAACCTGCTATGCAGACCCGGCAAAGAGCGCAGAAAAGCTGGGGTGGAAGGCAGAAAAGACCCTGGACGATATGTGTCGGGACTCCTGGAATTGGCAAAAGAGCAACCCCATGGGTTACGGAGAATAAAACAAACGGGCGGATGCTGAATGCATCCGCCCGAAACAACCCCCTCGGATGAGGGGGCTTTTTGTTATGATTTCTGTTGTTCCAGATATATGAGCAGTACCGCAATATCCGCAGGACTGACACCGGAAATGCGACCGGCCTGTCCAATGGACAGGGGACGGATCTGGGAGAGCTTCTGCCGCGCCTCCAGGCGCAGACCGCCGATGGCTTCATAATCCAGCTCCGCAGGAAGCAGACGGGCTTCCTCCTTTCGGAATTCCTCCACCTGACGTTGCTGACGCTCCAAATAGCCAGCGTACTTTATTTGTATCTCTACCTCGTCGGTGATGCTTTCGGGCAAGGCGGGACGACCGGCATCGAAGGGAGCCAGATCGGCATAGCTTACCTGGGGTCGGCGGAGCAGATCCGCCAAACGGGCAGAATTGGTAACCGGCGCGGTTTCCCGGGCGGTGAGCATTGCATTGAGCTCCTCGCTTCCGGGAATGCCGTTGGCTTCCAGTCGGGCCACTTCCCGACGCACAGCTTCATATTTTGCTTCTACCTCTGCCAGTCGATCCCGGGGCACAAGACCGATGGCGGCACCCAAATGGGTCAGCCGTTGATCGGCGTTGTCCTGACGGTGCAGTAACCGATATTCGCTCCGGCTGGTCATGATTCGGTAGGGCTCTTCCGTACCCTTGGTGACCAGATCGTCAATCAGCGTGCCGATATAGCTGGTTTCCCGGGTAAGGATAAAGGGGGACTTGCCCTGTATTTTCAGGGCGGCATTGATGCCTGCGATCAGTCCCTGCACTGCCGCCTCTTCGTAGCCGGAGGAGCCGTTGAACTGACCGGCACCGTAGAGATTTTGGATACTTTTGGTCTCCAGCGTGGGAAGCAGAGCAGTGGGGTCGATGCACGCATACTCAATAGCATAAGCGCACCGCATCATTTCTGCATGCTCCAGCCCGGGAATGGTGTGCAGCATGGCAAGCTGAACATCCTCGGGCAGACTGGAGGAAAAGCCCTGAATATACAATTCCTCGGTATCCACACCGCAGGGCTCGATAAACAACTGATGCCGGGGCTTATCCGCAAAACGGTCGATTTTTGTCTCAATACTGGGACAGTAACGGGGACCGACTCCGGAAATTGTGCCGTCAAACATGGGACTGCGGTGGAAATTTGCGCGGATGATTTCGTGGGTCTTTTCGTTGGTGTAGGTAAGATAGCATACCGCAGAATTCTTCACCGGAGCTTCCGTGCGGAAGGAGAACGGCTCGGGATTTTCGTCACCGGGCTGTAATTCCATTTTGGAAAAATCCACACTCCGGCGATTGATCCGGGGCGGTGTGCCGGTCTTAAACCGACGAAGAGGAAGTCCCAGCAAACGCAGATTGTCTGCCAGTCCCACAGACGGATGCATCCCGTCCGGACCGGAAGAAAGGATGCTTTCTCCGGTGATGACGGTGCTGTCCAGATAGGTGCCGGTGGCGATGACCACCGCCTTTGCGGTGTAGATGGCACCCAGTTGGGTGCGCACACCGGTGACAGCTCCGTTTTCTGTTAAAATTTCTACGATTTGTGCCTGCTTCAGCTGCAGATTTTCCTGCAGCTCCAAGGTCTGCTTCATCACCTGTTGGTATTTCCGCCGGTCTGCCTGTGCCCGCAGGGAGTGAACCGCAGGACCTTTACCCCGGTTCAGCATCCGGTACTGGATACAGGCCTTGTCTGCTGCAACACCCATCTCACCGCCCAAGGCATCCAATTCCCGTACCAGATGTCCCTTGCCTGTGCCGCCGATGGCGGGATTGCAGGGCAAATTGCCCACAGAATCCAAATTGATGGTGAACAGTACGGTTTGACAGCCCAGCCGTGCGGCGGCCAGAGCCGCTTCAATTCCGGCATGACCGGCACCGATGACGGCTACCTCGCAGGCACCTGCCTGATAGGTAGTCATACAGCTTCCTCCCCGGTGTTTTTCTTCTCGGGCTGCAGAACGAAGGGCTTGCAAACCACCTCGCACCGATTGATGGGCGTACCCAGACTGTGGAATTTCTCCTCATAGCCGGTCATGATGCCCACGATGCCGTTTTCGTGTAGATTTCGTGTAAGATTGTTTACCTGCAAGCCACAGGCGGCAAATTCTTCCACAGAAAACTCAAACAGCGGAGCGTTATCGGTTTTGAAGTGAATTTCGCCCTGCTCCTTTACCACTCGACAGTATTTGTCCAAAAAGCTCCGGTGGGTCAAACGCCGCTTGGCGTTTTTCTTCCGCGGCCAGGGGTCGGGGAAGTTGATAAACAGTCGGTCGATTTCTCCGGAGGCGAATATTTCTTCCATATTTGCCACATCCATGTCGATGTAAAATACATTGTTAAGACCCATGGCTTTTGCTTTTTCCATGGCCACCACCATGGCTTCCCGACACCGTTCCACTGCAATGAGCAGTACGTCCGGATGGGCTTCAGCGGTTTCGGCGGTAAATTTTCCCTTGCCGCAGCCCACTTCTACCCATAGCTGGGAGCAATCCTTCTTCAGTTCCCGCCAAAGACCCTTGCGGGCGGCGGCATTGTCGATACGGTAGGCATCACAGGCGGCCATCCGCGGCTCTAAATTGCGCATTTTTCTCATTCTCATTGTTTGTTCCTCCGCTAAAAAGGTAACCTTCATTTCAGCAAATTATTATAGCAGAAAAGGATGTATTCGTCAAAACTTTTTCAAAATTCCAAAAGTAGGGAAAAATACAATATAGTAAGGGCGGCAAACTGCCGCCCCTGATTATTTCATAAATTTATCGATAGCCTGACACAGATCGTCAATCGCCGCCGCATCTCCTGCAGATACCGCGTCCACCACGCAATGGCGCATATGATCCTGCAGGATCACCTTTCCGGTATTTTCAATGGCAGACCGCACTGCCGCCAGCTGCACCAGCACCTCGGAGCAATCATAGCCCTCTTCCACCATCCGCTTTACCTTTTCCAGATGTCCGATGGCTCTCGCCAGCCGATTGATCACGGCCTTCTGATTCTCGTGAACGTGTCCGTGATGATGGGCGATGCCGTGGGCGTGCATGTACACATGGTCATGCTCGTGATGATGTTCTCCCATGGAAAACCCTCCTTCCTGTCTTTTTGGCATTATACCGCAAAAAAAGCAGTTTTACAAGCCCGCAGGGGGGATATTTTGCCAAAAGACAGTTTTTGTTGAAAAAAAGCCTTTTTTGTGATATGATGCAGTTACCAATCAAAAAAGGATGGGTGATAAAATGAAAAGAATTCTCGCTTTTGGAATTTTCCTGGTCATGCTCTTCTCCCTGACCGCCTGTGCAACAAAGACGAAAACGGAAATGCTGCAGGAAGCGATCCATTTTGATTATGAAGAATATCGGCTGGAGTGTGAAAACAATGAGATTCGCGCAAGGGAACGGTATAACGGAAAGACGGTAAGATGGACGGCAACCGTTACCGAGATCAAAGAAAATTACGCAGTGATGAAGCAAGATGATCAGAAGTATTCCTCCTGGAGTATTCTGGTCTATATGAAGACCGAGGACCTGATCAAGCTGAACAGAAACGAGGAAATCACCGTTGTAGGCGTTTTTGAACAGGGCAGGATCAATGATACAATCAAAAAAGCCTTTGTGGCAGACTGAAAGGGAGCAGAAATCTGCTCCCTTTTTTGTGTGGTAATTCTTAGAAGTATCTTTCCAGCAGACCCTTCAGTGCCTTGCCGTGACGAGCCTCGTCCCGGGCCATTTCGTGAACTGTGTCGTGGATGGCATCCAGACCGTTCTGCTTGGCGCACTTTGCCAAATCGAACTTACCGGCGGTGGCACCAAACTCGCAGTCCACACGCCATGCCAGATTGTCCTTGGTGGTGGCCTTCATATTGGGCTCCAGATCCTCACCCAGCAGCTCCGCAAACTTGGCGGCGTGCTCTGCCTCTTCGTAAGCGGCCTTCTCCCAGTACAGACCGATCTCGGGATAGCCCTCACGGTGAGCGATACGGGCCATGCACAGGTACATACCAACCTCGGCGCATTCGCCGTTAAAGTTAGCCATCAGCTGCTCGAAAATAAACTTCTTATCCTCTTCAGAAATGTCGGGGTTGTTCTTCACGGTCTTGGCATAGATGCCGTACTCATGCTCGGCAGCCAGCTTACCCTCTTCCATGACCTTGAACTTGGAACCGGGAACCTTACAAACGGGGCAAACAAAGCCCTCGGGCATTACTTCTGCTTCGTGGACATAGCCACAAACGGGACATACAAACTTTTTCATAATATTTTCCTCCAAATATGTTTTTTAGTTTCCCTCGGGGGGGGATCAATTTCATTAAACTTCTTCTTCAAACTGGTCGGGGCCGACGCCGCACAGGGGACATTCGTAATCCTCGGGAAGTGCATCGCCCTCGTATACAAAGCCGCAGACGGTACAGACGAACTTTTTCATGCGGATTCCTCCTTCTTTTCGTGGATACAATCCCGGCACGTGCCGGTAAAAGTGATTTGACAGCCATCGATTCGACTGCCCAGGTCTTTCTCTGCCGCGGCCTGTAAGCCGGACAGATTGGGAAGCCCCTCCAGATCCGCAACGGTACCGCAATGGCCGCAGACAAAGTGGATATGGGAACGGGTATCCCCATCGAAGCGCTCCACACCGTTGACCGTGCCCAGACTGCGAACCAGACCCTGCTCCTTAAAAAGAGCCAGATTCCGGTATACCGTACCCAGGGACAGGTCGGGAATTTCGGGTTTAAGCTGTTCAAAAACCCATTCTGCGGAGGGGTGCACCTTGGTTTGACGCAGGCAGGTCAGAATGGCGTCGCGCTTGCGAAAATGCTTTGCCGTTCGTTCCATAGTAACCTCCTGTTTGGCAATAAATAAGAATCATTCTCATTTACAAGACCATTATAGCACATACTTTTCTATTTGTCAATAGGAATTATTCGCATTTGGAAAATTTTTGTATAAAAATTTGCCCCAACGGAAGTTGGGGCAATTCTCTTATTTTGCGTATTCCACAGCTTTGGTTTCCCGGATGACGTTGACCTTGATCTGACCGGGGTATTCCAGCTCGGCCTCGATCTTCTTTGCCACGTCCCGTGCCAGAAGCACCATATTGTCCTCGGTGACGACCTCGGGCTTGACCATGATGCGAACCTCCCGGCCGGCCTGGATGGCAAATGCCTTTTCCACGCCGGGATAAGAGCCGGTAAGCTCTTCCAGCTTCTGCAGACGGCGAATGTAGTTTTCCACATTCTCCCGCCGTGCGCCGGGTCTTGCGGCGGAGACGGCATCTGCAGCTTGTACCAATACGGCAATGACGGTCTTAGGCTCCGTATCGCCATGGTGTGCTTCGATGGCGTTGACCACCACGGGATTTTCCTTGTACTTCCGCGCCAGATCTGCACCCAGCTGCACGTGGCTGCCTTCCACCTCGTGGTCAATGGACTTACCCAGGTCATGCAGCAGACCTGCACGCTTGGCAAGGGCAACGTCCACACCCAGCTCTGCGGCCATCAGACCGGCGATATGGGCAACCTCCATGGAGTGATTCAGCACGTTCTGACCGTAAGAGGTACGGTATTTCTGGCGACCCAGCACCTTCACCAGCTCGGGGTTCAGGTTGTGCACGCCGGTTTCATAGCAGGCGCGTTCACCTTCCTCGCGGATGGTGCGATCCACTTCCTTGCGGCTCTTTTCCACCATATCCTCAATGCGGGTGGGGTGGATACGGCCGTCAGCGATGAGCTTTTCCAATGCCAGACGGGCGATTTCCCGACGGACAGGATCAAAGCTGCTGACGGTGATGGCCTCAGGTGTGTCATCAATGATCAGATCCACACCCGTGATGGTTTCCAAGGTGCGGATGTTCCGACCTTCCCGACCGATGATGCGGCCCTTCATTT
>SVMA01000032.1 GCA_015067635.1 Oscillospiraceae bacterium | reverse complement strand
GTGTCTGGTATGTCATCAGCATTTAATCATTAAAACGCCTCGACATTTCTTCTGCATCATATTCGAGAAAATACGGTTTCAATTTGTTATAAAATTCTCGCATTTTTTCTTTTGTCGCAAAAACAATGTCGCAACCTCTATCGTCATAAATGCTTAAAATACATTCGTTTTCAAAAGACACAAAATGTACTGTTCTTGATCCCCATGAAAAATTTTCTATTGCTCTTTTTTTGTAAGGATACTTGGAATCTGTATAGCATATGATTCGATTTCTTTGAACATTATTCTCTTTTTCATCTTCGTCAAGCGGAATGTTGAATACGATGGTGTTTTCATATTTATTTACATGCTGTGCAAGAAATTTTATATTCCGTTTGAAATATCTAATTGAATTTTTGACGTTAATTCCCTCCCACGAAGAAATATCTTCAATATAATGATCAAAAAATATAGCATCGGGGGATTTTTGAAAAAGAACATCAAATATTTCAAGTGCTCGTTTCTTGGCGTTTTTTAAGTAAACATGCTTTGAGTCACCTATGCCCAATTCACATCTGAGTGCAAAAGGGTGATTATAAAACCAAGGTTGTTTATACGAAAACGATGCGTCCGTAATCAATCTTTCAATTTCACTGTTTGACTTATTCTTTACATTCACAAAATCACCGCCTTTCTTTTTCAATATACCACACTTCCGCCAATAAATCAAGGCGAAGCCTTGTATATCATCAATTCCGCAGGAATTGCGTATCATCAACACGAAGTGTTGTATATCATCAAGCCGCAGGGAAATACACGCTGACGCGTGATGAGATACAGCCCCGAAGGGGCTGATGATATGCACCGCACGTTGTGCGGTGATGATATGCCAAGCCTGCGGCTTGGATAAACAAAAAGAGAACATTTGTCGGTAGACAAATGTTCTCTTTTTGTTGGCAGGGGCACAAGGACTTGTTTGCATTTTTGCCACAGGCGAACCATCAGCGAAAAAGCTCCCGCAAGAGACTACTGCAACCCAAATGGAGCAGTGCCAACAGTCATACTGACTGCAGTCACTGCTCCATGGACTTTCCCACGGGCTAAGCAAGTGTCCCCCGGACACTTGCTTACCTTGCCTGCGGCAAGGCCGCCCTTTCAAGTCCTTGCTTCTGCCAAAAAAGACCACACCTTTCGGTGTGGTCTTTTTTGGCAGGGGCACAAGGACTTGAACCCTGAGCCTACGGTTTTGGAGACCGCCGCTCTACCAATTGAGCTATACCCCTATATATAAAAGGCAAGGGCCTGATTTTCATGGTGGGCCCTCAGGGATTCGAACCCGGGACTATCCGGTTATGAGCCGGAGGCTCTAACCAACTGAGCTAAGGGCCCATAAATCACAGGTGCCGTGGCACCATCACGGGGCATATTGTATCATCTCAAACCGCTTCTGTCAAGCAATTTTTCATTGACATTTTGCAGTTGTTTTTGCTAAAATGTTTTCACAGTACAAAAAGGAGTTATTTCCATGTCCGTGTATTATCTGCAGACCGGCTCCACAGACCCGGCCTACAATCTGGCCTTTGAAGAATATGTGCTGAACCATTATCGCAATGGCAACATCGTCATCCTTTGGCAAAACCATAACGCCGTCATCGTCGGCAGAAACCAAAACGCCGAGGCCGAGATCAACCGCCCCTTCGTGGAGCAGCACGGTATCCGTGTAGTCCGCCGCAATACCGGCGGCGGTGCTGTATACCACGACATGGGCAATCTAAACTACTCCTTCATCACCGACGCAGGGGATCTTCAGGACCGCTCTGCCACCCGGTTTACCGGTCCTGTGGTGCAGGCCCTCCGGGGTCTCGGTCTGGATGCCGAAAGCTCCGGCAGAAACGACATTCTGATTTCCGGCAGAAAAGTCTCCGGTACGGCCCAGCAGCTGCTGAAGGGACGGATCCTGCACCACGGCACGCTGCTTTTTGACTCTGATCCCGAAATGATCGCCGGGGCTTTGAATCCCGACCCCACCAAATTTCAATCCAAAAGTGTGCAGTCCGTCCGCAGTCGGGTGAGCAATATCCGCAGTGCCCTGGAAAGTGATATGGACATGGCCGCCTTTTGGGCATACCTGCGTGAATCGTTCACCCGGAGCGGTATGATTCCCCTTTCTCTCTCCCCTGCCGAATTGAGCCGGGTGGAGGCACTGAAGACGGAAAAATACGACACATGGGAATGGAATTTCGGCCGGTCTCCCAAATATGAGATCTGCTTCAAACGCCGCCATGGCGGCGGTCTGCTGGAGCTGCACCTGTCCGTTTCTGCCGGCAACATCACCGCTCTGAAGGTCATGGGCGATTTCCTCGCCCTGACGGAGCTTGCACCGCTGGAGGAGGCCCTGGCAGGTTGTCCTTACCGAGAGGACGCCATCCGCTCCGCCCTTGCACCGCTGCCCTTTTCCCAGCTGCTGGGCAGTATCACACAGGATGAGTTCATCACCACTTTACTTAACAAATAATATGATATTTATCAAGATACTGCGGACAATCATCGACTTTGGGTTGGCACAAAAGATGGCCGTGTTTGGCGTGGAACTAATTATTTCTTTAAAGATTTAATAGAAGAATGGGTGAAGTAGCTATGAATGTCAAAAATAAACTCCCACGGCTTTATGGTGCAATCATTCTAATATTCGCTAATCAGAATTACCGTTCCTCAGTGCTTGAACTGATGCCTAGAGATGTACGGTGTGTTGAACATGCTGACTTTGATGAAATAGTATATAGAGAGGTTGATGATGTCTTTAGTTGGGAGATTGATGATTTACTAACGAAGCTATTCTCAGAATGTGATATTGAACTACTTTGTGACATGGTTTCCCGTTACGGTGCGAAAGTCTTAGTGGATATTTCGTTTCACCACTATTCTATTTTTCCCGCTTTGGTTTTCGAGGGAAGCAACATGCAGATTATTCGCAAGCTGCAAGCAGACATATCAATTGATCCGTACTAAGAGATACATCCCAGAATGGTAGTATTGTTTTAGCACAAGTGCAAACTGTGCGTTCCCGGAGGGGGACAACCTCCTCCGGGAAGAGGTAGGCATAGCCTACCTCTTATATTTTTATGGTTTCCGTCTGCATAGGCTCCAGCAAAAGGTGCACATCGTTTTTCATGCTTTGGGCAGCCTTGGCAGCAGAGATTCGGTATCCGTTTTTGTCGTCCTTTGCAAAGGGCAGGTGGTAGGCAAGAACATGGTCCGGGTGAATCTCCTTTTCCACAAAGGCTCTGCCGCTGCGTAATGTGATCCACGGGAAATCCAGGACCGCCACATGGATCTTGGTATCCCCTATGGCCCTCGCCAAAGCAGAGCTTGCCAGAGCGCAATCTCCGGGCAGCAGGATATTGCAGCCGTCTGTGCTCAGCAACAAGCCGTAGTGCTTTACATGGGTATACTGCGCCCCCTCATGGGGCAGTCTGAGAAACCGCAGGGTAAGACCGCCGTCGGTAATACACATTTCGTTCCCGGAAAGCAGTACCTGCCCTTCTATTTCCGGCTCCGGAAGGTACACCCGGGCCGTGGGCCATTTATCCTTTGCCCTTTGGGCCAAATTCCGGCTGTAATGATCCGGGTGGCAGTGGGTGTAGACGATATGATCCGGCTCCGCAAAAGTCTCACTTGCCAGCACCCTTTGGGCCAACTCCGGGGACATTGGAGAAAAGCCCACATCTGCACCGCTGAAAAGCGCATCCACCCATATTTTCTTCCCGGCAGCCTGTATGCAAACACCGGCGTTGGCGCTGAGGGTGATCTTCACTTCCGGCATCACAATGCCTCCTCGGTTTATTTCTTATCCCGTTTCCGGGCAAGGTAGATATCCAGCTTTTCCTTCATATTGTCCGGCATCATCCGGGCAACGGGGCAGCGCTTGGCGTTTGCCATGCGCTCTGCAAAGGCCACGATAAAATCGATATCCTCCATCATCTGCTCGCCCTTCATCAGAGCAACGGTATCGTAGCTGTTGTGGATGGTTGCGGTATTGGGAGGAGCGATACGGGCAAAGGAGACAGCCGGAATGCCCTTATCCGCAAAGGGCGTGGAATCGCTGGAATACACATCCTGATAAGCCTTCACGCCGAAGCCCTGCTCCATGGAAAAATACTTTATGTACTGCACCAGCGGCTCCTCCGAGGTGCAGCAGGCAAGGAATTTGCCCATGATGCAGCCGATCATATCCAGATTGATGTTCAAGACCACATCTTTCAAGGCTTCCTCATGGTCAGCGCAGTAGGCCTTGGAGCCCAGCAGACCCCGTTCCTCACTGCCGCACCAAATAAAACGCAGACCGTAGCGGTGGGGGTTCTTGGCAAAATACTCTGCGATCCCCAAAAGTCCCACAGAGCCGGACATATTGTCATAGGCACCCTGAGACAGGGATGTGGAGTCATAGTGGGCTGTGAAAACAATGTATTTTTCGTCCTCACCGGGCAGGTCCAAAATCACATTGTGGGACTTACCGATGTATTCTTCCTGCTTCAAGGCGATTTTGGCGGTTTTTGCGTCGCCCCGGATCAGTTCGATGGCGGACTTGGCATTGATGTTTACGCCGGGGATCTTATTCCCCTTGCTCACATAGCTGCGCAGCTCCCGCTGGTCGATATCCCAGTCGGTATAGTTGGCGTTGCCATCATAGGTCACAAATCCAACGGCGCCGTTTTCCAGCAAGTCCTGATACACCCAGTAGCCCAGGTAGCCGTCGATCATCACGATCTTGCCCTTGCACTGGGACAGGCTGTAGTCATCCGTATCCCGCAGGTAATAGAAAGGCGCTTCCACTTCCCCACAGCCGGCGCACAGATAGCCCTTGCAGGGGATCTCCTTGCCGTCCACGGCGAAAACAGCGTTTTCCATGGTGGCCATATCCACATCGAAGGCCTCGATGGCAGCACCCAGGCCCATTTCTGCGCACTTGCTCTGCAAATACTCGGCTGCCTTCCGCTCCTCGGGGCTGCCGCCCATGCGGACATAGGCAGTGTCTTCAAAAATTTTCATGATCTTATCTGCATTCATACATTTACGCTCCTTTTTCTTTTTTTGGCCAGCTCAACACCAAGTAATATAAGGCCATAGGCCACGGCATATATGGGCGCCATGACCCATGCGGTAAGGGGGGTATCGGAGATCAGCGGCTGGACAATGTGAAACGCATCTTCCAGGCCATAGACCTGCATCAAAAATGCGCCCAGGGTAAGATAGGTGGTAAACCCGAAGAAGGTACAATACCACTTTTTATAAGTGATGTCGATCTGCCGGAACATCAGTAGCGCCACCACCAGCATGGCGCAAAGACTGTGGTGCAGCAGACCGGAAATGGTGGGCAGAAAGAAGAAAGAAGGGTTCTGATCCAAAAATGTGGCATACAGCACCGTGGCAACGCCGCCAAACAGCCCCAGAAGCCAAACAAAATGAAGAACACTGTTGTTTCTCTTTCCAAACAGCACTGCCAGCGCCAACACAAGACTGGTCATGCCACAAAAGCTGTCAGGGATCAAGGCCGAGCCAAAATAGTAGTTCATGGAAAGCCGATTGACAGCGATAGCTGCAAACAAAAGAGCGGCCAAAACACGCAAAAACAACCGGATCGCCTTTTCCTTTTTCAAGTGCTTTTTTGCCAGCAGCAGGGCTGCACCTGATGCCAAAGTGCTGATTATGATGTACAAAATATGCTCAGTTCCATAAAGCTGAGGTGCCATAAAAAAACACTTCCTTCTATCGGTCTTGGATCATGCCTTTACCAAATATCCACCTGCGGAACGGATGCTCAGCACATGGCAGCTGCCTTTCCCCAACACTGCCTCGATACCTTCACAGAAGCTGTCCAGCAGGTCAGTAGGCACAAAGGCCTGCACCGTACCTGCAAAGCCGCCGCCATGGACACGGCAGGCGCCTCTGCCCCGGAGCAGCGTCTCACACAGTGCCAAGGTCACAGCCATCTCCTGCTTGTCGGTGGCACCGGCAGGATAGATATTCTGCAGGTACATCCAGGAGCTGCGGCCGGACTCGGTGACGTACCGGAGGAATGTGTCGAAATCTCCCTCACGCAAAGCCTGTACCTGATGCATCACCCGGTCATTTTCCCGGAAGAAATGGATAGCACGCAGGATGGCACGGTCGCTGACCTTGCCTCTGAGTTGGGGTAGCACAGCAAAAAATTCCTGCTGAGACACCTGACGCAGCACATCCTTGCCGAAGAAGGCGCAGATTCCCTTCATTTCCCGGGTAATGGCCGCATACTCATCGGTCAGGTCGCCGTGGTCAGCGCCGCTGTCGATGATGCACAGCGCATAGCCTGCCGCAGTAAAGTCAACATCCAGTTTTTCCACCACCGGGGCAGCAGGATCGGCAAAATCCACGAAAACCATACCGCCCACGGAAGAAGCCAGCTGATCCATCAGGCCGCAAGGCTTTCCGAAATAGACATTTTCCGCATACTGGCCGATCTGTGCGATCTGTACCGCATCGGCCTTGCCTTCATAGAACAACTCGTTGAAAATATTGCCCATCAGCACCTCAAAGGCCGCAGAGGAGCTAAGACCGCTGCCCGGCAAGACCGTGGAGCGCACCGATGCGTCAAAGCCCTGCAGCTTTGCTCCACGCTGAGCAAAAGCAGCTGCCACACCCCGCACCAGGGCTTTTGTGGTGTTCTTTTCTTCATCCCGGGGAGAAAGGTCGTTCAGTTCGATCACCGTATCCGGGAAGCCCTCGGAGCAGACACAAACGGTGCTTGTACCGTTCAACTTCACTTCCGCCACGCTCTCTAAGTTCACCGCTGCCGCCAGGATGCAGCCGTGCTGATGGTCCGTATGATTACCGCTGATCTCTGTGCGGCCGGGAGCAGAGAAAATATACTTTGTTTCCATGATGTATGATCCTTTCCACGGCGGTGCTGTGCATCGCCAGAGTGTCCTTTTGGGAAATTATATCACAATCTGTGTATCTGCGCAAGATATCCTGCCGCTATTTGGCACCGGGTAGAAAAACACTGCTTTTTTAATGTTTTTCATTTCAAATTTAGGCTTTTAATGATTATAATCATTGATATCCATCAATTTGGAAGGAGTTAAATCCTATGAGCAAGGTCGCTTTTGTGGGCTTTGGCGAGGTCAACACCCCTATCGATATCATCATAAGAAAGTGCGAAAATGCCGCTGCAGAACTGGAAAAAGCAGGCTTGGAGCTGGTAAAGGTCTATCCCGTGACCGATGATTACATGGAGACAGACATTAAAAAGACCGTCTCTGTTTTGCAGGGGCAAAGCTTTGATTGCCTTGTGGTGTGTATCGCCGGCTGTATCGAAAGTGATGGCCGTGTGGTCACCACCGCAGACCAGGCAGGCGCCACCGCCTTACGAAAGACCTTTGCAGCATTTTGGGCATCGAGATCATTTGATATAAAAACAGACTGTGGCTGCACCACAGTCTGTTCTTTCTATATTTGGAAAATTCTCTGTTATAAAAACATAACGATACCGCTCAGGATCATGCCGATATAAATAACATTCTTCAGCATCCTGGCATCCAACTTATCAAACACCCGTTTGCCCAAAAAGTCTCCTGCCATGCAGCCGATGATGCCCACCAAAGAATACAGCAGCAGCTGACCATCGATGATCCCGCTGAAAATGCGGGTCGCCGTTGCGTACAGATTGGTAAAGCTGAAAAAGAACTGTATGGTTGCAAAATAGGTAATGTTATCCTTTGTTGCGTTGCTCAGGTAAAGTACCACCGGAGGTCCCCCTGTGGAAAACAGGCCATTTAGTACACCGCTGAGGGTTCCGGCCACAACGCCGCCGAAAATACCGGGACGCATTTTAATCCGGTCGCTGAAAAACAGAAAATACAGGCTTAAAACGATCAGCACCGCCCCCAGCAGCACCTCGAATATGTCTGCAGATACCAACGCAGCAAATTGGACTGCCGCCGGGATGGCCACCAAAGAGGCCAAAATCATGGGCAGTGCCGTTTTATAAGCAACGCTCCGTCTGTAAAGCACCGCATTATAAGTGGATGTCACGCAGGAAAACAAGCAGGAAATGGCGGCAGCAGCGGTATGGCTGGGCAGAAAATGGGGCAAAAACATCATGGCAAAGATGCCCAGGCCAAAGCCACTGACTCTTTGAATAAATCCGGCTCCCATGCCGATCAAAACAAGGAATACTCCGTGTAACGGATTCATTATGGATCACCTCCGCTGTCTTTTGTCTGTATGCTATGCCAATGGTGCTCCGGCTCAAGCCGTGTAGATTACTTGATCCTCTTTGATGGTTTGCAGGACATGAATATCCTTAATTTCCATGGAATCCACCGCTGTGGGATCCCGGTCCAGTATCACAAAGTCCGCCACGGCACCCTGCCGCAGAATGCCCTTTGTATCCTCTTCAAAATAGGTATAAGCTCCGCCGTGGGTAGCCGCAATGAGGGCTTCATAGCAATCCACCTTGTTTGCCTGCCCTACCGTCACACCGTCCCGGCTGATCCGGTTAACGGCACACCATATAGAGTGCAGCATATCCGGCGGAGTCACCGGGCTGTCCTGATGGAGACTGCACACCAACCCCTGCTCCAACGCCCGTTTCATGGGGCTGATCCGGTAGCCCCGGTCACCTAAATTTTTGATATGGGTATCGCCCCAAAAATAGCAATGCCCCACAAAAAACGACGGCATCATACCAATGCGGGACATTCTTGCCAGCTGGTCATAGCGCACGGTTTGTGCGTGGACCATGACCGGACGAAGGGCCGCCACATTTGCTCCCTCCCCGGCCAGCTTTTCATAGGCAGCCAGATACTGCTCCGAGGCAGCATCGCCGTTACAATGTGCCAGTGTCTGCAGGCCGTACTTCAGTGCCAGGCGCAGCCGCTGTTCCACCTGCTCATCCCGGAGCATAGGATACCCCCGGTACTCCGTTTCCCCCTCATAGGGTTTTGTAAGCCATGCTGTGCGGGCCTGGGGGGAACCATCCAGAAACAGCTTCACGCCGCCAATCTTCAGCCGGTTTCGGTAGCCCCTTTGGAATTGATCAATGCATTCCTTCCACAGCCCCTCTGTCTTTGGCGTTGCCGCAAGATATGTGACCAGGTCGATCTTCAAAACACGCTCCTGCGCAAGCTGAAGGATATGTCTGACCCTGGTCTCCTGGTTGGCACCACCCTCTTGGATCGTGGTAAAACCATGGCGGATGTACGCATCCTGGGCAACACGCACTGCCTCTTTAACGGCATTGTAGTCGTAGTCCGTGCTAAAAAGGCGGCCGACCACATTTTTGGCGGACTCCTCAAAATAGCCGGTAAGCTCTCCCTTTTCATCCCGCCCGGCATAGCCGTCCTTGGGGCAAACAAAAGTTTTACTGTTCACCCCCGCCTGCCTCATAGCGACAGAATTATAGACTGCCAAATGCCCTGATTGATGGAAACAGCCGATGGGATTGTCAAACCCCAACGCGTCCAGCACCTTGGCTGTGGGATGGCAGCCTTCCTTTAAGATCGCAGGGTCATAGCCACGGCAGCGGATGGGCTCACCATGGGTAAGATCCTTTTCCCTCCGGAAGGCACGGATCCGCTCCAACATTTCTTCAAAGCTGGTGCAGCCTGTCAGTTCACAGCTGTGGTTCATATTCAGCCCCACTGAGATGGCATGGCTGTGTCCGTCTACAAAGCCGGGCATTAGTGTCCGTCCCTGCAGATCGATTCGCTGGGCATTCGTGGTATTTAGGTTATTAATATCACCCACGGCAGAAATCCTGCCGTTTTCCGTCAGCACCGCACTAACCCGGGGCAAGCATTTGTCCATTGTGAGGATCGGACCGCCATAATACAGCTTTTTCATGTCGTCACACGCTCCAAAATCTCTCCATTTTCGTAGGGCCATTATATCACGTCAACCGCAAAGGTGCAAGGACATAAACGGCTTTCCAAAGTCAAAACCTCCGGCTAAGCCGGAGGCTTGATTAAGCCCTAGAAGGGCATTTTACAGACTATTGCCCCTAAAGAGGCCCCGAAAGGTTTGCCGACCGCATTTCTTTCTCGGGCCGCCCCTTAAG